>NZ_JBUDXE010000002.1:0-426948 GCF_054956735.1 Ramlibacter sp. bp-362
GTAGGTGAAGTCCCGCTGCTGGTTGCGCAGCAGGTCGTTGCCGTCACCCCGGCCGAACAGATACACGTCGCTGCCCGTGCCACCCTGCATGGTGTCGTTGCCAGCCTCGCCGTCCAGCGTGTCGGTGCCGCCCTGGCCACGCAGGTAGTCCGCGCCCGAGCCGCCCAACAGCGTGTCGGCCCCACCGGCGCCATACAGCGCGTCGGCGCCAGCGCCGCCGTTCATGACCTCGGCGGCTTCCGTGCCGTAGAGCGTGTCGTTGCTTTCGCTCCCGGCGTAGAGCCTTGCGCTCAGGTCCGCATCAGTGAAGACAGTACCGTCGGCAAACTCAATCAGATCAACACTGACGCTGTGATTGATGACGTTGCCCTGGAAGAATCCGCCCAAAGTCACCTCATCGGCGGCGCCCCGGATCTTTAGGACCAGATCGTCACCCTGGCGGGTCGCCTGCAAATCGGAAGCGTGAATGCCCTCCTTGAAGCGCAACACGTCCGCGGTGCTGGCCGCGTCGCTCTCCGCCACATGCGGCGCGCCATCGTTCGGCCGATTGCTGATGTAGTCGCGCCCACTGCCCCGTCCGAACAGGTAAACATCACTACCTAAGCCGCCGCGCAACAGGTCGTCGCCCGATCCGCCATCGAGCAGATCATTGCCGGCACCGCCATACAGCGCGTCGTTGCCTTGACCACCCAGAAGTACGTCATCGCCGGCATCACCAGACAACATGTCGTTGCCTGCTCCGCCGTCTAGAACATCGCCACCTTCTCTACCGGTAAGCTGATCCCACGTAGCCTTGCCGAGCAGGATATCGGCTTTAGCCGTTCCACGGCTATCGCCTCCTAGCAGCTTGACGCCTAAAGATTGCAGTTCTGCTTGGAACTGGGCATCAGCAGAATAGGCATCCACCCAGCCGCGCAGCTTTTCTGTTGCGCCCTGCCAACCCAGCTCGATCAAACTGGAGCCTTGTGTCTTGACCAGTTCCGCGAGGTCCAGCGTGGTCTCCTTAGCATCGCTCCGATACCTCGTGTCCATCAGCACATTGAGCGCCGTGAAATCGAAGCGAACGCCGCTATCGTCGATGTTCATCTCGATAGCATCCAAATACGGCTTCAGGCGAGTCTGAGAGAGCAGGCTGTCGTAGAGGGCCTCTTCGATCGCCGTGGTCTGCTCCTGATACTCTGCGCGCCAATTGATGCCGCTTCTTGCGAAAAACACGCCTGAGACGGTGCCCCGCAGTGCATCCATCACCCGCACGTCGCGTGCGAAGTCCGCTTCAACCGTCACCGGTGTCGGCGGCTGGAGAAAGCTGGTCAGACTTGCCGCTTGGCTGCGCCTGACATAGATGACATTAGGCGAGTCCAGGGTCCGTAGTCCCCACGAGTACCTGTCCTCGAGCACCGGTTGCTGGAAGAGGGGATCTGTCTTGGCCCACTCAGTTAGCAACTCTTGAATGAGCGCCTTTTGCTGAGCACGCGTCCCAGTAGCGTACTGGGCAAGCAACTCTGCAAGCGCGGGCGAAAGCGCAGCTGCCTCGCGCAAGTCCCGCAAACGTCCCATCCCCTTGAGGCTGGGGAGCCCCATCAAGCTTTCAGGTACTGCAACGGGCTCACCGTACTGGCTGTAGAAACCATCCTGTACGGTACTGAGATCGACGGCCGTGGTCACGCTGCCGTCCGCATGCGTGACGTTTACTGCACTGCTCGCGTTATAGCGCCCTCCATCCACCTGAATAAGGTTGCCATTGGTCGGCGCGTTGGGTTGCAGGCCGATCTCAGTGAGCCCGGCCTCTGACAGCGTCTTGAGTTCGCCTGACTCCGTCAAACCGTTTTGGTTTAGGTCCTGCCAAATCTTGAGTTCTGCAAAGGCACCGTCCTGTGCATCAATCCTTTGGTCACCGTTGGAGTCGAGTGCGCCTAATGCGGCAAGGCCGGATGTTGCCTTTTGACCGTTGGGAAGCTGTGTTTGGTCGCCGAACAGCTCGGCACCGCTATCAATCTGACCATTACCGTTCAGATCTCGGGCGAGCCAGGCATCATCCGACTTCAGCCAGCCGGTTCCGGTACGGAGTCCGTCTGCATCATGGTCGAACATCACTGTCGACGGACCATTGATGCCGAGGGTTTCAATTCCGTCGCCGTCCAGATCAATGGCAAGGGGATCGATGTAGACGATCCTGTATGTCGGCGGCGATGTTGGAGCTCCTGGGCGGCGCACTATTGGGTCGAATCGGGCCTGCGGCCCCCAAAGGTCAAACGCCGCCTCTCCAGCTCTTTGCCCTATTCCTTTCGCGGCCGTTATCGCCTCCCTGTAAAGGAAGTCGCCAGCGGCGCCAACTGCGAGACCACCTGCGACGGCAATTACTCCTGTTCCCCCGATGGCAGCCCCTAGTCCTATGCCAAAGCCGACCGCGCCAACGGCAGTGACTGAATCGAGCAAGCGATCCGAGCCTGCTGCGGCGTCGATGACGGCTTGGGCTTCTTTGAGTAGCAAATCTGCTTGATCAGCAACATCTTTGAGCTCATTCAGCCTGGTCGCAACGTCGTCGGCGATGCTTCGTAGCGCCTGCATGGCTTCGGGGCCCGCGCGGACTGCAACCACGCCGTTATTGAAGTAAAAGTACGCTTGTCCTGCAGTCACATGCTCCTCCTGTTTGCGAAAAGACGGAAGAATCCCCCGAATAAAAAGACCATCGATGCCCAAGCTGAGGCGCTGACGATCAACGCCTGCATTACAGCCACTCCCCCAGTGCGCTCTGCGAGGCGAGCGAATGCGATTCCGAAGTCTCCGGAGAGGCCGACGTACATCCCCAGTAGCGAGAGCGCACCTATGACGAAGTGCAGACCGTCCTCTGAAGAAGCGAGCGCGGCTCTTACGGTAGCTCCATGGCGCCTGACGGACGTTGCCCATATGCCGTCCGATACCGGCAGCAGATTGACGGACGGTATAAGGCACAAATCACCTAGGCATTTCTGGCTTGCAGCTCTTAACCCAGCTATCTTCTCGGCAGGTACGTTCTGATCCAGAATCCGCCCGCATCGCCGCGCCCAAAATGCCGAGGTGCCTATTGTCGTAGACAGGGTAACCAAGCTACTTACGAGCAACAGCTCCATGTACTCGAAGCGGCCCGCGAAGTGTCCCGCAATGGGCAGAGTAATCGCGCTGATGTTAGCAACGTTCACTAATAAGGTGCCGATCTTCATCTTGCTCGCTGATAGTTGAAGTACACGAGCACCACTAGGGGCGCAAGAAAGAGAAGAGTTCGTAGCAGCCTCGAAATTGCGGCCTCACTATTGATCATCTGCCGTAGGCGGACATACCAGAGGAATGAAAGTATCGGCATGATGGCCCAGATCGCAATCCATTTAGCGGCACCGCCGCGGCTGGTGCTTGCGAGGTCTGGGAATAGTGCGTTAGCCAGCAGCAGCGCAACGCAGCAGATCGAGCTCAGGTAGTAAGTCCTCCCCTCTGTTTTATGGGACACCGTCATGAATAACGTACGGACTGACTGTTTCTCGACTATCACCTGAGTCTTCATTTGCAGGTTTCACGCGATGAGCGACGGCGGGTGCAATGAGGCTCCAGGCGGAACGAGAACGCTCCTACACTGGCCTCGCTTAGGGGTTAGCGCTATCATTTAATCGACTTCTGGGCCTTGCTTCCCCTGTGGCGGCGGCACGCATCGCCTTTGCGCCGCGCGCGTCAAGATGAACTACTTCATCTAGCCTTAGGCCCTTGGGAATCGCGTGGGTAATAAAGACCATCGTCACCTTGCCCTTCAGCGCGTTGATGGTCTGTGCGAACTGCTCGGCCGTTCCCGCATCAAGCGCACTAGTGGCCTCATCGAAGATCAGCACCTTCGGTCGCTTCAGGAGGGCCCGCGCAATTGCGAGTCGCTGCTTTTGTCCACCGGACAAGCCCGCCCCGCGCTCGCCGATCGGCGTCTGGTAGCCCTGCGGCAACGCCTCGATGGCCGCGTGAATCTCGGCCATTTTGCACGCCTGCGCCACTTGTTCAAATGTGGCGTGCGCGTTGGCCATGGCCAAGTTTTCGTAGATGGTCCCCGAGAACAGCACTGTTTCTTGCGGCACCACGCCGAAATTGGCGCGCAGCTCATTGGCGCTCAGGTGCCGGATGTCGATTCCGTCCACCTTGATTTGCCCTTCGGTGGGCCAGTAAAAACCTTGTAGCAATTTGGCCAGCGTGCTTTTGCCACTACCGCTAGGACCCATGATCGCCACCGTTTTGCCGGGCTGGATTTCCAAGGTGAGGTTTTCGTAGAGGAACGGCCGGTCGAGTCCATAACGGAACGAGACACCCGCGATTTCGATGCGTCCGTTGCCTTGACCTTTGCGTGACGGCGTGAGGCTGTAGGGTTCGATGGGAGCGTTCATCAAGTCACCTAGCCTCGCCACGGCAAGTCGTGACTGCTGGAATTGCTGCCAGAGCCCGACCAGCCGCATCACGGGCTGGCTAAGCTTGCCGGCGAACATCTGGAAAGCTACCAGCATGCCGATAGTGAACACGCCCTTGCCACCTGTGGCCGGATGCATGACGATCCACGCGCCCACCACTAGGATTAGCAGCGTCATCAACTGCTCCAGCGTGGAAGCCACGACGTTATAAGTATTGCCAATCTGCTTGGTGCGAAACCCTGAATGGAGGAAGCTGGCCAGATAGCCGGCGTACTTGGCCTTGAGTTGTGGTTCGAATTGCAAACTCTTCACCGTCTCAAAGCCTGCGATGTATTCAGTGAGGAAGGCCTGGTTGCGCGCGCCGAGCATGAACTGCTCATTCAGTCGGCGCTGGAATATCGGCGCGACCAAGGCGGAGAGCAATGCGATGACGGCCAGAATCCCTAGAGCCAAGAGAGTTAGAGGGACCGCGTAGTAGAACATCACCGCTACTGCAATTAGCAGAAAGGGGATATCCAAGATCAACGTCACGGCTGCCGAGCTCACAAATTCGCGGATTGTCTCCACTCCATGCAGACGCGCTGCGACCACGCCCGTGGGACGGTTCTGAAAGTAGCGCGGTGGCAGTTTGAAGAGGTGGTCAAAGACCGTGGCGGCCAATACCGCATCGACGCGGTTCCCTGTATGCAGCACCAAATATTGCCGCACCCAGGTCAGAATGGCCGTCGCGGCCATGAAGATCCCCATGCCGATGCTGATGGCGATCAGCGTACTCTCGGTCTGGTGCACCACGACCTTGTCGATGATGACCTGCGTGAAGAGTGGCAGCCCTAGCGCTAGAAGTTGCAGGACCAAGCTGGCACCTAGCACGTCTCGCCAGACCTTGCGATGCCTTAATAGCTCAGGCACAAACCAGTGGAAACCAAAGGCAGTCGCGGCGGCTTGCTGATCGGGGTCATTGGCGGCTTCGGCTTGCGGCCGTAAGTCGATGACCCAGTCGGTGAAGCGCTGACCAAACTCTTCGACCCGTTCGGTCACAGGCTCGGTGGCGCCGGCAGGAATCCACGTCACTGTCGCTTCGTCGGCGGCAACCAGTAGGCCCGTGCGGCCGGCTGAAGTGTCAGTGGCGGCGAGCAAAAGGATGGAACCGCGGAGCAATGCCAGCTCATTGGCCCTAACGGCGCGTACGTTTGCGCCGAAGCCAAGCTCCCGAGCCGCCTCGACGAGGCTGGCAACGCAGTAGGGCGGCAGATGCCGCTGCAAGACGAGCTGCGCGTCAAACGGCTTGCGCGCGAGCGTGCAGCAAGATCCCAACGCCCAGACAAACTCCGGCTTCGATAGTCCCTCTCCCTCCACTGCAATTTCTCTTTTTGATTCGACTGACGCACTTTCTTACGCGTAAAGTAGCTTGTAAATAGGCTTTTGGGCATTAGGCGCCTAGCCGTGTCGAGGTTGCAACACGACTCCGCAGGACTGCTCCCCCATTGAGAGGAGTGGTTCAGATCTGAATGAGAAAAAAGTTCGAGATTGGCGAACTTCGGAATTACGGCGAGATGGCTGCCGGGTTTGAACTCGGTCACCGCCGTGCGTAGTGCGGACCCGATCGCTAGCCCTCGCCCACAGCCACGGGCATGCGGTCCCCGAACTCGACGCCATGCTGACCGTTGGTCTTGACGGTTCACCCTTCCCATTGGGCATGCGGGGGAAGGCGGCGCGCTGCAGCGTCTTGGCATTTTGATCATTGGCGCCACGACGCCACCAGGCGAAGCGCCCTTCCCCGGGAAGCCTAGCCCGGTGCGCCCTTTTGCGCGAAGGGGATCCGCGGGCACCGCACCAGCTCGCTTCTGCGGTCGGCAACACCGCAAGAACATCCCCCAAATGGACGAAGCGATCAGTCACAGACTGCCACTAGCCTTCGCGAGGGCCGTGGAACTGCCGCTCGGCATACGAGGGAGACTATATGCATCCAGTTTGGTCACTGTCGGCTATTGCCCTCCTCCTCGCCGGGTGCTCCACACCGCACTTCTTCAACCAGTCCGCAGATGTCACGGGCTCTAGCCTGGTGACGGATGCAAAGCAGCGGGCCATACTGTCCTTGAGTCGGACGGACTCACGCACCAATACGACGCGCCGGATCGTTTGTGCTGAGCCCAGCCCAGACGTGGCTCAAGCGCTTTCCGACGCGATCAGTGCTGGACTGAGCGTCAGCCTCAAGGCCGGAGCTGCAGATCCAGTAGACAAGAGTCTAGGCGGCCAGTTCTCGCGCAGTTCCGCCGCAAGCGTTGCGCAGCTCGGCGAACGCCTAGCAGTTGTCCAACTATTGCGCGACCGCATGTACCGGGCCTGCGAGGCGTATGCGAACGGGGCCATCAATGAGGCCGCTTATACGCTCCTCATGGCCAGGAACGACAAGACCATGATGTCGCTGCTGTCCAACGAGATGGCCGCAGGCGCATTCGGCCGTGCACTTGCCTTAATTGGAGGCACGAGCGCGACCGCCGGAGTCTCTGACCCGGATCTGACGAAGCAGAAGGAAGCAGTAAAGACCGCCTCGGCCAAGTTGGTGGCGGCATCGCAGGCGACTGAGCCGAAGAAGGACGAGATCAGCGTGGCTGCGGCAGCTCTGGACGGTGAGGTTGCGAAGCTCACTGCAATGGAGCGGCAAGTGGCTCAAGCCTCTACGGCTGCAGGCAGCGCCTTCGGATCGCTGAACAAGACGGGGCAGTCTGCCGAAGTGCAATCGGTCGGCGAAATCCACAAGAACTACATTGACGACGACGGGATCGACCCACTCGTCGATGCTTGCATCATCGGCGTCGAACGTCTGAACAATGAGAGTCCACGCGCTCAAGCCTTCCTGAACTCCATAAATGGACGCCTGATCGAGACGCGGACCCAAGCCTATGAAATTCCTGCACGAATCAATGAAATCCGAAAGAGCATAGCAGCCATGCAAGCTGACAGGACGGGTCTAACGATTGAGCTGGGGACCGCTCCGCCTCCTAACACTCCCCCATCGGAAAAGCAGCGGGAAGTCCTAAAGAAGTTGGCATATATAGATCAGTCCATTACTGCCAACGAGTTGGCTATCAAGGATCTTCAGTCACAGCAGTCCATCCTACTCAACACAAGAGGGGTGGAGTTGCGCGACCTATACCTCGCAAGCCAATCCGCCTTTGCCGCCTTCTGTTTCGAGTCGATCCTCGCCGGAGAGTCGCACTTCATGAATTCGCGCATGAAGCAAAAGAGAGCGCTCCGCGGAGTCTCACCTGATCGTGATCAAGTGACCAGCAAGCAATTGGACCTATGTCTTGGCGCATTGAAGGCTGATAAAGCCACGATCGATGACAAGACGCGTGCTGCCGTACTGGGGCAATGTGCAGATGTACTTAAGCGCGCTGCCGGCGAGGGCTCATCGCCAGATCTGGAAGGGACTCGACCGCCCGCGGGCCAGCAAGCAGGAAAGTAGCGGTCTCTGCCGTCAGCATCCTTTGTAGTTCTTGCGTCCGCTCTTCGTGATCGTGTAGGTGCCTCCGCGCGGGCCCACAAAACAGGTGGGCATGCCTGGGGCGGTCTTCGGTGATGCCTTGTCGCCCGGCCGCTCTGACCTTGAAACATCAGGCGCCGGCGCGACACTCGCGCCGCCCCTATGACAGTGGTACTCGCCAGTCTTCCTGTTGTTGTGACATCCCTCGCCATTGAGCCCTCCAGGGTGCGCGATCGCACCGGTCGAGACCAGTAGCGCAATTAGAGCTGCGTGCTTCATGGCAGATCCGTAGAGCATGGGTTAGGGGTTTATCTCCACAAGGCCACCCCCGCATCCTCATAACGGATGAAGCTTTGGGTTCTGCGCGCAACCCTATCCCGGGAAGCGACCGACGGAAGTGGCCACGCGACAGGGCTCGCCTACCCTTCTGGCGCGCAGTACCGCATGCGGCGCGCCGCCGCTTGCCGTCATACGCCAGGATCTTTTCCACTTTCTTAGCAGAGTCTCGCTGACCGCCCTCGCGCCCTTACGGCAGAGTCAGCAGCATTCCGACGTCCATCCGCGGCGGTGACTCACAGCCCCGCTATTCCGCTGCGCCTAGCTTCATGGCACGGACCAGAATCAGGGCCCGCGTATCCAGGCGGCGGTGCATCCCAATCAGCGGATCGCAGCACGCCAGAAGAGACGGGTTCTCGGCACTCGGCAGAGGAAACCCACGCTGAACGCCATTCTGGTGAAGGCTCCAATTCGGCGTTGGATCGCATGAAGAATCAAGAACGAGCGAAGGCGCAAAGCGGGCTCGGCCCCACGAACACCCGTCCCTCGTAGCGAAGCCGCACGTGGCGGAAGTGAATCCTGAGACGAATCACTTCCACCAACAGCTCAGGTCGCTGGGAGCAGCAGGGGTGTGAAGCAACGCGAACACCAGTAAAGCTGCCGGCCACGAAAGAAGGTGCGCATCCACCATCTGCGGTGAACCTTCTTGTAGCCGCCGGTGCCGCAGGCGCAATGCTTCCATCTCACCATTCATTGCCCCATGTGAACCCACTGGTCTTCAGGGAGCGCGCAGACAAACGCAGCGATCAGCTGAAGTGCGCCATTCTGCGCAGCCCATTCGACTTGATCGCGAACTCGAATCCGCTTCGTCAGCTTCGGAGTACTTCGGGCCGCCGCTCCGCAGATGGCTGCTGGCGGGTCCATCCCCACGGCCTCACGCAGGATCGAGCACAAGCGGCTCCACTGGGGCTCCGATGGGCAGATCCGATTGAAGCGCCTGACTTCTGCCATGACGTCGTCGACGGTAAATCCGTGTCCTGGCTGTTCCCTGGACTCGGACAAGCCGGCCATCTGCGATGGGACAGTATTCGAGAATGCGGCTCTTTCGTGCGCCTGGAGCTGCATGAATGTCTGCCACACGGTCTCGCTATTGCTCTCCACCACCTCTGGGAGCGGCCCAAGATCCGCCAGCACAGATGTTTTTTGCCCTACGTTCCACCACTCGTCCATTGCTCCTCCTCGTCAACGATGAAGTCAGGCTCACCCCACCTGCATCGGCTGCGTGGCCAGGAACTCTGCGGGTTCATGTGGCCGCCTTTTCGCACCTGCTTGGAATTGCACTTCCAGCCGATCGCGGGCTGAGGGGCCAGAGGCTGCATCGGCCTTCTTGGGCTGCCAGCCATGTGTCGGCGGCGGCAGCGCCGGGCACGTGCTGTCATCCACGACGTCATACCGCCAGGACACGCCCGCAAACCACGCCGGCGAAAGGGGATCGATGCGAATGAGCCGCGTGAGGATCGCACGCTGGATCGACACCGTGTAGGGAAGCAGCGAGGGCAGCCACTCTCTCACGACCAGGCGCACGTGCGTGCCCCGAATGCGATCCCGCGTATGGCCTGGCAAGACTTCACAAGCGACCCACGTCGTCGGGATGCCGTGCTTCTTGAGCACATCCCTCACAGCCATCTTCACCAGTTCATGCCGGGTGCCGTGCTGCTGCATGGTGGCCGGTGCTCCGGCTCGTCCGGGGGCTGCGCCCGGCTTTTGAGTGCCGAACAGGCGGCGGATGAATTGCATGACGTCTCCAGGTTGAAATGCCACCGTCAGGCGTAGCGGCGGAGTACGCGAGAAGCGGCCGTCGCAGGAAGGGGCCGCGGCGGCATGTAGACGGCGGAGTACAGGCCTCGCTGCTGGACCCGGGGCCGGAACACTCTCAGGCCGCAATGGAGGCAGCGATAGAGGCGGAAAAACGGAACGACCCGCATCCGGGAAAGCCTTGGGATCCGAACCCACTTCTTGCAATCGCATCTGCAGTCAAGGTACGTGAGTCTTCCTGGCTGCAAACGTCGGCCGAGGTACGCGGGCTCCGGCATCACCTGCGTTGGCGCGAAATCGCGCTCGATGGAATGAAGATAAATCCTGGACATGGCCAACTCCGGGCTTGAGGACCACTACACGGCTGCTGCCGTCGGGGCTACTTGCGCGTGAACCAAGCTGCGAGCACGGCGCACGCGAGCGATGGCCTCCAGCCATACGCCCTGCAGCCGGACTGCTTCGGCTGAGCCCGACGCCAGGCTATGTTCGTAAGCAGCCCACGCCGCCTTCTGCCACTGGATGGCATCCTTGAGCGGACCTTTCGCCGAGGAATGACCTTCGGCTTCGTTCGCTTCGTTCGTCCCCTTGCGTCGAGGAGAGGTCGACTCGAGAAAGGCTGCACGCGCGTGGTTGGCCGCAGCAATCGAGCGCCGCCAGATCCTGAGTTGATGGGAATCGTGGGGCCCGGCAAAAAGTGCATCCCATGCAGCCCGCTCCTTTCGCAGCAGCTGCTTGTAAAGGTCCTCGGCGTCAGCGACGGCCAAGTGTTCCACTGCAGGCATCCTAGAGTCCTCCGAGCGAAGCGGGCTGGTTCACGTTCGTGCAGCTGTCACGAACATCCAAGCGGACTCCCGACATCCCGGCGGCTGCGCCTGTCCGCAGAAGAGCGGTTGCGCGATCAGCCGAAGGCGGCAAAAGGGTCTGGGAGTACATGTTGCGAAATGCTACGGCCGGGCTTGGCTGCGCGAAGGGCCATTTCCTTCCGAATTGCTAGGCGGATTGCTTAGCGCCGTAGTTCTCTTGGGAGAGTCTCAAGTCGGCACTCGCCTGCGTAGGCAATGTCCGTAGCAAACCTCGGTGGTACGCAAATACCTCCACACGCGGGACGCAGCATGACAAGCGCGCCAACTCTTGACGCTAGCCGCCTTAGCCCTGCCGCGCGCTATGCGCCACTCGGGCACGTTGTTCAGCAAATGGTGAGTCGTCCGGAAAACACTCGAGTTCTATTGAATTCGCACGCCTAGGGTCGCCAGGAGCTCCAGTCCCGTGCAGCACCGAACCCCACAGGCAGGCTCAAGCTCTAGTGACCACGGAGAGGCTTCGTACTCCGGTGCCGTTACAAGCACGAAGTCGGCCGCACCTCGGGCATCTTGCATCCGCACGAACAGCACGTACTGGCAGTCGCCGCAGGTCCGCTTTTTGATCTGCCATCGCGGCCTGCCCGCAACGTCCTTGCGCCAGAGGATCTGAACAACTACGCGGCTTCGACCCTGAAGGAGGATCGCGCATTGATGGGGGAGCCGAATCGCGGGAACATCTGCGCCACGCAGTAAAGCCAGCAAGTCGTGAATGAAGCGCTCGACCAAGCCTCGCGTAGCCCGCATTCGATTCCGCACCTCAGCCAGTCCGTTGCGACGATTTGCCACGGCGAGTTGCGCAGCGGCAAGAAAGGAGCCGAACCGCCTGCGGTAATTTGCGGCCGACTGGCATCCGTAGAGCGGAAGGTCTCTTTCCTTTAGGTTGGGCTGCCGGCGAAGCGCATTGCGCAACGACTGGAGAACCTCTCGATCCGAGAGCCTGCATGCGGTGGGATCTTGTCGCTTTCGCTTGGCGCGCTCCCATGTTTCGCGATCAACGATGGCCGGCAGCACTGCCACTTTCCGGCTGAGTTCCGCATCGTCATCCGCACGTCGGCATGAACGCGCGCTATGGGCATTGCGACCCCAGACGAAATCCCCGACATACGCTTCGCACCCGAGAAGAAGGCCAATCCCAGCCTCGGAAAATCTCGTCCCGCGTGAAGTGACCTCGCCCTGGCTGTTCAACAGATCAGCGATTCGCTGCATCGATAGTTTAGTGGTCGTGTACAGGTGAAAGATCGTCCGAACGAGCTCCACCTCGTGCTCTGGGCCCAGGACCCAACGTACTCGGTCCGTCGGTGCTGGTTTTCGCTCGCCCGCTTCCAGCACTCGCTTCCGAGCTCCATCGGCAGAGACCGCAACTCGCCTGAATCCGAGACATGGCAGGAGTCCCATTTGGTAGCCCATTTCCACGACCCTGCTCTGGCCGGCGCGCGACTTGGAAGCCAGTTCCCGGCTGTACTCAGCGGCCATCACGCGTCTCATGCTCTTAAGCAGCGCCGTCGTCGGGCTTGGGTCCGAGGAAAAGATCTCGCCCACATAGTGGACCTGGACGCCATGCAGACGGCAGTGATATTCGTAATACGCCGCGGCATCGGTGTCCTGAAAGCGACCCCATCGACTTACGTCATACACGAGAACCATGGAGAAGCCGCAGTCATCGGACAGAACGTCCTTAAGAAGCTGCTGCATTCCTGCTCGGAGCTTGATACTGAGGCCGCTGCGCCCCTCGTCTCGGTATGTGGCGACGATGGCGATGCCGCGGATGTCTGCGTACTCGCTAATCGCGCGCTCTTGAATGGCTATCGAGAGGTCTTGCTGATCCGTGGACATCCGCACGTATTGCGCAGCCCGAATCGGTGGGGTGGATCTCGCGGAGGACGGCATTACCGAGTCACCGGCGGGCTGACACATCACAAAGCGCACGTGCAGCAGATTCCAGCGATTTGTGGAGGTAGGGCGCGAGCATGGGATCGTCGCGTGGGCGCATGAAGACCGGCAGTCGAGCGAGCACGCCCATGGATAAAAGCAAATAGTCGCGGATCCCATCGTTGCCGGGAGTCATTCTGCAGGCCAACAGCACGTGCGCACCCAAGTTGCGCTGGTACGCGGCGCGCCAACCCGCGCGATACGAGTGGGAGCGCTGGAAGCGGCACAAAACAACTTCGACGGTGGTATGCCCTTCGACGTCCTCGAATGCGATCAGCCCCCGCGGCTCTCCACTGGAGCGCCGCCCGAACTTCTGGAGTTCTTGGCGGAGTGCCTGTTCCACCTCGCCACGCACTGTTTGGAGCGCTCGATTCACCTGATGAAAGTCGAATCGAGGACGGAGCTGATATCCGATCTTCTCGTAAGCTTGACTGAGAGTCCCGAAACGCATGATCACCGTGTTCGCTGAGGGCAGCTCTGGAGCTGCGTTGATGATGGCCGTCGTGAGCTTGCCTTCGCGTTTCAGAACTAGTCTCAAGGCTTCAAGGATCTGGGCTTGCGATACGTATGTCTTCTGGCTGAAGTGACGCACGCGGCTGGCCGCTTCGAACAGCTCTCTCGGGACAATTGGTGCGAAAGCGGCATCGCAGCGGATCCATGTCTCAGGTGGGTTGACGATTTGCCGGGTGCGAAGTCTCTGGCAGAACTGGCCCACAATGTTGTTGCCGATGTACTTCTCGTTAGCCAGGATGGTCCGTACGAGGTTGCGGGACCAGCGTCGGTCGAAGCAGGTGCGTCCCTCGGCGTTTAGGTCTGCTGCGATTTCCCGTTCGCTCTTGCGCAGGTAGATGTAATCCCGGTAGATGCGCTTGACGACTCGGATCTCCTCTTCCGGGCCCGGCACCAGGGTGACGCGGTCCGACTGGATGCACTTGCGCTGGTGGTCCTGCAGGATCATCCCGGGATTCCTGCCATCCTCCAGTACTTGCCGGCGCAAGGCGTAGCCGGCGATTCCCCCGACCCGGTAGCCCATCCGCCCAATTCGGGCCTTACCCGCGGCCACCTTGACCGAGAGTTCGCGGCTGTACTCGCCGGCCATAGCCCTTTTCAGCGCTTTGAGGACGCTGCCAAAGGGAGTTCCATCAGCGCCGAAATGCTCGGCGCAGTAGATGACCCGGATCCCCGCTCGTCTGCAAAGGAACTCGTAGTGGGCGCTTTCGTCTGCATCCTGGAATCGTCCCCAACGGCTCATGTCATAGACAAGCACCGCTTGAAACTTCGCGGCGCCAGCGATGATGGCGGCCAAGAGGCGTGACAGGCCTGGCCGATCCCGCAGCGTCAAGCCGGTGCGCCCTGGGTCCGCATACGACTCCACTATCTGCATACCGTTGGCCTCCGCATAGGCGTGGATCAAGGCCGACTGGTTCGCGATCGAATACCGCTGGTGGTCCGTCGACATGCGGACGTACTCCGCCGCGCGGATTGGCTGTTGCTCCTTGCAGTACCTGTCCACGCTCGGATCATGCGCTCCCCTGCAGGTTAGGAGCTGTGAACAGCGTCACTTCGGCTCGCGGCAGCCAGCCGAGCGCCCCGGAAGCTTAGTTGCTGTAGAAGAGGAAGGCCTAGGAGCGACCTTTCCCTCAGAATTGAGGGCGTTGCGAAATTGGTCGCGTGATGCTCATCACAGCCACGAAGATCGGAAGCCCCCAAGATCACGGCATGTTTCACCGGCTAGCTTGGGTCGGCCTGCGCTGCTGCCGCATGCAGATGCGGGAGCGCATGCTGCGCTGGCGCCGACGGCAGGCACAGATGCGGAGCATCTAGTCTGCAGGCGAACGCTTGGTCAGGCCATCGGCGAGCTCAAGTCGTGTGACCGGGCCTCGAGCAGAATGCGCAGTCGTGATCCTCCACCAGGACGGGGGCGCCGCTTCGCTTCAGAAACGGCGGAGTGGCACGTCACGTGAATGCCAAGATCTTCTCGATTGGAAGCCGCCGGCATGTATGCTCGATCATGCTCCGGGCTCTGTTCGTGACCAGGCTCGTAGGACGAAAGCTGAAGTTGCGCGGGCTCCGGCGGGAAGTGCATGAGTTCGAGCCATACGCGATGCATCATGGATGCGCTCTGGCGCAAAGGCCGGCACGTTGCGGCAACGCGGTCCCGGCAGAAGGGCAGTCACGCGACGTCGCGCTTGGCAGGGGCGCCGCGCCCGGATTGTCCGTGCGGCGCGCCCTCGCGAATCGCCGTGTCCAGCGGCGCCCTGCGGCCGTAGCTAGGATGGGCGGTATTGCGGCGCGGAGGCTTCCAGCCAAATTCCTCCGGACTAGGATCCAAGCCGGCTCAGGCGGGCTTTGCAGCGTCGACCACCGCTCCGACGTAGCTCACGAGGCCTGCTGCTCCAGGCGAACCAAGGCTTCGCGCTTTCCCATTGTTCGGATCGCAGCGATCGCTTCGAGCTGCGCGCGTCGCGGCCTCACCTCGCCCGATTCCCACTTGTAGATCGATTGCCCCGAAACACCGAGCAGCTTGCCGAAGTCCGCCGCAGACAGGCCGAGACGTTTGCGGTGGTTGGCCAGCCCGTCCGCGCGAAACCTTAGTGGCTGCTGCTCATCGTCACCATCCGAAGCGACGCGACGGCGAGAGGCTGCGTTGGTGGACTTGGCATTTGCCTTGGCCGCGCTCTTCACGGACCGCTCCAGCGCATCAATGGATCGGCGCAGGGCCGCAATCTGCGAGCGATGCTGCGCAGCCGCCCTTTTCAGGGCAGCCAGCTCGGCACGGATCTCTTTGCGGGCAATCCTCGCGATTTCGGATTTCAGCGCAGTGGCGATGTCGGGCATGTCGCGGATTATGCACATTAGGAACTTTCGAACCTGCAGCGTGCATCACGGGTGCCACTTCAATTTTGGACTTGCCTGTCGGATCGCAGCGTCTTCCCAATCCATCGCTCGGCCTCAACTGCTGACTTGCGCGGACCACGCGCCTTACAGAACGGCTCGAAACTTTGCGTTTGCGACCTCTTTCTGCAGCCAGGGTCACACAATGAGGGATTGACGGGCCATGCGGCTGCGCTAGGCTACTTGCAGGAGCGTTTCGATGAACCCGGTTTTCGAGCAGGCCGTCGTCACGGCGCGATATTCGTTGCGCTTGTACGCGGCACCTTTCGTCGGCGCGGCACGGGGCGCCTTGCACGAGGTGCGCCGCGTCCGGCGCCAAATGGAGCGCGAGCAACGTAGGCTGCTTGCCCGTCCCCTGGGGGCGACGCGCACAAAGTGATGGCCACTGCCGTCGCACGCTGCATCTGCGCGCGGGCGGACATGTTGAAAGGCGTCGTTCCCGTTCGCCTTGCAGCACACACCTTGGATGGCCTCTCAAGCACGTTCCGGCGACAAATAGTGGCGCCTACAAGAGCGATCTCCCTGATTCACCCGGTCCGCCCATGTCGGTCGGGCGCCTTGCGCGAGGTGACGTGTGCGCTTGGTATTCCTGGATTTTGACGGTGTGCCGCACCCAGCCCCTACGAAGCCGGCCGAATCACAGCCGTTCGAGTGGGTTGCGCAGTTGACCGCGCCTCTTTCGAGGCTTCGGATTTGGGGATTGCGGTGCACTCGTCGTGGGCCCAGAGGTTTGAGCTCGAGCAGCTGCGGGACTTCCTCGGGCCCCTCGGGTCACGTGTGGTCGGCCGCGTTGAGCCGGGCTTCAAAGCGAGTTCGATTCTCCATTTCCTGCAGTCACGACCTGATGTCACCTCCTGGATCGTGCTCGACCACGACAGCCGTGAGTTCCCCCCGAGCTTTCCGGGACGCGTGATTGCGTGCGATCCGGCGCGCGGAATTTCGGATCTCGCAGTCCAGGAGCAAGTCCGCCGCCGCTAGCCTTGCCTGGTCATCCGGTTGCGAAAAGCGCTCCTTTAGGCGCATCAAATGCCCCTTCCGCATGAACTCGCGCGCGTCGTGAGGCAGCGTTGCCAAGAGATTGGCCTCACGCCACGGCGGCTGTCAGAGCTCTCGGTTGGCAACGACGACACTGTGCGGAAGGTGCTTGATGCGACGAGCGAGGATGTGAGCCTTTCGGATGCGGAGAGCATCGCAAATGCCGTTGGCCTGGCGCTCGGGGGCATGGGAGGTCGGCGGCGGCGTCGAGGAACGCAATGCGCAATGTCCGTTGCATCGCGAAGTGCATCCACGAGCTTTAGAGATCGCATGCCACCTCAGGCGCTGGCCGAGTCGTTGGCGACAGGAATTCCCGCCGCCGAATACAGACCGCACATTCGCGCACTGCTGGACGAAGCTCCCATGGGGTTGCTGGCAAGCCTCGCCGACGAAATGCAAGAACGCCGGGGCACCCCTGCGGCACAGACATGGCAGAGGATACGGCAGTTGGCCGCCACGCTCGCCTGCCTGCGTCCCATTTGGCGGTGAGTTCTGCACTTGCAGCACGTGTGCATCCGCCCAATCCACTGTTGGCCCACGCTTGCTCCTGCCTTCAATTTGGGCCAAACCGTCAGGGCAGCCGCCACGGAGGCAAGGACTTGGGAAGCACAAACAAAAAGGGCCGCCCTTATGGGGCGGCCCTTTTTCGGTTGAGTATGCAGCACGGCGCACAGTGGCTCAGTGCAACCAGCGCTGCGTGGCCGCGGCGACCCTCAACTCGCTCGCTGGACACGGCGTCAGGAAGTGGCTGCCCAGCGCATGCTCCGAGCTCTTGATGGAGGGCAGCCACAACTTGCGCGGTGCGAGCGGCCGCTGCAGCGGCAGGTCGTGCGGGGGCAAAGGCGAGTTGCCGCCCTGCGGGCCAGGAAGGTACACGGGGTCCTTGTTCAGAATGTTCATGGGTTGGCCTCAGGTAAAGGATTGGCCCACGCGCTCGTCGAGCGAGCGGCGTGAGCCAGTTGAGGGAACGCCTTTGCACAGGGGCCCAGGCGTGGAGATGCACGATGACCGGGAGTCCGGATCGACTTCGGCAGGTGCTGCGATCCGGCGGGACGCCGGTTCGCCTCGGGTGATGGTCGTGTCCCGGTGGGCACGACGAGGGTGGCCACCGCCACGCAACGCCTGTCATGTTGACGAGGCTTGCCGCTGCGCGCAAACGATCGGGGCCAGCTGGGACTGCCGTTCGTCGGCTCGCGTCCCTTGCCATCCCCCACAGCCCGGTGCCACCCAACGGTCGCAACGGACGTCTGCGGGTGTGTGGCGCTCACGCCCAGACATGCCGCTCTTAGCCCCCAAGGCGGCGCGCCTTGCGTTGTCAGCCCTGCCGCTGCAAAGAATCCAAAGCAAGACCAACTCGGATGCCTATCTCCTTGTGAGCGCGGTCCTCATGGGAGTGCTGCTGCGGGTCGCGCGCCGGGCGACGATCAAGACGCCGGCAGTTTGATTGCGCATGCTTCGGTACCATCGTCTGTGGGCGCGTTTGGAGAAGCAGGCGGCGGGCCGCCGCCTGCGCCTTCGCCATGGCCCACGCCGAGCAGGTGGACGTTGTGCGTGCAAAGGGTGTGCGCCCGGCGAATCAACCGCGTTCGGTGCGGAGACCGGCGAGCAGCGTCCGCAAACAATTCGCAGTCCCCTGCGGATCAGCAATTGGAAGGATCGTTCATGCAGAAGTGGCTGGAGCGCAACTTCAGCGACAACGTTCAGGCCCAGAAGACCATCGCCACCTGGGCCAGTGTTTGGTGCGATCGGGGCCATCATGTTCGCCATCGCTTTCTGGCTGCTGAAGCATTCCGGCTGAGGCAGGCGGCGAGTCTGCTTGACACGGTCGCACAGATGCCGGATGGCACGCCGTTGCGGCGATCACTTCTGCGATCGAACCCGCCTGGGCTACTTGGTAACGCGCCCTCTGGAGAACCGTTGCTGCGTCGACCTGACCCGTGCAGGCGGCGACCCCGAGGGACTCTCCAGCAAGGTCGCAACCTCCACTCCGAACGCCTCGGCGACCTGATACAGCATGGTCAAGGTCGGGTTCGCCTGACCGGACTCCATCCGGCTCATGTAGGTGCGAAACACGCCGATGCGCTCTGCCGCATCTTCTTGCGTCAAGCCTTGTGCGGCGCGCAATTCCTTGATCCTCTGCCCAAGCAGGCGCCGTGGATCCGCCTTGCTTGTGGAGGATTCGCCAGGTTTGCGATGCGGCTGAGGCGGAGCAGGCACCGGTGCAATGTCGCCAACGTATACTCATTCGTACACACACTAATCCGGACATTCGCTCCAGGAAGGATGGAAATGAAGGTGACTGCTGCGGGGAAGACGTTTGAAGTGGTGGAGTCGACGGGCCCGGTGCCCGGCCGTCGCTCGCTCGTATTCGTGGACGACACCGGCCGCGCATGGCCTGACTTGTTTCTGTACGACCCGCTGAGCCAGACGGTTCACTATGACGCAGAGCAGGTAAGCCAGTTCGTCATGTCTGCCCGTGTTTCTCAGGTCCGTTTGGCGTCGGCCCTGCTAGCGACGACCGATACGATCACGGCCCTGGGCAGGGGTGCCCACCGCTTGGCCAGCGGCGGCTATGGAGGGACATTCGGCTTCGGGAGCGCGGGTGGGCTCATTGCCGCGGCGGGGGGCCTTCTCAATCTGCTCGTGCAGATGGTGGCGTTCATCGTGACTGTGCCGTTTCGTCTGCTCGGGAGCGCGGTTCGATGGTGGCTGTCGCGGTCCATCAGGGCCGAGGAGCAGGAGCTGGTGCAGTCCATGCCGCAGGTATTCGCCGCACTGCGGCCTTCAGGTCATTGAGGTTTCTGCCGCCCCCCTCGCGGCCAGAGGCAAGACCACGGGGGCCGAGTGCCGATGTAGCGAGCAAATCGCAGCCTGCGCGAGCCGACATCAGGATCGACGTATCTGCGTCGGTAGTCTGACGGGGCGCAGCCGGCGACCGACGCGGCGTCTTGCGGCAAGGCATCTCTGCCTTGCGGGCACGGATAGTGATGCCCTATGAGACGTAAGGCCAGCTGCTTCGATCACGCTTCGATGCGTTGTTTGGGGAACCGCAAAGGGCACCTCTCCTCTGAGAGACGATCCCGCAGCGATAGCGGGCAACTATCTCTCCTCGGCTGTAGAAGTAGAACGGCGCCTTGCGGCGCCGTTTCGTTTGGCAGCAGGGATCCAGCGCTACCCGGCTGGTCCCGCGTCGTAGATCTCCAGCAGGCGCAGGACATCTTTCGCGCGACCTGTCGCTACGAGTTGCCTGGCGGTGGCGCCCTCGAATTCACGCAAGGGCTCGGCCTCGTACCAGGTGCGGGCCTTGTGCGCATCACCGCCCGCGAGCTCGCAGGCGGCAGCGAGCACTTCGGCTTCGTCAGCTTCAGTGGGCATCAACTTCCTTTCCAAGATGCAGGCAGTGCGGTTCAGGCTAGATTGAAATGCAGGCGGCCTTCGAGCTGCACCTTGGCGCGCCGCTCCATGCCAGCCGCCCAGTCGAGGGTCTTCTCGGGAAACAGGCGCGCAGTGACTTCGCTGCGGACGACGCCGGCTTCAACGGTGCAGGACCAGAACGAGCCGAACACCTCCTTGAAGGCCTCGCGGCTGTCGGCCTCGCTTTCCGCATGGTCGATCCTGGCCAGCACGGTCACGCCCTCCCCGGTGCCCTGGAACACAGACCACGCGGTCCACAGGCGCACTTGCGGCTGCGCGGCGTTGTGCCCCTGCGAGGGCTCCAGCTTCGGCTGCTCGCCTTGCGCGGCGTTGCTGGTTGCTTTCCGGCTATCCATTTCGAATCTGTCCTTGAATAAATGCCCGCCACCGGCAGGCGGCGGGCGGTGGCCGGTGGTCAGTTAGCGGTGGTGTGTCTCGCGCTCACCAGCCGCGCCACACGCGCTGGATCGTGGTCATGCTCATACGCACGGCGGTCACGAGACGTGCCACTTGCTGCAAGTCGCACTCGTCCTCCTGGCCACCGACGTCCAGCGCCGCAGCGAGCGTGGACGCGAGCACGTGGTTGTGACAGCGAAGCGACCGCAAGGGGTCGCGCAGCAGCATGTGGCGCAGCGCCACGGTGGTGTCCGCATCGCTGATGCGGCGCACGTCGGTTGCCGGCCGCAGGCTCGGGTCGGCGGCCACGAACATCCCGCAGGGGTAGGCGAGCGCAGCAACCCAGGCCAGGTCGTGCTCGTGCGCCAGGAGGCACGCCGCACGCGCAGCAGTCTTGGCCGCACGGATCGCGCAATCGAACGGAAGCACGAGCCGAAAGCTCGCGCGCCTGCCGTGCATCTCGCGCACCGGCGCCGGGCGGAAGTAGGCGGCGAGCATCTCCGTAGGGCGGAACATCTCGGCGGCGAAGTCGTCGAGCTCCCTGGGAGCGAGGCGCATCGGCATGCACCCCGCGGCATGAACGCGCAGCGTCTTGAGTTCGGCCGCCGTGAGGTTGTCCGGGTCCGCCTCGTGGCCCAGGATTGCGGTGAGCGGAGACGGCAGGGAGCCGCCGCGCGGCAGCTTCCCCGGGGAGGAGGAATCGTCGTTGAAATCGTTCTTTTCGGTCATGTGGGCCTCGTATGCAAGAAAATTTGGGCGTAGGGTTCCCCGCACCGGCTCGCAAGCCGGTGTCGAGGAAGACATCAAAGGTGGTGCTGACGCCTAGCGGTCAGGCATAGGCCACGTACACAGGCGGGGGCTTCGCGCGCGGCGCAGGCGGGGCGTCACCCTTGCGGCGCTCCTTGTTGTGGACTTGGCGCGCGATCGCACCGCGCAGCTTCGGCACCGGCATGGCGGGCGTCGGGGCGGCCTGGAGCGTCGTGCCGCTGGAAGCGCTGCGGTGGTCCTGCAGCGTGTTGGTGAGCGACACGCGGCTGGCAAGCAAGCGTTCCATGGCGCTGCCATCCTGGCGCGTGAGGTTGGGCACATACCGGCTGTACACGCGAAACAGCATCTCGGTGCTGGCATGCCCCATCTGCCGCGCGATCCACTCGGGCGCCTCGCCCGACGCAAGCCAGAGCGTCGCCGCCGTATGGCGCATCTGGTACGGCCGGCGGCGGTCCAGCCCGAGATGACGCAGCAGCGGATACCAAACCCGGTCGGTGAAGTTCTTGTTGTCCAGCGGGCGCCCCAGCACGTTGCAGAACACGTACTCCGAGATCCGACCCGTGGCCTCGAACTGCAGCTTCAAGGCGTCGAACACCGGCTGGCTCATTTGGATATCGCGCTGGCTACCGTCGTTTTTCGTATAGTCGTCCTGATCGAGCACGAAGGTTTCGCGCACCAGGATCAGCCGCCGCTCGAAGTCCACGTACTTCCACTTCAGGCCATGGACCTCGCCCGTGCGCATCGCAGTGAAGAAGCGCACCGTGAAGTAGCAGCGGTAGTCGGCGCGGACCGTGGCGAGGATGCTTTCCACCTCCGCCAGGCTGAACGGGTTCACGTCCGCCTTGGGGACCTTCAGGCGCCGGATGCCGTTAATGGCCGGCGTGAACTGGAAGCGGTCGGCGGCTTCGTCCAGGATCTGGCAAAGCAGGCCAATGATTTCATTGATCCGCTTCGAGGAAAGACGGTCCTTGCCTCCGCGACCTGGTACTTTGGCGAGTTCGGCGCGGAAGGCAAGGATGTCGGACTTGGTGATACTGCCGACCGCCTTTCCCCTGAACCGGGGAACAAGGCGACCGTTGAGGGTGGACAGCAGCGACTTGATATGGCTGCGGCGCCATTCGATCGAGCGCTCGTCGACCCACTGGTTCGCGAACTCCTCGAATGCCGGCGCCTGCACGCCCGCCACCTCCATCGATTGCGCCGCCGCGATGGCGACATCCGTAGATTCGACCGGCACGGGCTCCGCATCACTCTTGCTGGCAAGGCGCTGCAGCGCCTTGCTGTTCGGAAAGTACGCCTCGTAGGAGAAGGTGCCGGCCTGGATTTCGGACTCGATCCTTGCGAGGACTTTCTCCAGCTTCTTACGGTTCGCAGGAGTGTCCGGCAGGAGCGTGTATTCCCTGCACCTTTCGCCGTTGAACCGGAAGTCGAAGAACAGTGCTCCGTTCGGTTTGTGCACCCGGATGCTAGGCATGCAGGACGCCTCCGTTCGCCATCGGGATCGCCGTGGCCTGGGCGCTGCGAGTGAGCGGCGCCGCTTGCATGTCGCGCTCAATTGCGTCCCAAACGTAGAGGATCTTCCGGCCGCCAAACGGGCGGAAGTAATGCACGCCCTCAATCAGGACGCTGTCCTTCAAGCGTTCACGGATCGTGCGGACGTCGTATTTTATGCGGTCCGCGAGTTCTTCGGTTGTGAGATAGCAGACAGTCACTCGTTCTCCTTGGCCTTGCTTGCGGTGACGAGTCATTCATCACCTGCAATTCAAGCTACCGGAGAAGAGAAGAGCGTCAAGCCCCAACGATGAGATATTTCGCGGTGCGAATCTCGCTCCCCCGCGCGAACGTAAAGCGATGCCGCCGATCGTTGAAGATTTGAGAGTTCTGCACTTCAAGCATCCCGAAGCAGCCGACTGCGACCGCTTGGCCGGGAGTGGACCTCCGCTCGGTTGCAACTGGGGCAGCAACGGCCTGCGGCTACCGCTCATATCCGCCGGCAAGAACGACTGCTTTGCAGCGGTTGCTGTCGGTCGTCGGTGGACACCAAGGTCACGGTCTTGGCGACAATGCGGTCATTGAGACACCTGTCCAAACGAAGCGCAAAAAAGACAGCGATGGGGTCGAGAGCAGCCGTCCCGCCTCTTTCGACGGAGGTCGGCGCCTAAGGTTCTGCTTCACCGCATGAACTACGTGGCGATTCTCTCGTGCGACGTGGCAGCCCAGACCTCGCGGCTTTTCAAACAACGAGCGAGAAAAAGTGTGTTCGCATGCTTGTCCGACTCGGAGCGAGCTTCGATCTCGTCCGCTATTCCCTGCACGTCTGGCACCTCCAGACTCATAGCGCCAGTACAGAGCGCAACGAGGAATTCGTTGATAGCCTCAGCTCTAGGATCGCCGAGGCCATGCAGAACCATGTCTGAGAGAAGCTGACGCATGGCCCCTGAGACCGTCGAGCCGCAGTTTGCGTAGGCGAGTTCAGGAGAGCGTGCCGCCCGCAAAATGCTCGCTTGCAAGATCCCGTCGCTGAACCTATCAAAATTCTTAGGAGACAAGATGGACCGATGGTAGGCGTTTTGCGTTAGGCTTCGGGCGCCGTGAGCGTGACGTAGGGAATTCAGAATCACGCTGAATAGAACATATAAGTCTGCGGGTGTGACCTTAGGGTCTTCCAAACTCCAGTCAAGCAGAGTGAAGTCAGAGCGCAACTGGAGATGGTCTCCGTTCGGTGATCGCCAATAAGCGTCTTCGATCAAACCAGTTGCTACCGCGCGTTGAAGTAGCTCGATCCTGTCGTCGACGCCTGATGGGATGTCTATTTCCTGCGAGTCTGCCCACCTGCGCATACGGCGGAGGGTGTCCAGTTCCATCCGCCAGCTACCACCCGTCCTGTTAACTTCAACATTCAGCTCGAACAAAGAGTCCAGTCGAAACGTTTGACGTCCATGACTGCCGAATGTGAGATTCGAGAGAAAGCCTTCCCGATCTTTCGATGTCGGAAACATGGAGAACTGCACTAGGTAGTATGCGGCTCCCTCAGGCTGAAAGGCACGCATCGCGCGACTGACGGAGACCAGTTCGTCTTCGCGGTCGACCGCCGAAACGATGACGGTTGCCGCCGAAGCAGGTTCAGGGACGAGATAGGGAAGCTCTCGGGGGTTTGTGCCGCGAAGGTGCTGTGCACGCGTCCGGTAGTCGGCCAGAGATTGATTCGCAAGGTAGTCGGACCCGGAGTAGTCGCTCGCAACCACGGTAGTAACGTCGAGGGTCATCGCTTGGGAAATGGAGTGGCGCCATGATGCTGACGCCTTCTCTAGACTCTTGGCCTTGCGCGGAAAGTTGCCTTCCAGGAGCACGGTACCGTCAACCCACAGGTCTCGGATCACCTTGCTGTCCTGAGTGTCGCGTCGGTATAAGCGGAACGCCTTGCTGCCAGCGAGTGCGCTCAGGAGGCTCTTCGTTCTGGCGTCAAGATCTCTGGCCTCAATTCGAACCTGTTCGACGGATGGAGGTGCAAGGCTGAACTGATCTCCTTCGACTCGGATCACCTGCGAACCGCCCCGGCACATGGCGCAGTGGTCTGATGGTTGACTGACTATCGGAGAAAGGCCTCCGTATCCTTCGTCCAACAGCTCGCAGACCACGTGTCCCGGGACACGCTCATCGCCCCTAACAAGTGAAAAGCACGTCAGAATGCGATCGGCTGTTACTCCTTTTGCAAGAAGCCGCTGGGCCAAGCCACCCGAAGTGGATGCTGAGATGAGAAACAAGCCTTCCGCTATCACCTCGGGTTGAAGAGAATCCACGCCGCTATGCGAACTGTGAGACCAAATGAGGGGAGGAACTGCCAGTTGTGAGTGTGCAAGGAGGTAGTCGCTGGCGATAAGGGCGACGTCGTGAATTCCAGTTGTATCGAGCACTATGTACCGCGGACGTGTGCTCGACAGGCGAGGGACAATCCAGAAGGCGGCGAGATGCACGTGGGCCGTGTCCTCAAAGACTCTTGACACCCGCAAGAACCGGTCACTGTGGCTGTGCGATGTCTTCGCGAAATGCACTCCTGCTGGGGCTTTCTCCTCGCCTCCTGAACGTATGAATGCTTGAGTCAACGTTCGCCGTTGTTCGACATGTAGCTTCATCACATCTCGGACGGGGCGACCGTCGAGCGTCTCTGCCTGATGTGCGCCAGCTTTTACGTCGTAGGTAATTAGTAGAACAGCCTCGCCGACCTCTGTATCCGGCTTCCGAATTGAGCGGAGGATGCGCTCGCGAATCGCGCTGCCGTGCGTGCGCGCGGCTCGTCTGAAAACTTCTAGGCGCTCAGAAGTGCCCACGAAGTGGATCGCGTCTGGCGGTGCCATGCTCGCAAGTTGCGTCGAGAGAAGTACGTCTGCTTCAGACTCAGACAGGTCGTACATGATCGGCATGACGCTAAGCACACGTTCCTGGTGGCGCGGCCCGGAGCGCCAATAAGTCGAGAACAGTACTTTTCGCATCAGTGATCGACAGGGAGAAGGACGGATACAACCGTCCCCCGAACGTGTGGAAACAGACTGAACTTCCGCGCGAAGCCCATACGCCAGTCCAATAGGGCCTCCTCGGGGATAGGACGTTCGCCGAATTGAGTTATCTGATTTGCACCTCGGTAAATGCTGGCGTCGAATCTCCGGTACGCTCTGATGCCGTTAGTTCGAACGGTGATCAATCCTCTCACCTCTTCCACAGCCCTCAGTACCTTCCAGAGACCAAATCCCCTCGACGGAGCTGCAGTCGATGTCTGACCCTTCCTGAAGCAGGCGAGTACGCTCGCTATCTGATCCGCGGCTGATTCACTACTGACCTCGCGTCCGCTCCATCGTGCGGCCATCCCGGGTCCAGAGTCAAAGACACTAATTTCGAGCACTCCAGCCGCTGCACTTTTGCGCGCTGGTCTTCCTTTGGTCTCAAGTGTGTGTTCCCAGTAGGCGCGGCTTGGAGAACTGTGAACTATGTCTTTCGCCTTCTTTGGGATTTGATGTGGACCACCGAAAAATTGTGCGTAGATGCCTCGAACTGACCCTCGTATGTCGGCGCCAGAGAGTTCATGCGTCGCATGATCCTCCGTATTTTTGAACAGCTCGTACAACACGTTGCTCAGAGCTGCCTCTGTCGCGGAGCTTCGACCGGACGCATCGGCCAGAACTCCGCCTGTAGTCAGGCTAACAAGCCGTGAGATGAGCTGGGAGAAGCTGGAAAGTGACGCGAGCTCTCGATCATGAGCACTGAAGTAGAGTTGCTTCGGCAATCCAATCTCTGAGTCGCTGTCAGAGCAAATGATGTGCGCGGTACCCTGAGCAGCACCGAGATCCGGCCAACTTACTTGCCCCTCAAGAATTTTCATCTGTTGCCGTCTCTGCGCGCGGCGAGCAGAAGATTCAACAGGTTCGGGCGCCAGGAATGGCAGCAAGGCACCCACTAAGTCAGTTGGAGGAAGTACGGGTACACCAAGGTGAAACAACGAGGCCAGTTGGTCTGGTGAGTCTCTGTGCAGAGTAATCAGTTGCTGGGCGACTGAAACGGCACCAAGTGGCTCCGATATGAGGCCCGGAAGTAACTGAAGAAACTTGTTGGGGTCGCTCAATGTCGCCGCGATCCCGTCGCCATCTTGAGGGGTTGTCATGATTCATCCGCTGTGATCGCCAGTTTAACTAGAGAACTTATTTCTCTCTCTCATTTGATCTGATTCACGTTCCCGCATCCTGCCCCCCGTACCTTGGCGATCCAGGTGCAGGATCACGCCCAGCCACCTTTACAGAGCCAAGACGGTCGCCTCGTCGGCGGGCAGTACGCCGTCCGTCGCCCTCCGAACTGTCGCATGCATTGCTCAGCGCAAAACCGGCGACGTGTAGGTGCAAAGGCGCTTCGCGCAGCGCCGCCATCCGTGGACCGTTTAGTACTTGTAATCTGCGGGTTCGAGTTCCTCCAGAACCTCTTCTATGCGAGGGTTGGCTTGATCCGAGTTGAAACGTACCAGCAGGCACTTGTGTCGGCTCAAAGGCCACGCGTACCGCACAAAGTCGAGGTCCTTGAATGATCTGTCTAACTTGTCAATCACTTCATATCGGTACTCGTACTCCCGCGCAGCTTTCTTGTACTCGGTTGACACCACGCGAATCTTGATCTCTTGGCCGTGAACGGGAACGCAGCCGCGCACGGTTTTTCGGTTCGACCATTTGGCTGCAGTTTGGCTGACCGAGAGCGGCCTGTTGAACGGCATCGCTGCCGACTGCTTTGCCAACTTGTCTGCCGCCTTGTTGTGGACACTGGTCTTGTGGCCCTTGACCCATTTGATGTCGACCCGGATTGGACAGGACTCGACGATCCGTCGCAACTTCTTCCAGAGTTCGATGTTCTCCACTGGAACCCCACGTGCGCCACGCCAGCCCTGCTGAGGCCAGATGTTCATTGCCTTCACAAAATTGTCAGTGACGTACATTGAGTCGGAGAAGATGAAAATTCTCCGGAACCGCGACATGTCTGCAAACAGTCGGAGTGCTTCCGTCAACCCGGCAAAGCACGCCATGATTTCCATCTCGTCCACAGTGGCGCTCTTCCAGCCGGTTGGCGCGTGGTCGTGTACCACTTCCGCGCCGGCGTCGTCCACCCAAACAATACGGACGCCGACGCCTGCTGCTCGCTTTTTGTCAGGAAAGGACGAACCGTCGGTGTAGATGTTCAATGAATCCTCGACTGGGATTCCATCAAGTTTCTTCATTCATCGACTCCTGAAGTCTTGACTCAAGGCAACCTTACGTCCAAAGGTCAGAGACGACTTGGCATTCTCTTGGCTGCTACAGGCGGGCTTGCGGCGGTGAGCTCTATGGCAATGCCTTTCCTCTCGGCTAGAAGCTGCGACTCAAGCCCCGGGGAAAGTGGTCTGTGCGTGTGCGGCATGCACCTTCTTCTTCACCGGAACGCTCTAATGATCGCCGCCACTGCCAGCAGGATGGTGGGCGTCATCATCAAACCCAATGCAAGCAACTTGACCGCGGGGTGGTTCTTCGAGAAATCGAACTTGGGCATGAGAGCTCTCCAGCGCATGCCCGAGATTGTCTTTGGGGCACTGGAAGCATGTCCAGTGATAACGCTGGGGAAGCGCTGTGGATAACCCCGGCGCAACGTGTGGAAAGGAGCTTTTCACCTCTGAAAGTGCCGTTGGGGGGCTGTGGGAAAAGCTGGAACAGGATACCGCGGTGTTCTCTGGCCAACTCGTGCAGACCCCGCCCACACGCGCTTCGCGTGCAGTAGGGCATTGCAATCGGTCTGCGCGAGGCAGGCGGACGCGCCGGGACGTGGGCTGCACGAAAAAACGCTCTCTCCGAAACGTCACTTTTCAGTCTTTGCACTCGTTTGTCGTGTTCATTCCCCAATGTCGACTCTGGACGACTGCAGCCATTGAACGGGCCAAACCTGACGGACCGCACCCAGTTGCGGATTCAGCCGGTCGATGCAACGACTTGGTTATACATCTCGGCCGGTGTCCTGAAGTCGAGAGTCTTCCTGGGACGCTCATTGAGCCTCCTCGCCACGGCATTCAGTTGCGCCTGTGAGTAGCCGGAGATGTCGACCCCTTTGGGCAGATACTCGCGCAGCAGGCCGTTCGTGTTCTCATTCGTGCCGCGCTGCCACGGGTTCTGCGGGTCGCAGAAGTAGACCTTGATGTCTGTGGCCAGCGTGAATTGCTTGTGGGCCGCCATCTCATGGCCTCGGTCCCAGGTGAGCGACTTATAGAGCTCTTGCGGCAACTTGCGAGCGTGCTTGATCAGGGCGTTCACGACCGTCTCGGTGTCCGTGGCGTCCACCTTCACCAGCATCACGTAGCGCGTCTGCCGTTCGACCAACGTGGCAATTTGGCTGCTGCGGTCACCAAAGAGGAGGTCACCTTCCCAGTGGCCAGGCACCGCACGGTCCTCTACGGAGGCCGGACGCTCGCTGATTAGATGGCGTCGCTGATCCTGCCGTGCTCCGCTGTCTTCTGCGTGTGATGTCTAGACCGTCGCATGCCGCGGGTGCGCCGCAAGTGCTGCAGCAGCTCGCGCTTCAGAGCGCCGCGAGCTTGGATGTACAAGCTGCGGTAGATCGTCTCGTGTGACACGTTAAGGGTCGGGTCGCTCGGGTAAGTATGCTTTAGCCACCCGGCGATCTGCTCTGGAGACCATTGCATCTGGAGCTTGACCGTCACGATCCGAGCGAGGCCCGGAAGCTCGACGAGTTTGCAGGGCTTTGGTCGATGCGCTCGCCTCCAGGTCTCCTGGTCGGCGTGGATTGCTCGATAGCTGGGCCGCCCACCATTGCGGCTGATCTCCCGACTGATGGTCGACGGCGCCCTTCCGAGCCGCTCAGCGATGGCTCGAATCGACAGCCCCTCCACCAGGTACCGCGAGATCTCCTCTCGCTCAACCAGGGTGATTGCCAACCTGGAACGTCGTCGCGCAGAAGGGCGGATGCCGCCGGTCTCTGCCAAGATCCTGTGGACCGACGAGTGAGATCGATCAAGAGGTGGGCAATCTGATGGAGCGTCTCTCCTGCCTTCCATCGCTCCCACATCAGGGCCTTCTGACTATCCGAGTAGTAGATCCGGGATCTGCGGGTCATGAGCAACACTCCTGTTGCCGCTGGGGCGGCTAGTGTGTTGCATCGACCGGCTGAATCCGCAGTCTGAAGCGGTCATTCACCGACGGTGCATCTGGCCCGAAAGGACCTATCGGCGCAGTAGCAGCGCGATGCCGCTCTCGGCCGAGGCTGTGTGGAAACCGTGCCACCCAGCTAAGCTGAAGCATCGCCTTTTCAGGAGTCCATGTCATGTCGGGTTGTGAAGATTCCACTGCAGCGGCGTGCCGCTATCTGTTAGTCGCACTCCTGCAGCGGCTCGATTCACAGAACGCTGGGCTGGTCGATGACTTGCGTAGTGGGATTGATGCTGACCGCGCAGCTGCTATCCAACATGGGAGTTTGGCCAAGCACGTGGACGCGACGTTCTCGGAGGCTGTGAGAATCCTGCAGCTCGCGAAGGGCACCTAGCATATCGGAGGCACCGAGGCAGGGGGAAGGAAACTAGACTCTGCCAACTCGCGCCGGAGGTGCCGGTGCCTCGCTACGTGGAAGGCAGTGCCCGAGACCAGGTAACGCTGTTGCCGGAGTGCCTGGACGACTACATCGCCGAGGACAACCCGATTCGCGTGGTCGAGGTGTTCGTCGAGGAGTTGGACCTCGAGAAGCTCGGGTTTGAGCGGGCCACGCCGGCGAGCACTGGACGGCCGTCGTATCACCCGGCGGTGCTGTTGAAGATCTACATCTACGGCTACCTGAATCGTGTGCAGTCCAGCCGCCGGCTGGAGCGAGTGCCAGCGGAACGTGGATGTGATGTGGCTCACAGGCCGCTCGGCGCCGGACTACAAGACCATTGCTGATTTCCGCCGGGACAACGGTGCTGGCATTCGGAATGTGTGCCGGCGATTCGTCACGCTGTGCCGGGACCTGAAGCTCTTTAGCCAGGCTCTGGTTCCTGTCGACGGCAGCAAGTTCAAGGCAGTCAACACCCGGGACAAGAACTTCACGCCGGGCAAGATCCAGAAGCGGCAGCAGCAGATCGAGGAGAGCATCCATCGCTACCTTGTCGCTCTCGACACCGCAGACCGTACCTAGCCTCCGGAGCTCGAGGCGAAGACCACCCGGCTGAAGGCGAAGATCGAGCAGCTGCGGCAGCAGATGCGCGTACTGGATGACATCAAGGAACAGCTCGAGTCGCAACCGGGCGGGCAGCTGTCGACGGATCCTGATGCTCGCTCGATGGCTACGAGTGGCAGGGGCTCCGGGATTGTCTGCTACAACGTACAGGTCGCGGTCGATGCGAAGCACCACCTGATCGTGGCCCACGAGGCGACGAACCGTGGACACGACAGGGAGTCCCTCGCTGCCGTGGCGCAGGCGGCGCGCGACGCAATGGGCAAGAAGCGATTGCGCGCGATCGCCGATCGTGGCTACTACGGTGCGCTGCAGATCAAGGCCTGCGCCCATCCTGCCCAAGCCTACAACCTCTAGTGCGAGGGCCGAGGGCCGCTTCGACAGGTCAGACTTCATCTACGTCGCCCGTGACAACGAATACGAATGCCCGGCCGGCGAGCGCGCCATTTATCGATTCACGACAGAACAAGACGGCCTGCAAGTGCGAAAGTATTGGAGCAGCGCTTGTCCTCAATGTCGGTTGAAGGCGCAGTGCACGCCGTCGCTGAGGTGAAAACCATCAGGAGCCACTACGGCACCAGTCCGCGCCGAGGCCGTCGACGCGGAGGCACCAGAAGAAATTGCGCCGACGCCGCAGCTGCCGCCGCTTGACCCGGCTTTCCTCGCCCCAATCGAAGTCGGCGGCGAGGACACACCAGAAGGCCGGCTTGCCAAGTGGAAGGGCAAGCTTCTTGACCTAACGCTGCAAAACAAGCTTCTGAACTTCAAGCCGACCAAGGCAAGCCTGCAGTTCGTGGCGCCAGACCTGGGCGCCCTGGAAGACAGTCTGGCTGCGGAGCAGGACTTCCGAATCAGGCCGCTCCCCGGACTGATGGAAGGAGCAGACCCTCGCTCGGCCCAGGTGCACACCAATCGTTCGGGGAAGACTCCGCTGGACGACATGGCGCTTAAGTCGCTTGCGAACCAGGAGGTCATTGCCCGCGCCCAGCAGGACTCGTTGGATGGCAATCTGCTGGCCCTCTTCAGTGCGGCGCGCACGGGACTGGAGGAGGGTGGTGCTAACACCCTGTACCTCGCGCTGGGCATGCTCAAGCGGCGCGAGGCAGAAAAGGCCGAATCCGTCCACACCGCCCCCATCATCCTGGTACCGGTAAGTCTGTCGCGCCAGTCCGTCAAGAGCGGCTTTCGGCTGACACGGCACGACGACGAAACCATCGTCAATCCGCCGCTGCTGCAGATGCTCAAGGGAGCCTTCGAGCTGAGCATCCCTGGCCTGGACGTCACGCCAATGGACGACAAGGGCGTCGACGTCGGCCGAATCCTCCAATCGTTCCGGCTCGCCGTACGCGATGTAGCGGGCTGGGAGGTGCAGGACAGCGCATGGCTACGGCCGCTTGGCGCACGCGTTTCGGTGCGCGGAGACAGCCTAGCCGCGGTGCCGCAATAGCAGCGTCTGCCGCTTGCGGTGATGCGCAGGGCCCGGGTTAGGGCGCTAGTGGCGAACGCCACCGATGGGCAGGTAGATCCAGTCAGCGGCAGCCATGCAGGGCCCCGCCACGAATGGGCTCAGAACTTTTGTGGCCCGCGCCAGGAGTCTGGAAGTTTGCGCGAAAGGCTGGTGCCCGCACCGCTTCGTAAAGTCGAGGCGTAAAGTGCTCGGCTCCATTGGTTAGACCGCGCTTTACACAGCTGAATCGAGCGCGTGCTGGGCGGAGCCACGTTCCAGCTCATCGGCACGCGAATAACCCTAAAATTCAGTCGGGAATCTTTCAGAACCCGTCTTCCGCTGCGATTGGCCAAGGAAGGGGACTGTGCGGGCCGGCCATGACTACCTAGGAAAAGACATCTTGAAAGCAGATTCGAATCACCAAAAAGCCCTCGACGAGGCGTCCCAGCAGTCGGGAGACGAGCTACGCCGCCGCCTGGAGGTCAGGAGCTACAAGGATCCCAATTTCCTCCCGTCGGAGGTGCTGGTCTCGTTCTTCAAGCTGCAGTTCGGACGAGCATCGGGCCTGCTGGACGCCATCGTCGGCAAGCTCAATCAGCGAATCCTCGGGCTGGTCGAGAAGCTCCTGGAGACGCGCGGCAAGGGCGTGCGTGGCAGCGAGCAGCTGGCGGAAGACGCGACCCACGCCGTCTGGGAGGCCCTGCTGAAGGACAACAAGCCGGTCGGGCGGGGTTTTGCCGAAATCCGTTTCGTCATGTTCGTCAAGCGCCGGCTCAGTGACTTCTTGTCCACGGCTCGAACCCAGCAGGGCGACGCCATTCTGATGAGCGAGCTGGACGAGACGGATGAGGACGGCGAGGAGGTGCCATTCGAGGACACCGTTACCGGGGACAAGGGTGACCAGCCCGAGAACGAGGCGATGCGCAACCAGCTGAAGGAGCGCCTGACGCAAACCATGACGCTGAAGATGCCGAAGAAGGAGAAGCTCGCCGTTTACTTCCGCCTCGAACAGGACTACGACTGGCAAAAGACGGCCGACCTCATGGGATGCAGCATCCCCACCGCGCGCAAGTACTACGCCCAGGGCGTCAAGCGCCTCCTCGGAGAGATGAACAAATGACTGACAAGACCAATCTGGACGCTGAAAGCGTCATCGCCGACTTCTTGTACGAAGTTCCCCAGCCAACCGCCAGGGACTGGGACGGTCTACTCACTCGTTTTCCGCAGTTCGCCGCGGACATCGTGGACGCCGCGCTGATGGAAAAGAATCGAGTGTCTTTTGAAGCCGAGAGCATTGAGAATGCTCCTGTGAGCGGTGAGGTTCTTTCTCGCACGACGTCGAGGGCAATCAACCTAGCTTATTCGCGCCCCTCGCCACAACTGAAAGCGACGCAAGACAAGATTGCGTCATTTCAGGGACCAGCCATTCGAAATCTATGCACTGAGTTGGCCATTCCTCACGTGGCCCTACTCAGTGGCGTCCTAGCGGGGACAATCAGTCCACCGATAAAGCTACTAAGGCGATTGGGAGAGAAATTTGGCGAGCCAATCGCAGCTCTGAGAGAAAGCTTCTCTCAGAGCTTTCGCGCTAGACCGATGCCCGCATTCAAGTCAGAAAACGGGAAACCCTCGATTCCAACGCGCCCGAAGTCTTGGGAGGAGGCGGTTCGCAGCCTGGATTTGTCGGACGAACAAATTAAGTCTCTTCTAACTTGGGACGCAGATAAGCGATGAATCCATTTCAGCGGGCGCGCATAAAGGCTGGCGAGATTCGCGAGCAGCTGCAGCCAGGGCGTTCGGCGCAACCACTGAAAGCAGGCGAACTTCTCTCGCGTATTGAAGGTGTACTCAATCTCGGAGTCACACCAGTTCCTCCCGACTATCACGACCTCGGGAGCGGAAGCGCGGTCCTCGACCGTATCCAACGCTTCATCTTCGTCAGCACGAAGTACGCAGAAGGCACAGATACCCATGCCGGCTTAGTCGCGCACGAGCTCGGGCACTGGTTTCTCGACCCGCAGCAATCTCCAAAGACGGTTGCAGATTACCAAACTGTCTTCGGCTCCGCTGGCTCGCCAGCGGCACTGCAGGTAGAGGCCTATGGCGCTCGGGAACGGCAAGAGCTGCAGGCAAACGTGTTCGCACGTGAGTTCCTGCTCCCCAGAGACGTAGCGAAAGCTCTGGCCCATGCCGGCAAGGGACCTCGTCAAGTCGCATACGAGCTGGGAATTCCGCTCGACTTCGCACAGCAGCAGATGCTCGACGCAGTCTTGCTGCCGGAATTTGTCGAGAAACCCGTTGTCCTGCACGCGCCGAGTCCAGCTCAATGGAAGGCCGCCCATGCCCCTGAGCGTTTCGCAAACGTGGTTGCGGGCCCAGGCACAGGGAAGACCTCCACGCTCATTCACCGGGTGAAGTATCTGGTCGAGGAACTGAAAGTTGACCCGCGCCATATCTTGGTGCTCACATTCACCAACAAGGCCGCCTTCGAGCTCGTTGAGCGGCTTCGCGCCGCTGGAATCGAGCGAGCCTCTGATATTTGGGCTGGCACGTTTCACGCATTCGGCCTGGAGTTCCTTCGCAAGTACCACCAGCATTTCGGCCTGAAGCCAAGCTTTGCGGTCGCAGACAACCTGCAGTTGATGCAAACGCTGGTCGGCGGACTGCCTCGCTTGCAATTGAACCACTACTTGAGAGTCGTGGACCCGTATCTGTGGCTTGGGAAGGTGGTAAAGGTCATCTCGCGCGCCAAGGAGGAGATGCTCACTGCGGCGGACTACCGTAAGGCCATCGAAGATTTCCGCTCCGATGACCCGGAGATTCAGGCTCGCAGGGAAGACATCGCAACGCTTTTCGAAGCTCACACAGCGTTGCTGCGGCAAAGAAACAGCGTTGACTTCGTGGACCTCATCACCGAGCCTGCTCGAGCCATTCGCGCCGACCGCGCCCAGTACTCGGAGCTGGCCGACCGGTTCCATCACATATTGGTCGACGAGTACCAGGACGTCACCAAGGCGATGGTGGTTCTGCTGCGCCAGCTTGCCCACCATGAGGCCAAGGTCTGGGTTGTTGGCGATGTCAGGCAGGCCATCCACCACTGGCGGGGCGCGTCCTTGTACAGCCTCCTGCGGTTCGAGAAGCAGTTCCAGTCTGCAGACGAGTCCGAACTGATTGGCAAGTACCCGCTGGACATCAACAGACGTAGTTCTGAAGAGGTCCTTGCGCTCGTGCAGCAGGCAGGTCGCCTACACGCGCTCGAACGCCGCCTGCCGCTGGACGAGGTAACTTCTGCGATGGGCACGGTCGGCGTCACGCCGATATTGACCCATTGCAAGGAAAAGAAGCAAGTGCCCGGCGCCGTTATCGACGCAATCGAAGCCCTCAAGGCTGATGGTGTTCGATTGGGCGAGCAAGTCGTGCTGTGTCGCAAGGGCCGCGACGTCGACGAGATGTTCAACGAGTTGAGAGCTCGAAATGTGGATGTCATCCACATTGGAGAGCTCGCCAGGGCGCCTGAGGTAAAGGTGCTGCTATGCCTCATGCAGCTGCTGGTGGAGCGCCAGCCGCGAGCACTCATTGGCTTGACGGCAATCCCGGCTCTCTCCATGCCGATGGCCGACATTCAGTTGCTCTTGACGGCATCGGAGCGGGCAGCCGAGTTGCAGCGGGGGCGCTGGCTCTACGCGCCCCCTGGTGGCCTGTCGCCAAAAGCGCTGCAGGTGCTTGAGCAGCTGAAGGCACTCTTGGGGCGTAGCACGCACAACACGAATCCATGGCCATTCGTCTGCGACCTGATGCTTGAGCACGGAATGGCATTGCCGGCCAACTCGGATACTTCAGTGGCCGCCGCCGTCACTCGGCTTCGCCTTTGGCAGTTCGCGTATGCGGTGCGCAACGGTGAAGGAGACATCCGCGAGTCGAGGCTTTCGCGGTTTCTCTTGCGGTTCAGGCTGCGTGAACGTGTTGGAGATTCGTATGGGCAGCGGGAGCTACCTCCCGAGGCGGCCGCTCTCAATGGCGTGCGGCTCCTGACCATCCACGGCGCCAAAGGCCTTGAGTTTGAAGCAGTTCACGTTTTCCAAACCGATGCCGAACGGTTCGGAACCCAACAGCGCACCGGTGAATGGGATGACAACAACATCCTTGACCTCCTCTCCCCTGAGATGCTTGGCAGCACCGCCAAGGACTACGAGTACGAACAGGCCGTAGAACGGAACAACCTGCTGTACGTGGCCCTCTCGCGCGCGAAGAAGCACCTGCGCATGTACTTGGACACTCAATTCAAGGACAGCGCCGTCGCGCCGCAGCTCCAGGACCATGAGCATTACCAGTACGTGTACCTGGACGGCCGAGCTACCCAAGGTCGGTCTGCGCCACCCACGCCGCTAGTCACGAATGGGGCGAAGTCGGTGGAGTTTTCAGAGTTCCGGACGTTCTACGAGTGTCCGCTCCAGCACTGGTACAACTACACGATGCGACTGCCGCGTGAGCAGCAGTACGAGAGCGGGGTTCGAGCTCAGGCCGCCATCATGCGAGCCCTGTGCGCTGTTGCAGCCGGCTCTGGCGAGCAACCATCGAACCTGTTGGCATCGGAGTGGGCTGACTCGAAACTCGCGTCGTCCGAGGAAGACCCGGGGCTGTGGGCCGATGCGCAGTATGCGATGGAGCGCGGACTGGCGAAGATTGCAGACCTGCGAGCCAGGGGCGGTGCGTTCTTTGAAGCCACCAGCGTGGTGGGCGGGTTGCGCATCCAGCTGCCTTGGGGCTTCCGGCTGCAGGATGCCTATGGCGGCTCAGAGTTCCACGTGGTGCTCTTTGGGCGGCGCACCTACGACATGACCACCATGTTCAAGCCCATCATCCCCGGCTTGGAAGTCCCCGGTCAGCGTCACTTGGTGTTCCACAGCGTGCTTTCGGACATCGTCGACCAAGGTGAGCCAGCGAAGTGGGTGGAAAAGACCAACGGGTTCGCCGCCGCCGTGGGTCTTCTGGCGGGCCGCAACACCCCGTCCGAGGGCAGGCACTGCGGTCGCTGCTCGTACGCCACCATCTGCCCGTCGGGGCCGCAGCCGGGCTGACCTGCCCCGCACGCAGCCTCACTGAACTGCCTCGCAAATAGTTTTTCTTTTTTCGGACCTGCCTGCGATTAAGTAGGTAAGGGGGCTCACCAGCCACCGAGAAAGGAAAAAACATGAAGCGACAAATTTTCGTGCAGTCCGAGTTCTTGGAGGACGTCGCAGTCCTGGAGGTCGACCAGGCGGCCAAGCTGCCCGAGGTGCGCGTACAGCTGCTCAAGCTGCTGCCCGAGTCTGCCGAGCGCGGCAATGTACACATCTACCTGGAAGACCAGGACGATGAAGACAGCTTCGAGAAGCTGAAGGAAATCCCGGAGGGCCTGCGGGTGCAGCTGCACCGCGAAAAGGGCATCGACGTGGCCGTGCGCTACGCCGGCCGCGACGTGCGCCGTACGTTCCGCCCCAGCGCGACCATCCAGCGCATCAAGCAGTGGTCCACCCAGGAGCTGGGCATCCAGCCCTCCGACGCCGCCGAACTGATGCTGCAAGTCGCCGGTACGAGCAACCGCCCGGACACCGACGTGCACCTGGGCAGCCTCGTCAAGGGAGAGAAGTCCATCACCTTCGACCTGGTCCCCTCGCCGCGCGTGAACGGGGCGCCGCAGTGAGCGGCCAGCAGCTTCTGGCCGAGCACCTGCGGTCTGGCCGGTTCATCGCCGGCCAAAGCCGAGGCCGCTGGCGCCTGGTGGATGCGGCCTGGCCGCACCCGCTCATCGAGGTCAGCGCACGCGACGGCCGCAAGTTCGTCTTGCGGTTTAACTGCAACGGCTACCCCGACCTGGCGCCGACCGCCACGCTGTGGGACGTCGAGCGCGGTCAGATGCTGGCTGCCGACCTGTGGCCCCGCGGCGGCCGCGTGTCGCAGACCTTCAACCCCGGCTGGAAGAGCGGCACGTCGCTGTACCTGCCGTGCGACCGCGGAAGCATCGAAGGCCACACGAACTGGTTCGCCGAGTACCCCTGGATGATTTGGAAGCCCGCGCGGGGCCTCACGCAGTACCTGGAAGCTGTCTATGAACTTCTCCAAAGCAACGAGCTCCTCCCCGCCGGCCGTTGAATTCGCGCTTGGCGTTTGGACGGCGCTGATGGAAGACCTGCGTGTGCGCGGTCAGGGCCGTCGCGAGTCCGGGGCGTTCCTGCTGGCAGCGGCCGATGGCTCCACGTCGACGGTTACCAGCTGGCTGCCGTACGACGAACTTGCACCGGAGTCGCTGGCGTACGCGTACGTGCGCCTGGAGCCCGAGGCGTTCACGCGGCTGTGGGCCTTTTGCGCTGACAACCGGGTCAAGGTCGTTGCCGACATCCACACCCACCCCAAGGGGCCGGGGCAAAGCCCGTCGGACAAAAAGCATCCGATGGTGACCTTCGCCGGCCACGTGGCGCTCATCGCGCCGTGGTTCGCCCAACGCTCCCCCACGCCTTACGACGTCAGCCTGAACGTGTACCAGGGGGGCGGCAAGTGGCTCAACTACTACCGCGAGGAGGCGGCCGCTCGTATCAGCGCGCCGTGAATTGCAATGGAAGCTGACTCTTTCCACCGCCTCGCCAAGGCGCTCGTCGACAGCGGCGAGGTCGCCACGGTGCAGGAAGCACTCGATACCTTCGCGGCATACGGCGTGCGGGTGCGCTTGGCTGCGGACGTCTCCGGGGATGTCACGGCGCAGGTCATCGCCTTGACGGTCATCAACTCGGCGGCCCGCAGCTTTCAAGGCAACGTCGTGGTCGAGACCGCGGACTTCGAGCTACGCGCACCTGGCTTCGTCGGCGTACGCCTGAGCGACTTCCTCTCGTGGGCGAAAACCACAGGTCAGCCGCCCGAGTCCAGCCGGAACTGGCCGGTCATCGACATCGGCGCCACAGGCGGCGACGCCGGCGCAATCCGTCCCTGGGCGGCCGGGTGGGATTTCGGCATCGGGGCCTCGCGGCAAAACGGCGCCTTGTTCGCGCCCGCGTGCGTCGCAGCGGGCGGCTTGGCAGTCAGCGAGGCCTTCTCGGTACTGCGCAAAGACAACCCGTATGCCGGCCGCCGTGAGCTCGCCCTCACGACCTGGTTAGGGAGGGGCGAGGCGCCGCCTGCGCCGCAGCAGGTTGGCGCGACGGGACTCTGGATTGTGGGCCTGGGCCATCTTGGCCAATCGTACGCGTGGACGCTCGGCTTTACCGAACCTGGCGCGGTCCCGCACGTTCTCCAGGACGTCGATCACATCACCAAATCGACGTTGTCCACGTCGATGGTCAGTCGGGAGGGTGACATCAGCCACAGGAAGACGCGCGTCGCCGCTGACTGGCTGGAGGCACGTGGCTTCAAGACGTCCATCGTGGAGCGCCGGTTCGACGAGAACCAGCAGGTCGCCGCCAGCGAGCCGTTGGTCGCGCTGTTCGGCGTGGACAACCCGGCGGCCCGGCGCTGCATCGAGGGGGCGGGCTTCCGGCTTGTCATTGATGCCGGCCTGGGCGCGGGCTATCGCGACTTCCGCGCGATGCGCCTGCGCACGTTTCCCGGCCCTTCGAAGGCGGCTGACCTCTGGGCGGTACCGGATGCCGCCGCGGCAGGCCAACCGCAGCTGGCCAAGGCCTACCAAGACCTCGTTGCGAAGGGCGCCGACTCGTGCGGAGTGACCACGCTGGCCACCCGTGCCGTAGGCGCGCCTTTTGTCGGCTGCGTCGCGGCGGGCTATGCGCTGGCCGAAATCGCCCGTCGAGAGCTCGTTGGGGCGGGCACGACTTTCATCGACCTGAACCTGCGTGAACCGCAGCGCCAGGAGGTCGGCTTGTGAGAGCGAGTGGAATGCATACCAAGGTCTCCAAACGCCTGGTGGAGCGTTCCGAGGGGATGGAGGCCCGGAAGGTCAGCTCCCCGCGGTGGCAGGATCTCACCACGGCGGCGCTGCTCTTGGGGTTGTCGTCCACAGTACTTACGCTGCTCGGCTACGGCGTGGCGCGGTCGAACGACGCCATGTTCGGTTTCTCGTACCCGCTCTGGTACGACACCCCAGTGGACCTGATGGCAATGTCAGGTGATGCGTTCATCGGCTGGCTCGATTGCATCGAGAACTCGTTAGGGAACGTTTCGACTTGGCAGGGCGCCCGCGCGGCAGGTCTTTTGGTGGCCTCGATAGCCATGTCCCTCATGGTCTGGCACTGGTTCGGAACTTCGCCTCAGGCGCGTTCCTGGCGGGCGCGTGCGGCCCTCCTGCGCATCCGTCTCGCAACCTGGTTCACTACGCCCAAGGTCAAGTTCCGGGAGCAGGTCACACATGCAACCGTGACGGCTGCCGCTGCCGGTGTCATTGGGGGCCTGAGTGCTCTGTCGGGCCTGCTGGCGCTTCTCGGCGTCGTTGCCGCCATCTGCCTCATCCCGATGCTCGGCTTCATCGGGGGCGCGTCTTACGTGCGTGCAGCCATCATCGAACCGGCGTCTTGCATCAGTCCTATTGCGATGCGGCTGCGCGCCAAGTCAACGACGGTGGGCGCCCCGTGTGTGGAGATTACGGATTCGACCAACGGCAAGACCGTCACAGGTAGGCTCATTCTCGCCCGCGGCTCACGAGTCTTCGTCTACTCGAAGGAAGAAGACCGTGCATACATGTACACCGTCAAGGACGTTTCGTTAAGCACCGTCCATGTTCTACCGACCGACGCACGCGCGAGCCACGCACGTTCGCCAGGCAGGAGTACAGACCGCGCAGACCTCTAAGCATTCACTCACCAAGAAAGAAAGGCCACATGGCAACGAATTACTACGTCACCAAAGTCAAGTACAACAGTGACGACACGCACATCCAGAAGCTGCACGTTCACGAAATCGGCAGCGATGGAAAGTGGTTCTCGGGCAAGCCGACCGAAATCAGCCGGCCGCAGGCGGTCGAAAAAATCAAGACTGGCAGCAAGTTCACGACGGTCTTCCAACGTGACGGCAAGTGGGTAGCCGGCGCTGCGCTCGAAATCATCTCGGTCGAAACTGAGTACCTCAAGACCAAGAAGGACAAGACGACCCGGGACAACCTCGAGAGTCTGCCGACGTTCTGAATCCGCTGCCAGTGAGAAGACGGCCTCGCGAGGTGCATCCGCCACAAGGCGGCGAGGCAGAGGACCTGGCTGGAGCGAATCCTCCGGACCCGCAAGTTGCCTGGGGCCTCGGTTCGGGTCTCGAGCCTGCGCAGAATGGCTTCTTCCACTGGGGGCACAGTCCAGGCTTTCGCGCTTATGTCGTTGGCAATCGTGCAACGCGCGACGCCGTCGTGTGGTTCGCAAATTCGGCACGGGATTGCGGCTCGCACACCACATCCTTCCGTTGGCGGTACCCGGCGAACATCCGTCGGTGCAGTGGATGAAGATTGGACAGTTGTAGCGTGTGGGCAAGATCGGGTGTCCACGCTCAGCCCCAAGCGGAGATCTCGCCGCTCATGCATCGCGCTGTCGGCGACGAGGAAACGGCTCGAGCACATTCTTCATCGGCGCTGTGTCTCACTCGCGGTGTTGGGCACCCACACGATCGCGCTCCAGCCCAGCACGTTCATTGAGCGCCGCTCGTTTATCGCGACGCTGCCGCCCTGCACGTTCCAGCGGCGCAGGCCGTCGCGGCCAGGGGGCTTACCCGGCCCCATTCGCCGCGACAGTGCATCGGCCGCGCGGCCATGACCCCACCACGGCACATGCACCATGGGGAGTGCCAGGTACCCCTTGCGCAGGAACAGCGCCAACGTGAGGGCCGGGTGGCCGTCGACCTCGTGCACGGCGGCGTAGCACACCCGATCGCCAAGCTCGCTTCGTTCCGGCATGCAAGTCAGCGGCACACCAGGAAAGCGTTCACACACGCCCGGCTCGTCCAAGGACGGCGAGAGGGCCTCCCACGCAACGCTCGCCTCGGGCAGCCTTTCGCTGAAATGGTTCTGGTAGACGTGCAGGACCGGAAAGTTGACCACCGCCATCAGCACCGGGTAGCAGAGCAAGATCACCAGGGCAATGTTGGCCCAGCGGGGCAGCGGCCGCTTGAGGAGGCTCGGCTCCTGCGACGACACGCGCAAAGGTGCCCTCTCCCTTGCTTCCACGCGTTCGGTGATCTGGCTTCTGTCCTCGTTCATTTCCATCTCCTCTGGGGCATGGCCTCCTGCGCGACGGCGACCGTTTGCAGCACCAGCGTCACCTGCGCGCCGCTGGACGCCCGCCAGCGAACCGCCAGGTCCCGTAGCTGCGCACCGCATCGCGCAGCGAGTCAAGCACGCGCGGCGGAAGGAAGGTGGCAGACTGCACGTGCTCCAGCAGCGACTGCCCCAGCGTGATCGGATGACGCTGGCGCCGCTAGATGCAGCGCAGCGCCAGCATCGAACAGCGCATCGCCGCACCCGGCACGCCCGGCCCGAGAACCACGCGCCGGTGAGCGCGACAGCGATCGCGATGCGCCAGCGCTGCCACCAGAGCAGCGCCGCGGCGAGGAGCAGCCAGAGCAGCTTGGCCAGCAGTCGCAGCATGGCCTGCACGGCGGCTGCGCGCGCACGGGCTTCCGCCGCTTCCTGCGCGGTCATCGGCCGGGCGAGGATGCGCCAATCACCTTCGCCGGTGGCACGCGCGAGCGCCTCCGCTCCGGCGAGCAAGGACCCGACCACCCTGCGCTGCCATGCAGGCAGGGCACGATCAACAGAGGACCCTGCTCGGGGGTACCCAATGGTCACGACGGCGATTGAGCGCAGAAGCGTGGGCTACGCGCGGGCTAGAAATGGGCTACGCGTGGGCTACAAACAAAAACGCCCACATGAAGTGGGCGTTTGCTGAAGCGGCGGACCGCTCCGGTGTTGGTTGCGCGGGCAAGATTTGAACTTGCGACCTTTGGGTTATGAGCCCAACGAGCTACCAGGCTGCTCCACCGCGCGTCAGAGAGGGAGAGTATAGCCGATTCGGCGGCGCTTCGCCGGCTGCCGCATCGCTGAGCCGCCATTCCGCCGCCGTCCTACGGGGCAACGAGGGCCCCTGATCTACGGTGTCTGCGTGTCCGCCACCGACCCGCTGGATCGCCCTTCGCTGCAGGGGCGCGGAACGGCGCAGCCTTCGCCCTCGCCGGCGGGCTCGCGCCGCGCCGTGCTCACCGCCATCAGCGGCCTGCTGATCTCGATGCTCCTGGCCTCGCTGGACCAGACCGTCGTCGGCACGGCGCTGCCCGTCATCGTCGGCGAGCTGGGCGGGCTGGAGCGGCTGTCGTGGGTGGTGACGGCCTACCTGCTCGCGCAGACCATCGTCACGCCCATCTACGGCAAGCTCGGCGACCTGTACGGGCGCAAGCGGATGATGCAGGTGTCCGTGGTCGTGTTCCTGGTTGGCTCGGCCCTGTGCGGGCTGAGCCGCAACATGCCGGAACTCATCGCCTTCCGCGCGTTGCAGGGCGTGGGCGGCGGCGGTCTCATGGTGACGGCGATGGCCGTGATCGGCGACATCCTGCCCCCGCGCGAACGGGGGCGCTACCAGGGGCTCTTCGGCGCCGTGTTCGGGCTGTCGAGCGCGGCCGGCCCGGTGATCGGGGGCTACTTCGCCACGCACCTGTCCTGGCGCTGGATCTTCTACATCAACCTGCCGCTGGGCCTGCTGGCCCTCGTCCTGATCGCCTCGACGCTGCCTTCGGGGTCGCCGCGCGCCGAGCGCCGCATCGACTACGCGGGCGCGGCGCTGCTCGCGATCGGCCTCGCCGCGATCGTGCTCGTCACGGACCTGGGCGGCAACGCGGCGGCGTGGCAGGGGCCCTACCTGTTCGTGCTGGCCGGCGCCGGCCTGCTGGCGCTCGTCGCGTTTCCCTTCGTGGAGCACCGCGCCGCCGAGCCCATCCTGCCGCTGCGCCTGTTCCGCAGCCGCGCCTTCCTGGTCGCCGCCGGCGTGGGACTGATCGCGGGCTTCGCGATGTTCGGCTCGGTCACCTACATCCCGGTGTTCCTGCAGGTTGCCAAGGGCGCCACGCCGACGGAGGCCGGCCTGCAGATGCTGCCGCTGATCGCGGGCATGCTGCTGTCGTCCATCGCCTCCGGCCAGGTCATCAGCCGCACGGGCCACTACCGGTCCTTCCCGATCGCGGGAACGGCGCTGATGACGGTGGCCCTCGCCGCCCTGTCCACGGTGCATGCGGACAGCGGCATGGGCTTCATCCTGTCCATGGCGCTCCTGCTCGGTCTGGGGATCGGCCTCGTGATGCAGGTGCTCGTGATCGCGGTGCAGAACACCGTGGACTACCGCGACCTCGGCATCGCGACGGCGGGAACGTCCCTGTTCCGCTCCATCGGCGGCGCGGTGGGCACGGCGGCGCTGGGCGCGATCTTCATCGCCGCGATCGCGAACGCGCTGCCGGCGGGATCGCAGATCCCGGACGTGCAGGCGATGGCGCAGATGGACGCCACCGCGCGGGCAGGGTACGCCGGCGTGTTCACGCACGCCATGGCGGTGGTGTTCCGCGTGGCGGCCGTGATCGGCTTCGTCGGCTTCCTGATCGCGTGGGCCCTGCCGCAGCGGCCGCTGCGCGAGACGGTGGCGGCGGCCAGCGGCGACGTCGGCGAGGAAATGGGCCAGGCGATGGCGATGCCGCGCAGCCCGGGCGCGGCCGAGGAACTGATACGCGGTCTCGCGGCCGTGATGGACCGCGACTTGCGGCGCGAGCACGTGGGCCGCGTCGTGGAACGGGCGGGCGTCGGCCTGCCCGCCGCCTCGGGCTGGCTGCTGCTGCGGCTGAACGATGCGCCGCACGCGCGGCTTCCCGAGCTCGTGCCGCTGTCCCCGTTCAGCGCGTCCGAGGTGGAGGCCGCGGCACAGGACCTCGCCGGCCGGGGACTCGTGGTGCAGGAGGCCGGCGGCAGCTGGGAACTCACGCGCTCGGGCTGCGCGGCGCTGCACAGCATCCAGCAGGCGCGCCGCGCCCACCTCGATGCGCTGTTCGCGCAGTGGTCGCCCGAGCAGCAGTCGGAGCTCGCGCAACTGGTGCAGCGGCTCGCGCCCCAGCTGGTGCCGCCCTCGCGCCAGGCGGCGGCCTGAAAAAGAAAAACGCCCGCGATGCGGGCGTTTCATCGGACTGCGCGGGGCCGCTTATTCAGCGGCTTCCTCGCCGGTTTCGGTCGGCTCGGGACGGTCGACCAGTTCCACCAGCGCCATCGGCGCGTTGTCGCCAACGCGGAAGCCCATCTTCAGGATGCGGGTGTAGCCGCCCGGACGGGTCTTGTAGCGCGGGCCCAGCTGGTCGAACAGCTTGGCGACGTTGTCGCGGTTGCGCAGGCGGTCGAAGGCCAGGCGCTTGTTCGACAGGGTGGGTTCCTTGCCCAGCGTGAGCATCGGCTCGATCACGCGGCGCAGTTCCTTCGCCTTCGGCACGGTGGTCTTGATGACCTCGTGCTCGATCAGCGAATTCATCATGTTGCGGAGCATCGCGAGGCGGTGCTCGCTGGTGCGGTTCAGTTTGCGGAGGCCGTGGCCGTGGCGCATGGTGCTTTCCTTTCCTTAGTTCGCGGCGAGCCGTGTCAGGTACTCGCCGGTGCACTTTGCGGGTTGATTGATCAGTCGAGGACAGAGCAGCGCGCTACGCGCTTCTGGTCTGTCCCGCGATTACCTTTTATCGAGGCCGGCGGGCGGCCAAGATTCCAGTTTCATGCCAAGGGTCAGGCCGCGCGAGGCGAGCACTTCCTTGATCTCGTTGAGCGACTTGCGGCCCAGGTTCGGGGTCTTCAGCAGCTCGTTCTCGGTGCGCTGGATCAGGTCGCCGATGTAGTAGATGTTCTCGGCCTTCAGGCAGTTCGCGGAACGCACCGTCAGTTCGAGCTCGTCGACCGGGCGCAGCAGGATCGGGTCGAACTGCTGCGAGCTGCGCTGCACCGGCGCATCGAAGGCGGCCAGTTCGCTGCCTTCCAGCTGGGCGAAGACGGCGAGCTGTTCCACCAGGATCTTGGCCGAGGCGCGCACGGCGTCCTCGGCGGTGATCGCGCCGTTGGTCTCGATCTCCATCACCAGCTTGTCCAGGTCGGTGCGCTGCTCCACGCGGGCGCTTTCGACCGTGTAGCTCACGCGCTTGACCGGCGAGAACGAGGCGTCCAGCACGATGCGGCCGATCGACTTGGTGGGCTCGTCGCCGTAGCGGCGCATCGTGCCCGGCACGTAGCCGCGGCCCTTCTCCACCTTGATCTGCATGTCGATCTTGCCGCCTTGCGACAGCGTGGCGATGACGTGCTCGGGATTGATGATCTCGACGTCGTGCGGGGTCTGGATGTCGGCGGCCGTCACGACGCCTTCGCCATCCTTGCGCAGGGAGAGCGTCACCTCGTCGCGGTTGTGGAGCTTGAACACCACGCCCTTGAGGTTCAGCAGGATGCCCACCACGTCTTCCTGCACCCCGTCGATCGACGAGTACTCGTGCAGGACGCCGGCGATGGTCACCTCGGTCGCCGCGTACCCCAGCATCGACGAGAGCAGGACCCGGCGCAGCGCGTTGCCCAGCGTGTGGCCGTAGCCGCGCTCGAAGGGCTCCAGGGTCACCTTGGCGCGGTTCGTGCCAAGCTGTTCCACGTTGATGGACTTGGGTTTCAGCAGGTTGGTTTGCATGCAGGACTTTCCTCTCAATACCCCCGGCTCGTTACACCGGTAAGGCTGGGGCCCTGCCGCGGTGCCCCGCGGCAGGGAACAAAATTAACGCGAGTAGAGTTCGACGATCAGCGATTCGTTGATGTCGGCGCCGAACTCGTCGCGGTCCGGCACCTTCTTGAACGTGCCTTCGGCCTTGTCGACGTTCACTTCGATCCAGGCCGGGATGCCGACCTGGGTGGCCAGTTGCAGGGCCTCGACCACGCGGTTCTGCTTCCTGGACTTCTCGCGCACGGCCACCACGTCGCCCGGCTTGACCAGGTAGGACGGGATGTTGACCGGCTGGCCGTTCACCGTGATGGCCTTGTGGCTCACGAGCTGGCGCGCCTCGGCGCGGGTGGAGCCGAAGCCCATGCGGTACACCACGTTGTCCAGGCGGGACTCGAGCAGGAACAGCAGGTTGGCGCCGGTGTTGCCCTTGCGGCGGTCGGCCTCCTCGAAGTAGCGGCGGAACTGCTTCTCCAGCACGCCGTACATGCGCTTGACCTTCTGCTTCTCGCGCAGCTGCAGGCCGAAGTCGCTGGTGCGCTGGCCCGAGGTGCGGCCGTGCTGGCCGGGCTTGGAGTCGAACTTGGCCTTGTCGCTGATGGCGCGGCGGGCGCTCTTCAGGAACAGGTCGGTGCCTTCGCGGCGGGAGAGTTTGGCCTTGGGGCCGAGGTAACGTGCCACTTTTCTCTTTCCTTCAAATGACTACCGCGGCCTGTTGCCGCGGGAGCCGGTGATGCATGCACCACCGGCGGTGGGCTTCAAACGCGCCCTGGGTCCCCGCCTCCGCGGGGATGACGCGGGGGCCGGAACGTCGGGCGACTGCTTAGATGCGACGACGCTTCTGGGGGCGGCAGCCGTTGTGCGGCACCGGCGTGACGTCCGAGATCGAGTTGATCCGGATGCCCAGCGCGGCGAGCGCACGCACCGACGACTCGCGGCCCGGGCCGGGGCCGCGGATCTCGACGTCCAGGTTCTTGATGCCCTGCTCCATCGCGGCGCGGCCGGCCACTTCCGAGGCCACCTGGGCGGCGAACGGCGTGGACTTGCGCGAGCCCTTGAAGCCCTGGCCGCCCGAGGAGGCCCAGGACAGCGCGTTGCCCTGGCGGTCGGTGATCGTGATGATCGTGTTGTTGAAGGACGCGTGCACGTGGGCGACGCCGTCGTTCACGTTCTTGCGGACCTTCTTGCGCACGCGCTGCGCTGCGTTGTTGGCAGGAGCCTTGGCCATTGCTTAATCTCTTTCCGGTTTATTTCTTGAGCGCCTGCGCCGCCTTGCGCGGACCCTTGCGGGTGCGGGCATTGGTGCGGGTGCGCTGGCCGCGCATGGGCAGGCCGCGGCGATGGCGGAAACCACGGTAGCACCCGATGTCCATCAGGCGCTTGATGTTCATCGTGGTCTCGCGGCGCAGGTCGCCTTCGATGGTGAACTGGGCGATCTGGTCGCGGATCTTCTCCAGGTCGGCGTCGGACAGGTCCTTCACCTTCCTGGAGTAGGGGATCCCGGTCGCTTCGCAGATCTTGCGGGCGCGCGTGCGCCCGATGCCGAAGATCGCCGTCAGGCCGATCTCGGCGTGCTGGTGCGGCGGAATGTTGATGCCGGCGATACGTGCCATGTCGTCGTTCCTCTAAATCTCAACCCTGGCGCTGCTTGTGGCGCGGGTCCGTGCAGATCACGCGGACCACGCCCTTGCGGCGGATGATCTTGCAGTTGCGGCAGATCTTCTTGACGGAAGCCGAAACTCTCATGTTCTTTCTCTCCTAAATCCCACTCGCGCCTACTTGGCCCGAAACACGATACGTGCCCGCGACAAGTCGTAGGGCGTCAGTTCCACGGTGACCTTGTCACCTGGGAGGATGCGGATGTAGTGCATCCGCATCTTTCCCGAAATATGTCCGAGCACCAGGTGCCCGTTTTCCAGCTTCACCCTGAACGTCGCATTCGGAAGGTTTTCGACCACCTCCCCCTGCATCTGGATGACGTCGTCCTTCGACACGATCTTCAGCCACCGAGGGACGTCTTGAAGTTCGCCTTCTTCAGCAGCGATTCGTATTGCTGGCTCATCAGGTAGTTCTGCACCTGCGCCATGAAGTCCATCGTGACCACCACGATGATCAGCAGCGAGGTCCCGCCGAAGTAGAACGGAACGTTGTACTTCAGGATCAGGAACTCCGGCAGCAGGCAGACGATGGTGATGTAGACGGCGCCCACCAGGGTGAGGCGCGCCAGGATCTTGTCGATGTACCGGGCCGTCTGCTCGCCCGGGCGGATGCCCGGCACGAAGGCGCCGCTCTTCTTCAGGTTGTCCGCCGTCTCCCGGCTGTTGAACACCAGGGCCGTGTAGAAGAAGCAGAAGAAGATGATCGCCGCGGCATAGAGCATCACATAGATCGGCTGGCCGGGGCTCAGCGTCGCCGCAATGTCCTTCAGCCAGCGCAGGCCATCGCCCGTCGAGAACCAGCTGACCACCGTGGCGGGCAGCAGGATGATCGAGCTGGCGAAGATCGGCGGGATCACGCCCGACATGTTCAGCTTCAGCGGCAGGTGCGAGGACTGGCCGCCGTACACCTTGTTGCCCACCTGGCGGCGCGCGTAGTTCACGAGGATCTTGCGCTGGCCGCGTTCGATGAACACCACGAAGTAGGTCACCAGGACCACCAGGATGACGATGAAGATCGCCACCAGGGGACCCATGGCGCCAGTGCGCACCAGCTCCAGCAGTCCGCCGATCGCGCTGGGCAGGCCCGCGGCGATGCCCGCGAAGATCAGGATCGAGATGCCGTTGCCCAGGCCGCGCTCGGTGATCTGCTCGCCCAGCCACATCAGGAACATGGAACCGGCCGTCAGGCTCACCACCGCGGTCATGCGGAAGCCGAAGCCCGGGGCGATCACCAGGCCCGGCGAGCCTTCCAGCGCGATGGCGATGCCGAGCGACTGGAACAGGCACAGGCCCAGCGTGCCGTAGCGCGTGTACTGCGTGATCTTGCGGCGGCCCGCCTCGCCCTCCTTCTTCAGCGCCTCGAACGTGGGGACCACGTAGGTGAGCAGCTGCATCACGATGGACGCGGAGATGTAGGGCATGATGCCCAGGGCGAAGACCGTGAAGCGCGACAGCGCCCCGCCCGAGAACATGTTGAACAGGCTCAGGATGCCGCCCTGCTGGCCCTTGAACAGCTGCGCGAGCTGGTCCGGGTTGATGCCGGGCACGGGGATGTGCGCGCCGATGCGGTAGACCACCAGGGCGAGCAGCAGGAAGACGAGCCGGCGACGGAGGTCGCCGAACTTGCCGGTCTTCGCGATCTGGGCTGCGGTTGCCACGTGTGCGTGTGCCTCTTAGTTCAGGGAGCCGCCGGCCGCCTCGATGGCCGCCTTGGCACCCGCGGTCGCGCCGATGCCCGTGAGCTTGACGGCGCGCTTGAGCTCACCCGACTTGATCACCTTCACGTTCTTCACGATCTGGGCGACCAGCTTGGCCTGCTTGAGCGCCAGCAGGTCGACTTCGGCCGCGCCGAGCAGCTCGAGCTGCGCCAGCGTGACTTCGCCGTTGAACTGCTGCGTCTGCGACTTGAAGCCGCGCTTGGGCAGCCGGCGCTGCAGCGGCATCTGGCCGCCTTCGAAGCCGACCTTGTGGTAGCCGCCCGCGCGGGACTTCTGGCCCTTGTGGCCACGGCCGGCGGTCTTGCCCAGGCCGGAGCCGATGCCGCGGCCGACGCGGCGGCGGGGCTTCCTGGAGCCTTCGGCGGGCTTGAGGTTGTTCAGTTCCATGTCAGAGCACCTTCACCAGGTAGTCGACCTTGTTGATCATGCCGCGCACGGCGGGCGTGTCCTGCAGCTCGCTGACGGAGTTCAGCTTGCGCAGGCCCAGGCCGCGGATGGTCGCGCGGTGCGATTCCTTGGTGCCGATGGGGCTGCGCACCAGCTGCACCTTGACCGTCTTGGTTTGTTCTTTCGCCATGTTGCGTTCCTTCAGGCGGCGAAGATCTCTTCGACCGACTTGCCGCGCTTGGCCGCCACTTCGCTCGCGGTGGTGGCGTTCTTCAGCGCGTCCAGGGTGGCACGGACCATGTTGTAGGGATTGGCCGAGCCGTGGCTCTTGGCCACGACGTCGGTGATGCCCATCACCTCGAACACGGCGCGCATGGGGCCGCCGGCGATGATGCCGGTCCCCTTCGGGGCCGGCGCCATCATGACGCGGGCGGCGCCGTGGTGGCCGTACACCTGGTGGTGCAGCGTGCCGTTCTTCAGCGACACCTTGGTCATGTTGCGGCGGGCTTCTTCCATCGCCTTCTGCACGGCCAGGGGCACTTCCTTGGACTTGCCCTTGCCCATGCCGACGCGGCCGTCGCCGTCGCCGACCACGGTGAGCGCGGCGAAGCCGAGGATGCGGCCGCCCTTCACCACCTTGGTCACGCGGTTCACCGCGATCATCTTCTCGCGCAGGCCGTCTTCCGGACCGTCACCCTGACGATTAGCTTGAATCTTTGCCATGTTGGTTATCCGTGTCCGTTAGAACTGCAGGCCGGCTTCGCGGGCGGCCTCGGCCAGCGCCTTGACGCGGCCGTGGTAGGCAAAGCCGGCGCGGTCGAAGGCGACCTTCTCGACGCCGGCGGCCTTGGCCTTCTCGGCGATGCGCTTGCCGACCGACTGGGCGGCGGCGACCGTGGCGCCCTTGCCGGCGCCGCCGAGTTCCTTGCGGACGTCGGCTTCGACCGTGGAGGCCGTCGCCAGCACCTTCGAACCGTCGTCGGAGATCAGGCTGGCGTAGATGTGCAGGTTGGTGCGGTTCACCGTCAGGCGAGCCACGCCCTGCGTCGCAATGCGGATGCGGGTCTGGCGCGCACGGCGCAGACGCTGCTCCTTCTTGGTCAAACTCATGGTGTGGCTCCTTACTTCTTCTTGGTCTCTTTGATCACGACCTTCTCGTCCGCGTAGCGGATGCCCTTGCCCTTGTAGGGCTCGGGCGGACGGACGGCGCGGATCTCGGCGGCCAGTTGGCCGACGCGCTGGCGGTCGGCGCCCTTCAGCACGATCTCGGTGGGCGCGGGGGTCGCGACCGTGATGCCCGCGGGCATCTCGACGTTGACGGGGTGCGAGAAACCGATCTGCAGGTTCAGCTTGTTGCCTTGGGCGGCGGCACGGAAGCCCACGCCCACCAGGTTCAGCTTCTTCTCGAAGCCCTTGGTGACGCCGGTGACCATGTTGTTCACCAGCTGGCGCATGGTGCCGCTCATGGCGTTGGCTTCGCGGGACTCGTCCACCGGGGTGAACGTCAGCTTGCCGCCTTCGTTGCTGACCTTGACCAGCGGGTTCAGGGACAGCTGCAGGTTGCCGCCGGCGCCCTTGACGCTGATCTGGTCTTGCTTGATGGCCACGTCGACGCCCTGGGGGACGGCGACCGGCGATTTTCCGACTCGGGACATTTCTTCAATTCCTCCCGCTTAGGCGACGTAGCACAGGACTTCGCCGCCCACGCCGCTGGCGCGCGCCTTGCGGTCGGTCATCACGCCCTTGGGGGTGGTGACGATCGCCACGCCCAGGCCGTTCATGACCTGGGGGATGGCGTCGCGGCCCTTGTAGACGCGCAGGCCGGGACGGCTCACGCGCTCGATGCGTTCGATCACGGGACGGCCGGCGTAGTACTTCAGGGCGATCTCGAGCTCGCTCTTGCCGCCTTCGGTCTTCACCTGGAAGCCGTCGATGTAACCCTCGTCCTTCAGCACCTGGGCGATGGCCACCTTCACCTTGGAAGAGGGCACCGACACCGTCGCCTTGGAGACCATCTGCGCGTTGCGGATGCGCGTCAGCAGGTCGGAGATGGGATCACTCATGCTCATATCTGAATCTCCTCCTGCGCTTACCAGCTGGCCTTGGTCACGCCCGGGATGTCGCCACCGAAGGCGAGCTCGCGGATCTTGGCGCGGGCCAGGCCGAACTGGCGGAAGGTCCCGCGCGGACGGCCGGTCATTTCGCAGCGGTTGCGCTGGCGGGTGGGGTTCGAGTTGCGGGGGAGCTTCTGCAGCGCCAGGCGGGCCGCCGCGCGCTCCTCGTCGCTGCGCTTGGCGTCGGTCGCGATGGCCTTCAGTTCCTCGTGCTTCTTCGCGTACTGGGCAACCAGCTTTTCGCGCTTGAGTTCGCGCTGGATCAGAGCAGTCTTAGCCACGATGTACCTTTATTGCTTGAACGGGAAACGGAAGCCCGCGAGCAGCGCCTTGCACTCTTCGTCGGTCTTGGCCGTGGTGGTGATGGAGATGTTCAGGCCGCGCAGGGCGTCGACCTTGTCGTACTCGATCTCCGGGAAGATGATCTGTTCCTTGACGCCGATGTTGTAGTTGCCGCGGCCGTCGAAGGCACGGGCCGACACGCCGCGGAAGTCGCGCACGCGGGGCAGGGCAACCGTCACGAAGCGGTCGAGGAATTCGTACATGCGCTGGCCGCGCAGCGTGACCATGCAGCCGATGGCCTGGCCTTCGCGGATCTTGAAGCCGGCGATGGCCTTCTTGGCCTTGGTCACCACGGGCTTCTGGCCGGCGATCTTGGTCAGGTCGCCGACGGCGTTTTCCATGACCTTCTTGTCGGCGACCGCCTCGCTCACGCCCATGTTCAGCGTGATCTTGGTGATGCGCGGCACTTCCATCGGCGACTTGTAGCCGAACTTGGCGGTCAGCTCGGGAGCGACCTTCTCGCGGTAGTGTTGTTGCAGACGGGACATGGTCAGGCCTTGATTTCCTCGCCGGACGACTTGAAGACGCGGGAGCGCTTGTCGCCATCGAGCTTGATGCCAACGCGGTCGGCCTTGCCGGTCGCGGGGTTGAAGATCGCCACGTTGGACTGGTGGATCGGCATGGCCTTCTCGACGATGCCGCCGGTCGTGCCCTTCATGGGGTTCGGCTTGGTGTGCTTCTTGACCAGGTTGATGCCCTCGATCACGAGGTACTGGTCGTCCTTGCGCAGCGTCACGCGGCCGCGCTTGCCCTTGTCCTTGCCGGCCAGGACGATGACTTCGTCACCCTTGCGGATCTTGTTCATGGACGGTGTTCCTTACAGGACTTCCGGGGCCAGCGACACGATCTTCATGAACTTCTCGGTGCGCAGCTCGCGCGTCACCGGGCCGAAGATGCGGGTGCCGATGGGCTCCAGCTTGTTGTTGAGCAGCACGGCGGCGTTGCCGTCGAACTTGATGAGGGAGCCATCGCCGCGGCGGATGCCCTTGGCGGTGCGGACCACGACTGCGCTGTAGACCTCGCCCTTCTTGACGCGGCCGCGCGGCGCGGCTTCCTTGATGCTCACCTTGATGATGTCGCCCACACTGGCGTAGCGACGCTTGGAGCCCCCCAGCACCTTGATGCACAGGACGGACTTCGCGCCGGTGTTGTCGGCGACTTCGAGCCGGGATTCAGTCTGGATCATTTCGTTTATTCCCAACTTGTCCCGAACGCACCCTGCAGGACGATCCGGCAGGACATCGGGGCAGTCTTGGTCCCGTCGTCACCCCGAGGGGCTCCGAATGGGTAGAAGTTCGCCTCCAAAAAGGCGAGCCCGCGATTATGGCAGATCGCGGGCGCTTGTCAAACGGGTCCTACAGGAGACCCGCTCAGGCGGGCATCTTCATATAGGAGGAGGCCAGCTCCCGGAAGGCCGCGGCCTGCGGGTCCACGCCGGTCTCCTGCCTCAGCAGCTCGCCGACCTCCGCCGCCAGCGACGCGGCCAAGGCCGCGTCCAGGAACAGCAGGCGGATGCGCCGGGCCAGCACGTCCTCCACGGTCCGGGCGTATTCGTGGCGCGCAGCGAAGCGGACCATGGCCTCGGTCAGGCCGCCGCCGAGCTGCCGCCGCGCGCCCGGAAGGGACTCCACCTGGGCCGCTTCGGTTCCGTAGAGGTGCATGCCTGGCGCGGCGCTGATGGGAGTGGTGGGGGCGCCGGACGAGGGCGCACCGACCACCGGCAAGTCGGCGGTCACTCCGCCCGCGCGCCTTTCCAGCAGCCCCGCGTCGAAGCACTTGTCCAGAACGTCCTCGGCCATCGCGCGGTAGGTCGTCCACTTGCCGCCGGTCACCGTCACCAGGCCGCTCTTGCTCACCAGCACCGTGTGCTCGCGGCTGAGCGACTTGGTCGGCTCGCCCTCGTCGCCGACGGGCTTCACCAGCGGCCGCAGGCCGACCCAGAGGCTGCGGATGTCCTCGCGCCGGGGCGCGCGGACCAGGTAGCGGGCGGCCTCGCCCAGGATGAAATCCAGCTCCTCGCGGAACGGCCGGGGCTCGCGGGCCAGGTCGCCGCGCGGCGTGTCGGTGGTCCCCAGGATCACCTTGCCCATCCAGGGCACCCCGAAGAGGACGCGGCCGTCGGCCGTCTTGGGCACCATCAGCGCGTGGGTGCCGGGCAGGAAATCCCGGTCGACCACGGCATGGACGCCCTGGCTCGGCGCCACCATGGGCTGGACCGAGCGGCCGAGCGCCTGCGCGTCCTGGCGGCGCAGCTCGTCGACCCAGACGCCGGCGGCATTGACGATGCAGCGGGCCCGGACCGTGAAGGCGCGCCCGCTCTCCGCGTCGCGGCATTCCAGGCCCGTGAGCTTGCCGCCGGCATGCAGCAGGTTCGTGACCGCGCAGTAATTGAGCACCAGCGCGCCGCGCGCGGCGGCCGTGCGGGCGAGCGCCAGGGCCAGGCGGGCGTCGTCGAACTGGCCGTCCCAGTACTTCACGCCGCCCTTCAGGCCCTCCGGGCGGGCGGTCGGCAGGCAGGCGAGCGTCTGCCGCCGGCCCAGGAACTCGGTCGAGCCCAGGCCGGCGGAGCCGGCCAGCGCGTCGTACATCTTGAGGCCCATGCCGTAGAAGGGCGTCTCCCAGATCTTGTAGGAAGGCAGAACGAAGGGCAGCGGCTGCGCCAGGTGCGGCGCGTTGTGCAGCAGGGTCGTGCGCTCGTGCAGCGCTTCCCGCACCAGGCCGATGTCGCCCTGCGCCAGGTAGCGCACGCCGCCGTGGACCAGCTTGGTGGCCCGCGAGGACGTGCCCTTGGCGAAGTCGTGCGACTCCAGCAGCACCACGCTCAGCCCGCGGGCGGCCGCATCGAGCGCCACGCCCAGGCCGGTGGCGCCGCCGCCGACCACGGCCAGGTCCCAGGTGCCGCCGCGCGCCAGGCGCGCGAGCAGCTCCTCGCGCCGCGTGGGGGCGGCGGGTGTTCCGGTCGCCGCGCTCAAGATCGGGCCCAGCCCTTGGCGCGCTCCACCGCCTCGCGCCAGCGCGCGAGCTTGGCCAGCCGCTGCGGCTCGGGCAGGCGCGGCTCGAAGCGGCGGTCGACCTGCCACTGGGCCGCGATCTCGCCGGCGTCGCTCCAGAAGCCGGTGGCCAGCCCCGCGAGATAGGCGGCGCCCAGCGCCGTCGTCTCCGTCACCCGCGGGCGCACCACCGGCACGCCCAGGAAATCCGCCTGCATCTGCATCAGGAGATTGTTGCGCGAGGCGCCGCCGTCCACCCGCAGTTCGCTCAGCGCGATCTGCGAATCGCGCCCCATCGCGGCGAACACGTCAGCGCTCTGCAAGGCGATCGCCTCCAGCGCCGCGCGCGCGATGTGGGCCCGGTTCGTGCCGCGCGTCATGCCCACCAGCGTGCCGCGGGCGCGCGCGTCCCAGTCGGGCGTGCCCAGGCCGGCGAAGGCCGGGACCAGGTAGACGTCGCCGCTGTCCGGCACCTGCGCCGCGAGCGACTCCACTTCGGCCGCCGACTGGATCACCCCCAGGCCATCGCGCAGCCACTGCACCGTGGCGCCGGCCATGAAGACGCTGCCCTCCAGGCAGAAGGCCAGGTTGCGCGGGCCGGCCGGACCGCGCCAGCCCACGGTGGTGAGCAGCCGGTTGCGGCTCGGCACGCGCTGGCCGCCGGTGTTCATCAGCATGAAGCAGCCGGTGCCGTAGGTGTTCTTCGCCATGCCGGGCGCGAAGCAGGCCTGGCCGAAGGTGGCGGCCTGCTGGTCGCCGGCGATGCCCGCGATGGGCAGCGCGGCGCCCAGCAGCGAAGGCTCGGTGACGGCGATCTCGCCGCTGGAGGCCACCACCTGGGGCAGCACCGATGCGGGCACGCGCAGCAGCTTCAGCAGCTCCGGGTCCCACTCGCCGGTGCGCAGGTTGAACAGCATGGTGCGCGAGGCGTTGCTGGCGTCCGTGGCGTGCACGCGGCCGCCCGTGAGCTTCCAGACCAGCCAGCTGTCGATGGTGCCGAAGGCCAGTTCGCCGCGTTCGGCCCGCTGCCGCGCGCCCGGGACGTTGTCCAGGAGCCATTCGAGCTTGGTGCCGGCGAAGTAGGCGTCGATCAGCAGGCCGGTCTTCTGCTGCACGCGGGCCGCGTGGCCGCGCGCGCGCAGTTCGTCGCAGCGGCCCGCCGTGCGCCGGTCCTGCCAGACGATGGCGTTGGCGACCGGCTCGCCGGTGGCGCGGTCCCACAGCAGCGTGGTCTCGCGCTGGTTGGTGATGCCCACCGCGGCGATCCCGCCGGCGCCGCCCACCTGCTCGATCGCCTCCAGCGCCACGGCATGCTGTGTCGCCCAGATCTCGCGGGCGTCGTGCTCCACCCAGCCGGGCTGCGGAAAGATCTGCCGGAACTCGCGCTGCGCCAGCGCCGCCACCTGGCCGGCGCGGTCGAACACGATCGCGCGCGAACTGGTCGTCCCCTGGTCGAGGGCCAAAACGTAGTTCATGGGGGCGCAGCGTAACGCATGGCCGCGTCGGCGAGCTAGACTGCCGCTCGCATGCCCCGTCTGCCCGCCGCCCCGCTGTCCCGCCGCGCGCTGCTGCGCGGGGCGGCCGCGGCCTGCGCGGCGACGCTCGCCGGCTGCGCGCTGCGCGCCCAGCCGCTGGAGCCGCCCCCGCCCACGCGCCTGCGCCTGATCGGCGAATCGCGCCTGCCGCACGCGATGGAGTTCCAGGGCACCACGGTGGGCGGCCTGTCGGCGATCGACTACGACCCGGCCAGCGGCCTGTGGCTGGCGCTGAGCGACGACCGCTCCGAGCGGCAGCCGGCGCGCTTCTACCGGCTGGAAGTGGACCTGCGCTCCGACGGCCTCGTGGTGCAGGTGCAGGGCGTGGTGACGCTGCGGCAGGCCGACGGCCAGCCCTTTCCCAAGCGCGCCACGCGCGGCCAGGTGGTAGACCCGGAAGCCCTGCGCCTGCTGCCCGGCGGACGCTCGCTGCTGTGGACCAGCGAGGGCGACGCGGGCGTGAACCAGCCGCCCGCGCTGCGCGAGGCGGCCGCCGACGGCAGCTTCGTGCGCGCCTTCGACGTGCCGCGCATGCTGCAGTTCGGCCAGCGCCCCGGCACGGGCCCACGCTCGAACAACACCTTCGAAGGCCTCGCGCTCACGCCGGACGCCACGACCGCCTGGGTCTCCATGGAAGCGGCCCTGCAGCAGGACGGCCCGGTGCCCGGCGTGGGGCGACCCGGCGGGCCCTGCCGCTTCACCGCCTTCGACGTGGCGAGCGGGCGCGCGCTGCGCCAGGTCGCCTACCTGCCCGACGCGGTGCCCATGCCGCCGCTGATCCCCGGCGGCTTCACCGACAACGGCGTCGCCGAGATCCTGATGGTCGACGCGCACCGCATGCTGGTGCTGGAACGCGCCTACAGCCTGGGCATGGGCACGTCGATGCGCCTGTACGAGATCGACACGCGCGAGGCGAGCGACACGCTGGCCCTGCCGCAGCTGCGGGAGGACGCGTTCCGGCCCGCGGCCAAGCGCTTCGTCGCCGACTTCCGGCAGCTGGGGCTCCCGCGCCTGGACAACACCGAGGGCATGTGCTGGGGCCCGCGCCTGCCCAACGGCCATCGCAGCCTGGTGGTGGTCAGCGACGACAATTTCAGCGCGCGGCAGATCACGCAGTTCGCCGCGTTCGACTACGGGGAATGAACATGGACGACAGCAGGGACCGCATCGCCTTCATCGGCGGCGGCAACATGGCCAGCGCGATCATCGGCGGCCTGGTCCAGCAGGGGCTGGCGCCGGGGCGGGTGAGCGTGGTGGAGCCCCAGGCCGAGGCACGTGGTCGCCTGCGCCAGCAGTTCGGCGTCGCCGCCGAGGAACACGCCGGGCCGGCGCTCGCCGGCGCCGGCCTCGTGGTGTGGGCCGTGAAGCCCCAGACCTTCAAGGAAGCGGCGGCGCAGGCGCGGCCGCACGTGGGTGGCGCGCTGCACCTGAGCGTGGCCGCGGGCATCCGCTCCGACAGCATCGCCGCGTGGCTGGGGACCGAGCGCATCGTGCGCGCCATGCCCAACACGCCGGCGCTGGTCGGCAAGGGCATGACGGCGCTCTATGCGCGCGCCGCGGCCGGCGCGGGCGACCAGGCCCGGGTGGAAGGCGTGATCGCCACCACCGGCGAGTTCCTGTGGGTGAAGGAGGAGCGGCAGCTCGATGCGGTGACGGCGCTCTCGGGGTCCGGGCCGGCGTACGTGTTCTATTTCCTCGAGGCGATGACCCAGGCCGGCGCGGAGATGGGGCTGGACGCCGAACAGGCGCGGCGGCTCGCCATCGGCACCTTCGCGGGCGCCTCGGAGCTGGCGCGCGCCTCGTCCGAGCCGCTCGCGACCCTGCGCGAGCGCGTCACGTCCAAGGGGGGGACGACGCATGCGGCGTTGACCTCGCTGGAAGGGGATGGGGTGAAGGCGGCGTTCGTGAAGGCGATGCACGCGGCGTGCAGGCGGGCGGAGGAGTTGGGCGACGAGTTCGGGAAGTGAGGCGGGCGGTGGGGTTCGCTGCGCTCACCTTCCGGCGGCGCGCCGCCGCCACCCTACGGGGGATTGCGGCGCAATGGGTCGGAATTCGCGGGAATTCGCCGAATCCGTAGGGTGGTGGTGAGCGCAGCGAACCCCACCGCTCACCCGAGCGCGTACCCCGCGACGGTTCCCGCAAACAAGGTGAACCCGAACCAGTGGTTCAGCCGGAACGCACGGAAGCACCCTTCCCGCGACCGCTCGCGGATCAGCGTGTAGTGCCAGCCCGCCTGCGCGCCGGCGGCTGCGAGGGTCGCAAGCACCACCACCGGCGCCACGCGCGAGGCCATCACCACCGCCCACACCGCCAGCGTCGCCGCATAGCAGCCCATCACCACCGCCACGTCCGCGCGGCCCAGCGTGATCGCCGAGGTCTTGATGCCGATGTGCAGGTCGTCGTCGCGGTCCACCATCGCGTACTCGGTGTCGTAGGCGAGCACCCAGAACAGGTTGCCGAGCAGCAGCACCCAGGCGAGCAGCGGCACGCGCGCCTGCACGGCGGCGAAGGCCATCGGGATGCCGAAGCTGAAGGCGATGCCCAGCACGGCCTGCGGCATGGAGACGTAGCGCTTCGCGTAGGGATAGGCGACCGCGATCGCGAGCGCCGCGAAGGACCACGCGATCGCCGCCGCGTTGGTGGTCAGCACGAGCAGGAAGGCGAGCAGCGCCAGCACGGCGCCGAGCACCAGCGCCTCGCGCACCGACACGGCGCCCGTCGTCACCGGCCGTTGCGCCGTGCGCTTCACGTGCCGGTCGAACTCGCGGTCGGCGACGTCGTTCACGCAGCAGCCCGCGCTGCGCATCAGGATCGTGCCCAGCGTGAACACCGCGACCAGGTGCCAGCCCGGGAAGCCGCCCGCGGCGATCCACAGCGCGGCCAGCGATGGCCACAGCAGCAGCAGCCAGCCCGCCGGGCGATCCCAGCGGACCAGGTCCAGGTAGAGCCGCAGCTTCCCGGTCATGCCACGCCGAGGCCCAGCCGGCGCAGGTCCAGCCGGCCGTCGCGCATCGGCGGGCACCAGAAGTAGGCGCCCGACACCGGCTGCGAGATCGAGAACATCGCATCCACGATGCCGTCGTCGCGCCCCGCCATGCGGTGCATCTGCTGCTCGAAAGCCTGCAGCGACTTGCCGAAGGCGACGAACATCAGCCCCGCGTCCATGCCTTCCATCCAGGGCATGGAGCGGCGCAGCACGAAGGCCTCGGGGTCGAAGCTCTCCTGCGCCGTGCGCTTGACGTGCGCCGTCTCGGGCGCGTCCTCGATCTCCTCGTTGTCCGCGAGCCGGCGGCCGATGTGGTGCTCGCGCACCTGGTCCTCCAGCGCCTCGAAGGCGTCGAGGTCGTGCTTCCACTGCTGCACGGCGACGAAGCTGGCCCCGTCGAGGCCCTCGCCCTGGCCGTGCGTGAAGGCGGCCGCTTCCGCCTCGTCGCCCTTGGGGTTCTCGGTGCCGTCCTCGAAGCCGGTCAGGTCGCGGCCCAGGCCGCTTTCCGTCGGCGCGTGGCGGAAGGCATTGACGGCACCCTGCGCGCGGAAGGCCGGCGCCAGGGCCTTCTGCACCTTGCGCGTGAGGTGCAGAAGGTCGCCGAGGTCGGAGCCGCGCAGCCAGCACCAGAGCGTGCCGGGCGTGGCCGGCACGCGCACCTCGCCGCGCGAGAAATCGGGGAATTCGTGCAGGCCGGGAATCTCCGCGCCCAGCGCGCGCACGAGCGCCGGGCCGATGCCGACGACGACGTCGCTGCCGTCCACCAGCGGCGTCACGCGCGTGAGCGCCTCGCGGATCGCGGCGGCGTCGACGCCGCGATCGGCCAGGTCGAACACGACGTAGCGCGCCACCGGCGGGATGGGATCGAAGATCCCGGGCTGGTAGGGCTTCTCGGCGGGAGTGGGGCTTGCTTCTCTCATGACAGTCTCTTCACGCCCGGCAGTTCGCAGGCGTAGATGGCGTTGCGCAGCGCGGCGATCGCCTCGTAGCGGGTGAAGCTGCGCCGCCAGGCCAGCACCACCCGCCGGCTCGGCGGATCGCCCTCGAAGGGGATGTACTTCACGAAGGCCTGGTCGTCGTTGCGCCGGCGCGGCTTGGCGGCGAACGCGTCGCGGGGCACGGACAGGCGCGGCACCAGCGTCACGCCCATGCCGGCCGCGACCATGTGCTTGATCGTCTCCAGCGACGAGCCCTCGAAGCTCTTGCGGATGCCCTCGGCGTCGCTGGAGAAGCGCGCGAACTCGGGGCAGACCTCCAGCACGTGGTCGCGAAAGCAGTGGCCGGTGCCCAGCAGGAGCATGGTCTCCTGCTTCAGTTCCTCCGCCGTCACGGTCTTGCGCGCGGAAAGCGGATGGTTCGTCGGCACCGCGGCGAGAAAGGGCTCGTCGTACAGCGGCGCGATCGCCAGGCCGGTATCGGGGAAGGGCTCGGCCATGATCGCGCAGTCGATCTCGCCGGTGCGCAGCATCTCCAGCAGCCGGACGGTGAAGTTCTCCTGCAGCATCAGCGGCATCTGCGGCGTGCGGGCGATCGCCTGGCGCACCAGGTCGGGCAGCAGGTAGGGGCCGATGGTGTAGATCACGCCCAGGCGCAGCGGGCCGGCCAGCGGGTCCTTGCCGCGCTTGGCGATCTCCTTGATCGCGGCCGCCTGCTCCAGCACGCTCTGTGCCTGGCGCACGATCTCCTCGCCCAGGGGCGTGACGGAGACCTCGTTGGCGCTGCGCTCGAACAGCTTCACCTCCAGCTCATCCTCGAGCTTCTTGATCGCCACGGACAGCGTCGGCTGCGAGACGAAGCAGGCTTCGGCGGCGCGGCCGAAGTGCTTCTCGCGCGCGACGGCGACGATGTACTTGAGCTCGGTGAGCGTCATTGCTTGCGGCTATGCCTTCAGGTATTCGGATTTTCCACCCAACCACCGGGCCACGTGTTGCGCCGCCAGCCCCGGATGCCGGTCCAGCATCTGCGGCGCCAGGGCGCGCGCCCATTCCAGCAGCGGCGCGTCGGTCACGAGGTCGGCGAAGCGCAGCAGCGGCGCGCCGGACTGCCGCGCGCCCAGGAACTCGCCGGGCCCGCGGATCTCCAGGTCGCGGCGCGCGATCTCGAAGCCGTCGCTGGTCTCGGCCATCGCCTTCAGGCGCGCCCGAGCGGTCTCGCCGAGCCGGCCGTTGTCGCCCGCGGAGTACAGCAGCACGCAGGCCGAGGCCGCCGCGCCGCGGCCCACGCGGCCGCGCAGCTGGTGCAGCTGCGACAGGCCGAAGCGCTCCGCGTGCTCGATCACCATCAGCGAGGCATTGGGCACGTCCACGCCCACCTCGATCACGGTCGTGGACACCAGCACGCCCATCCGGCCGCTGGTGAACAGCTCCATGACGGCCTTCTTCTCCGGCACCGGCATGCGCGAATGCAGCAGCCCCACCAGCACGCCGGGCAGCGCCTCGCTCAGGGCCGCGTGCGTGGCGGTGGCGTTGGTCAGGTCCAGCGTCTCGCTTTCCTCGATCAGCGGGCAGACCCAGTACACCTGCCGGCCTTCGGCGAGCTGGCCGCGGATGCGCTCCACCACTTCCTCGCGCCGGCTGTCGGAGATCAGCTTGGTGACCACGGGCGTGCGTCCCGGCGGCAGTTCGTCGATGGTGGAGACGTCCAGGTCGGCGTAGTAGCTCATGGCCAGCGTGCGCGGGATGGGAGTGGCGGACATCATCAGCAGGTGCGGTTCGAGTGGATCCCCGCCTTCGCGGGGACGGGTCTTGCCGCGCAGCGCCAGCCGCTGTTCCACTCCGAATCGATGCTGCTCGTCGATGATCGCGAGCGCCAGCGCCTTGAACTGCACCTGCTCCTGGATCACGGCGTGCGTGCCGACGACCAGCGCCGCCTCGCCGCTGGCGACCAGTTCCAGCATCGCGCCGCGTTCCTTCTTGCGCTGGCTGCCCGTGAGCCAGGCGACCCGCAGGCCGCGCGGGGCGAGCAGCGGTTCCAGCCAGCCGATCAGCTTGCGGAAGTGCTGCTCCGCCAGGATCTCGGTGGGCGCCATCAGCGCGCACTGCCAGCCCGCGTCGATGGCGATCGCCGCCGCCAGCGCCGCCACCACCGTCTTCCCGGAGCCGACGTCGCCCTGCAGCAGGCGGTGCATCGGCCGCGCGAGCGCCAGCGCCTGCGCGATCTCCTCGCTGACGCGCCGCTGCGCCCCCGTCAGCTGGAAAGGCAATGCGGCAAGCAGCTGCTCGTGCAGGCCGCCTGCACGGGGCGTGAGCGCCGGCGCCTGCAAGGCATCGTGCGCGCGCCGGGATTCCTGCTGCGACAGCTGCTGCGCCAGCAGCTCCTCCGCCTTCAGGCGCAGCCAGGCGGGATGCGTGCGGTCCTCCAGCGCGGCCAGCGACACCTCGGGCGCGGGATGGTGCAGGAACTGCAAGGCCTGCCGCAGGCTCCAGCGGGTGGCGTTGCCGGGCACCGGCGGCGCGTCGGCGGGGATGGTTTCGGTGAGGTCGGCCCGCGCCAGCCCGCTGGCCACCGCCTTGCGCAGGTAGGCCTGCGGCAGGCCGGCGACGGTGGAATAGACCGGCGTCAGGGCCTCGGGCAGCTCGCCGCCCGCCACCTTGTACGTGGGGTGCACCATGGTCCAGCCCAGGAAGCCGCCCTTCACCTCGCCGCGGATGCGCAGGCGCGCGCCCGGCGCCAGCGCCTTCTGCTGCGAGGGATAGAAGCTGAAGAAGCGCAGCTGGCAGGTGTCGCTGCCGTCGTCCACCGTCACCACCAGCTGCCGGCGCGGGCGGTACTGCACCTGGCTGTCGGTGACGACGGCCTCGATCTGCACCGTGTCGCCCTCGCGGGCCTCGCGCAGCTTGACGATGCGCGTCTCGTCCTCGTAGCGCAGCGGGATGTGCAGCGCCAGGTCGATGTCGCGCGCCAGGCCCATCTTGCGAAGGGCTTTCTGCGGCTGCGACAGGGCCTGGGCTTCCGGCATGGGACAATTCTGCCTTGCTCGACAACTTGGAACGGGTCCGTCCGGCCCTCAAGCGCATGCGCCACTTCTCCCTCGGCGATTTCGACTTCGCCCTCCCCCCCGAACTGATCGCCCAGCACCCGGCTGCCGAACGCAGCGCCTCGCGCCTGCTCGATGGCACCGGGCCCGAGCCGGCCGACCGCATCTTCCGCGACCTGCCTTCGCTGCTGCGGCCCGGCGACCTGCTGGTGTTCAACGACACGCAGGTGGTCAAGGCCCGCCTGTTCGGCGAGAAGCCGACCGGCGGCAAGCTGGAACTGCTGGTGGAGCGCGTGCTCACCGGCCGCGAGGTCGTCGCCCACATGAAGGTGAGCAAGAAGCCGCCGGTGGGCACCGAGCTGCGCATGGACGGTGGCTTCACCGCGACCCTGCTCGGTCGCTGGCCGGAAGACGACGGCCCGCTGTTCCGCCTGGCCTTCAGCGACGAGCCCCACGCGCTGATGGAGCGCCACGGCCACGTGCCGCTGCCGCCCTACATCACGCATGCCGACACGGCGGAGGACGCGCAGCGCTACCAGACCGTGTTCGCCCGCAACCCCGGCGCCGTGGCCGCGCCGACGGCGGCCCTGCACTTCGACCAGGCCGTGCTGGACGCGCTGGAAGCGCGCGGCGTGCAGCGCGCCAGCGTGACGCTGCACGTGGGCGCCGGCACCTTCCAGCCGGTGAAGGTGAACGACATCGCGCAGCACCGGATGCACAGCGAGTGGTACCAGGTGCCGCAGTCCACGCAGGACGCCATCGCGGCGCTGCGCGCCCGCGGCGGGCGGCTGGTCGCCGTCGGCACGACCACGGTGCGCACGCTGGAGTCGTGGGCGCGCAGCGGCCAGGCGAGCGGCGACACCGACATCTTCATCACGCCCGGCTTCGACTTCCGGCAGGTGGACCTGCTGCTCACCAACTTCCACCTGCCCAAGTCCACGCTGCTGATGCTCGTGAGCGCCTTCAGCGGCTACGAGCACATGATGGACCTCTATCGCCACGCGGTGGAAAGCCGCTACCGCTTCTTCAGCTACGGCGACGCCATGCTGCTCGCCCGCAAGACCTGAACATGCTCCAGTTCGAACTCCTGAAAACCGAGGGCCTCGCCCGCCGCGGCCGCCTCACCCTGAACCACGGCGTGGTGCAGACGCCGATCTTCATGCCCGTGGGCACCTACGGCACCGTCAAGGGCGTGACGCCGCGCTCGCTGGAGGAGATGGGCGCGCAGATCATCCTGGGCAACACCTTCCACCTGTGGATGCGCCCCGGGCTGGACGTGCTGAAGCAGTTCGGCGGCCTGCATGCCTTCGAGCAGTGGAACAAGCCCATCCTCACCGACTCCGGCGGCTTCCAGGTCTGGAGCCTGGGCGAGATGCGCAAGATCGCCGAGGAAGGCGTGAAGTTCGCGTCGCCCGTCAACGGCGACCGGCTGTTCCTCACGCCCGAGGTCTCGATGCAGATCCAGACCACGCTGAACTCCGACATCGTGATGCAGTTCGACGAGTGCACGCCCTACGACACCAAGGGCCACGTCACGACGGAAGCGGAGGCGCGCTTCTCGATGGAGCTGTCGCGGCGCTGGGCGCTGCGCTGCCGCGCGGAGTTCGAGCGCCTGCGCAACCCGAACGCGCTGTTCGGCATCGTGCAGGGCGGCATGTTCGAGAACCTGCGCGAGGAATCGCTGGCGGCGCTGGTGGAGATGGACTTCCCCGGCTACGCGATCGGCGGCGTCAGCGTCGGCGAACCCAAGGAGGACATGCTGCGCATCATGGCGCATACGCCGCACCGGCTGCCCGCGCACAAGCCCCGCTACCTGATGGGCGTGGGGACGCCGGAAGACCTGGTGGAAGGCGTCGCGCAGGGCGTCGACATGTTCGACTGCGTGATGCCCACGCGCAATGCGCGCAACGGCCACCTGTTCACGCGCTTCGGCGACCTCAAGATCCGCAACGCGAAGCACCGCAGCGACGAGCGCCCGCTGGACGAGACCTGCACCTGCTACACCTGCAGGGGCCACGCGCGTCCGGACGGCAGCGTGAGCGGCGGCTTCTCGCGCGCCTACCTGCATCACCTGGACCGCTGCGGCGAGATGCTGGGGCCGATGCTGGCCAGCATCCACAACCTGCACTTCTATTTGAACCTGATGCGGGAGATCCGCGAGGCGCTGGATGCGGGGACCTTCGCCGAATTCGCGCGGGCGTTCCGCGCGGACCGGCAGCGGGGGGTGTAGCGCGGTTTACGCGGTCGCGCCGGCCGCGTTGCCGCAGCTGTGGCAGAACTTGGTGAAGGCGCTCTTGCGCGTCGCGCAGCGGCCGCAGCGCTGGAACAGGCCGATGCCGCAGTGGGGGCAATAGTCGATCTTCTCGTTCCTGAAGTCCACCGGCCGCTCGCAGCCGGGGCACACGCCCTTGCCCAGGCGCGCCAGCGCCGTGTCGTAGCTCAGTTCCTCGCGCCGCTGCGCGTCGGGGAGCTGCTCCGCCGCCTTCTGGCGCTCCAGGTAGCGGTTCAGCGCGACGATCGCCTGCCGGCCCACGAGCACCGTGACCACGATCCCCACGACGTAGCGCACGTAGCCACCGTAGCTGGGGAGATAGGGCACCAGCTCCACGAAGAACGTGAACAGCGCGAAGAACGCGAAACCCCACACGAAGGGCCACCAGGTGCCGTGCCTGTGCTTGCGCAGCAGCCAGCCCGCGGCCGCCAGCAGCGGCAGGGTGAGCGCCAGGCGGTAGAGGAACACGCGCAGTTCGACGCGGCGCGCCTCGGTGTTCATCTTCTTCGCGGCCTCGCGCTCCATCTCCTGCAGCTGCGCGCGGGACCGGGCTTCGGACTGGCGCGCGTCCAGCAGCACCTGCTCCTGCCGCTGCTCCGCCGCGCGCGCGGCCCGCTCGGCCTGCTTCAGCTTGTCCTGCTGCTGCGTGCGGGCGATCAGCTCCGGGTCCTGCTGCGACAGCTGCGTGGCGCGGCGCGTGGCCAGCCAGTTCTGGAAGCTCTCGCGCCCGGCCTGCGTGTCCGACTCGGCCACCCGGCGCTGCAGCCGCGCCTGCTCCAGCGCGTCCTGCGCGTCGCGGGCCGTGCGCCCGGCCTGCTGGATGCCCGCGCGCAGGCGATCCGCCGCGGCGCGATCCAGGAAGTCCTCGGTGCGCAGCGGCTTCTCCACCTTGGGCAGGTCGCCCACGATCGTGCCGCCCAGGCCGATCAGGAAGCCGGCGAACACGAAAGCCACCAGCCAGAGGCCGCGGCGGAACCATTTCTCCGACAGGCGCAGGGCCTTGCTCATCTCGGTGCTCCTCTCTCGGCCTGCATCTTCACAGGGCCGGAGGAAGTCGCCAAGGCCGCGGGTCGTCAGCGGAACACCGTCAGGACACCCGTGTAGCCATAGAGGTGGCTGCGCGCGATCTCGCCGCCGGCGAAGAAGCCCACCAGCGGCACGTCGCCGAGCGCGCGGCGCACGATCTGCAGTTCGGCGCTGGGGCCGCCGAAGTGCGGGCCGCCGCGGCCGGCGCAGCTGACGTAGATGGCGCCGGCGATGGCGCGCACCGGCGTCGGCGCCGCCAGCGCATCGGATGCGGCGAGGGCGCTGGCCGCCGCCAAGGGCAGTTCCTCGGGCTCCAGCTCCTCGCGGATCTCCGAGCAGATGCGCACCAGGTCCGCGCGCGCGGCCTCCACGTTGCGCCGGCAGAACGCGAGCCGCATGCCTTCGTCCACCTTGCTGGCGATGGCCACGCCGCGCCGGTTCGGGTCCAGGCCGATGATGTGGCGCACCACGACGTCGGCGCCGAAGTCGCCGCGGCGCGTCACCACGTCCGCCGACGCCTCGGTCAGCCCGACGAGCGTCTTGCGCAGCGCCGCCATCGCGGCCTGCGGCTGCTCCAGCGTGACCTGCAGGTCTTCCAGCAGCACGTCCAGGGCCGGTTCGCCATCGAGCTCGGTCACCAGGTTGCCGTCGGCGCCGGTGATGCTGCGCGCCGGCGCGATCGGCTGGCAGCCCTGCGTGACGCGCGAGACGAGCTGCACGCCCTCGCCGAAGGCCACGCCCGACAGGCCGCCGCGGAACACGCCGCCGGCCTTGCCGTGGCCCTGCATGTTGCCGTCGCCGCCCACGGCGAACTGGACGACATCGCCGCGGCTGGCCGCGAGCCCGCCGAAGAGGTAGCCGGTCGCGGTGCGGTCCGCCATCTCGGCGATCAGTTCGGCGACGTCCGGCGTGCCGGCATCGGCGTGCACCAGCGCGGTATGCGGGCGGAAGCTGCCCGCCAGCGGCGCGACGCCGGAGAACACGCGGTACTGGTCGGGCGGCACGGCGCAGAGCATGACGGCCAGCGCCGGCTCGTCGAAGTATTCGACGTTGGAGGAGGCGATGCCCACGCCCACGGTGCCGGACCAGTCGGTCACCAGCGGCAGCTCGGCGCCGAGGTGGTCGAGGATCTCCTGCGCGCTGGCCGCGTAGTGGTCGGTGATGTACAGCAGGCCCAGCGTGGGGTTGCTCGCGTACTCGGGCAGGGCCATCTGCGCGCGCAGCTGCGCCAGCACCAGGCCCGCGGCCATCTGCCAGTGCGGATGCGTCGCGTGGCCGAAGGGAAAAAGCTGCATGGCCGTCCCCTCAGGTCTTGCGCTTGCGCGGCGCCGCCTTGCGCGCCGGCGGCTTCTTTGCGCTCGCGGACGCGGGGGCCGGCGCGCCGGCGGCCGGCTGCGCGGCATCCTGGATCGCGTTGGCGGCGATTTCCTGGAACTGCTGCGTGAGCGCCGACCACCACTGCAGCGGGTCGACCGCCGCGGCCGCCGCCGCATCCGGCTTCGCCGTCTTCGCCGCCTTGGCCTTGGCCGCCTTGGGCTCCTGCGCCGGCTTCGCCTTGGGATGTTCCTGGGGCTTCACCTTCAGCGCATCGGCCAGGTCGCCCATGCGGAAGTTCATGCCCTGCAGGGTGGCCAGGGTCATCTTCTGCACCTCCAGCGCCTGGATGGTGGCCGCGAGCGCCTTGCTGTTCTGTTCGAGCCAGAAGTGCACGGCCTTCAGCTCGGTGATCCGCTTTTCCAGTTCGCCGACGTCCAGCGTCGGCGCCACCCAGTTCGACAGGTTGGGCATCTGCGGCATGGACTGCGCCGCACCGCTGGCCAGGTTCTGCAGGAAATCGAAGCCGGGGACCAGCTTCGCAAAGCCGTTGTCGCTGGGGTCACCCATGGCCGCGCTCCTCTCTTGCTGCTGCGGGCAGCTTACCGCAAGCCCCGCCCGCGCGGGCGGACGCTCAGTGCGTATGCGACGGCATCTGCATCGGCGCCGGCGCGACCGCGGCCACCGGCACCGTGACCGGCAACTCCTTTTCCGCGCCCTTGCCGTCGCGGAAGCGCAGCGTCATGGCGATCTGCGTGCCGGCGCGCAAGGGCGCCTTCAGGTCCATCAGCATGAAGTGGTAGCCGCCGGGGCCCAGCTTGAGCGGCTTGCCCGGCGCGAGCGCCAGCGTCTCCGCCGCGCGCATCTTCATCACCTCGCCCACCATCTTCATCTCGTGGATCTCGACGATGCCGGCCGCCGGCGTGCTGGCGCCCACCAGGGTGAGCGGGTCGCGGGCCGTGAGAGTCATGTAGGCGCCGCTGGAATCCTGGCCGGGCACCGTGCTGCGGGCCCAGGCGCCCGTGACGGCCACCGGGGCGGGGCCCTGCGCGAACGCGAGGGAAGTCAGGGCGAGGAGCAGGCTGGCGAGGATCTTCTTCATGGCGGCCGATTATCCCGCCCCCGGCAAATCAGAACTTCGGGCTGCGCCTTTCCCGCAAGGACGCAATGCCTTCCCGCACCTCCGGGCCGGCGAAGCCCATGAATTCCAGCGCCAGCGAGGTGTCGAAGGCCGGCCCGGCCTGGCGCAGCCAGTTGTTCAGCGCGTACTTGGTCCAGCGGATCGCCGTCTGCGCGCCCTGGGCCAGGCGGTCGGCCACCTCGTAGGCCTTGGGCAGCAGCTGGTCGCCGTCCACGGCGAGCGACACCAGGCCGATGCGCTCCGCCTCTTCCCCGCTCACCGGCTCGCAGAGCATCAGGTAGTACTTGGCCTTGGCCATGCCGCACAGCAGCGGCCAGACGATGGCGGCGTGGTCGCCCGCGGCGACGCCCAGGCGCGTGTGGCCGTCGACGATCTTCGCGTCGCGCGCGGCGATGGAGATGTCGGCCAGCAGGCCCGCCACCAGCCCGGCGCCGACCGCCGGACCGTGCAGCGCGCTGACGATGGGCTTGTCGCAGTTGATCACGTTGTAGACGAGGTCGCGCGCTTCCTGCCAGACGCGGGTGCGCGTCCCGAAGTCGCCGGCCATGTCCTGCACCAGCCCCAGGTCGCCGCCGCCGGAAAAGCCCATGCCCTCGCCCCGCAGCACGGCGCAGCGCACCGTGTCGTCCGCGCCGACGTCGCGCCAGATCTCGGCCAGCTCGCGGTGCCCGGCATGCCCGGCCGTGGGCAGCTTGCCGTTGGCGGCCTTCATCTGGATGTCGAGCACGGTGTCGCCGGGGCCGCGGCGCGTGATGCGGAGGGTTTCGTAGCGGGCGTAGTCCATGGGTCGGTTACGGTAGGCTTGCGGGATGGCTAGCTTATTCCACCTCGCTTTCCACGTGACCGACCTCGACGTGGCCCGCCGCTTCTATGGCGACGTCCTGGGCTGCCGCGAAGGACGCAGCACCGACACCTGGGTCGACTTCGACTTCGAGGGCCACCAGCTCTCGCTGCACCTGGGCGAGCCCTTCCGCACGGCGCGCACCGGCCGCGTCGGCGACCAGATGGTCCCCATGCCGCACTTCGGCCTGGTGGTGGAGCTGCCGCAGTGGCAGGCGATGGCGCGCCGGCTGGAGGCCGCCGGCACCGAGTTCGTGCTGAAGCCGCAGGTGCGCTACCCCGGCGAGCCGGGCGAGCAGTGGACCATGTTCTTCTGCGATCCCTTCGGCAACCCGATCGAGGTGAAGGGCTTCGCGTCCCTGGATGGGCTGTACGCGACCTGAGGACGCAACGCCGCGGCCCGCCTGCCGCGCGTAGGATACCGCCTACCCGGCGCAGTGTTGGCAAGGTCTGGCAGCGCACGCCGGCCTTTGCTACGGTCACAACGCATGACGCTCGTCGAGGTCCTTCACCCCTCCTGCGCCCTGTTCCTGGATTTCGACGGGACCATGGTGGATATCGCTCCGCAACCGCACGCCGTGCGGGTGCCCGAACCGCTCATCACGCTGCTGCAGGACCTGGGACGCTACCTGCACGGCGCCGTCGCCGTCATCTCGGGGCGGCCCATCGCGCAGATCGACGAGTTCCTGAACCCGGTGCAGCTGGCCGTGGCCGGCGTGCACGGCGCCGAGCGCCGCGGCGGCGACGGGCGGGTCCACCTGATCCACACGCAGCCGCTCGACCATGTCGAGGAGGCCGCCTGCGCGCTGGCGGCGCTCAACCCCGGCCTGCTGGTGGAGAACAAGCGCGGCTCGCTCGCCCTGCACTACCGGCAGCGCCCCGAGCTCGAGGAACTGTGCCTGCGCACCATGCAGCAGGCCGTCGACGAATCCCCCGGCCTGACGCTGCTGCGCGGCAAGATGGTCGCCGAGGCCAAGCCCGGCGGCGCCAGCAAGGGCCACGCCATCGAGGCTTTCCTGGCCGAGCCGCCCTTTGCCGGCCGCACGCCCGTCTTCATCGGCGACGACGTCACCGACGAGGCGGGCTTCTCCACCGTCCAGCGCCTGGGCGGACTGGGCATCAAGGTGGGCGAGGGCGCGACGATCGCCGCGCGCCGCCTGGCCGATCCCACGGCGCTGCGCCGTGAACTGCAGGCGGCCGTGGCCGCCCGGATGACGAGGACCGCATGAACGACGCCACTCCCACGCCCTCCACGCTGCAGGTGGGCATGATCGGCAACTGCGCCTACAGCGCGCTGATCGACCAGCGGGCGCGCATCGTCTGGTGCTGCCTGCCGCGGTTCGACGGCGACCCGGTGTTCAACGCGATCCTGGACCCCAGCGAGAACGGCAGCATCTGGGCCTTCGAGCTGGAGGACTACGAGCGCAGCGAGCAGCACTACGAGCCCAACACGGCCGTGCTGCGCACGCGCCTGTACGACCGCAAGGGCCAGGGCATCGAGGTCACCGACTTCGCGCCGCGCTTCTGGAGCCGTGGCCGCATGTTCCGGCCGCTGACGCTGGTGCGGCGGGTCAAGGTGCTTTCGGGCTCGCCGCGCATGCGCGTGCTGCTGCGGCCGCGCTTCGACTGGGGCCGGCAGAAGCCCGCGATCACCCAGGGCAGCACGCATATCCGCTACTACGCGGGCAACAGCACGATCCGCGTGAACTGCGACGCGCCGATCGCCTACGTCCTGGCCGAGACCTTCTTCGTCGTCGACCGGCCGATGAACTTCGTCATGGGCCCGGACGAGACGCTCGCCACCGGCATCGAGGACACGGCCCGCCTGTTCGAGCAGGAGACGGTGGCGTACTGGCGGCAGTGGTCGCGCGCGCTCGCCGTGCCGCTGGAGTGGCAGGACGCGGTGATCCGCGCGGCCATCACGCTCAAGCAGTCGCTGTTCGAGGACACCGGCGCCATCGTCGCCGCCATGACCACCAGCATCCCCGAGGCGCCGCACAGCGGGCGCAACTGGGACTACCGCTACTGCTGGCTGCGCGACGCCTTCTTCGTCGTGCGCGCCCTGAACTCCATCTCCGAAGTGGCGACGATGGAGGAGTACCTGCGCTGGCTCATGAACGTGGTGATCCGCTCGGGCGGCGGCCACATCCAGCCGCTGTACGGCATCGGCCAGGAGGAGCAGCTGCCCGAGATGATCCTGGAGCACCTGCCCGGTTACCGCGGGATGGGTCCCGTGCGCGTGGGCAACCAGGCGCAGGAGCACTTCCAGCACGACGTCTACGGCAACATCATCCTGGCGGCGGCGCAGGCCTTCCACGACCACCGCCTGTTCAAGCGCGCCGGCCGGGCCGAGTTCGTGCACCTGGAAGCGGTGGGCGAGCAGGCCTTCCGCATCTACGACACCCCCGACGCCGGCATGTGGGAGCTGCGCACCCGCGCGCGCGTGCACACCTCGTCCGCGCTCATGAGCTGGGTCGCCTGCGACCGGCTGGCCAAGGTGGCGGCGTCGCTGGGGCTGCCCGAGCGCATCCGCTTCTGGCGCGAACGCGCCGACACCATCCGGGCGCGCATCCTGAAGGAGTCGTGGAACGAGGAGCGCCAGGCGTTCACCGAGAGCTTCGGCGGCCGCGACCTCGACGCGAGCGCGTTGCTGATGGCCGAAGTGAACATGATCGACCCGAACGACGCCCGCTTCGTCTCCACCGTGGACGCGCTGGAGAAGTCGCTCTGCGACGGCCCCTACATGCGCCGCTACGAGGCGGCCGACGACTTCGGCAAGCCCGAGACGGCCTTCAACATCTGCACCTTCTGGCGCATCGACGCGCTCGCGCGCATAGGCCGCAAGGCGCAGGCGCGCGAGATCTTCGAGGTGATGCTCAAGAGCCGCAACCACCTGGGCCTGCTGTCCGAGGACACGCACCCGGTCACCGGCGAGATGTGGGGCAACTTCCCGCAGACGTATTCCATGGTCGGCACCATCAACGCGGCGGTGCGCCTGTCGGCGCCATGGGACAACGTGATATGACATGAGCCGTCTCGTCGTCGTCTCGAACCGCATCGCGGATCCGCGCAAGACGGCGGCAGGCGGGCTCGCGGTGGCCCTGGCCGAGGTGCTGAACAACACCGGCGGCCTCTGGTTCGGGTGGAGCGGACGCATCGTCGATGCCACCGAGAACGAGGAAGTGCACGTGCAGCAGGCCGGGCCGGTCAAGCTGCTGACGGTGGACCTCTCGCAGGCGGACCACGATGCGTTCTACCTGGGCTACTCCAACGGGGTGCTGTGGCCGGTGTTCCACTACCGCGTGGACCTGGCCGACTTCGACGCCGGCTACATCGGCGGCTACCGGCGCGTGAACCAGCTGTTCGCGCGCAAGCTGCTGCCCTACCTGCAGCCGGACGACGTCCTGTGGGTGCACGACTACCACCTGATCCCGCTGGCGGCCGAACTGCGGGCGCTGGGCTGCCGCCAGCGCATCGGCTTCTTCCTGCACATCCCGCTGCCGCCGCCGCTGCTGCTGGCCGCGATCCCGGGCCACGACTGGCTGATCCGCGCCCTGTTCGCGTACGACCTGGTCGGCTTCCAGAGCGGGGCGGACCTGGACCACTTCGCCCGCTACGTCGAGATGGAGGCGCACGCGCTGCGGCTGGAGGGCCGGCGCTGGCGCGCCTTCGGCCGCACGGTGCAGGCCGGCGCCTTCCCGATCGGCATCGACGTCGCGGAGTTCAACGCGCTGGCCGCCTCGCCGGACGCCGTGCAGATGTACGAGCGCATGCGGCGCGAGTATTCGCGCCGCAAGCTGCTGGTGGGCGTGGACCGGCTGGACTACTCCAAGGGCCTGCCGCAGCGCCTGCGCGCCTTCCGCGAATTCCTGGCGCGCAACCCGGACCTGCGCTCGAGCGCCACGCTGATCCAGATCGCCTCGCCCAGCCGCGAGAACGTCAGCGCCTACAGCGACATCCTGCACGAGCTGGAAACGCTGTGCGGCTCCATCAATGGCAATTTCGGCGACCTGGACTGGATGCCGGTGCGCTACATCCACCGCACGGTCGCGCGCTCGCGCCTGCCGGGCCTGTACCGCGCGAGCCGCGTGGCACTGGTCACGCCGCTGCGCGACGGCATGAACCTGGTCGCCAAGGAGTTCGTGGCGGCGCAGGACCCGGAGGACCCGGGCGTGCTGGTGCTCTCGCGCTTCGCCGGGGCGGCCGAGCAGCTGAAGGAAGCGCTGATGGTCAACCCGTACGACACCGAGGGCACGGCCGCGGCGATCCTGCTGGCGCTGCAGATGCCGCTGGAGGAGCGCCGCCATCGCCACGAGGCGCTGATGCGCGTGGTGAGGGAGTACGACGTGCACTGGTGGTGCGAGAGCTTCCTCGCGGCGCTGGGAGAGACGCAGGCGGAGGAGGCGGGGACGTCGTGGTTGCGGTTGTGAGCGGCGTGTTTGCTGGGGTTCGCCTGCGGCTCACCGCCAGCCTACCAACGCGAACTCTGGCTGTTCGTAGGCTGGCGGTGAACGAAGTGAACCCCAGCACCTTCACAACACTGTCGCGAGCAGTCCCGCCACCCCGATCCCCAACGCCGCCAGCGCATCCCCCGCAATCAAGCCGCCGCCGAACAGCGAACTCGCGCTCATGTCCTCGGGCAGGTCGCCTTGCCTCGGCCTGCGCGCGGACAGCGCGCTGCCCACCACGCCCCCGCCCGCGAGCCACAGCGACGTCGGCAGGTTGACGAAGCCGCCGAAGGACAAGGCGTAGGGCGACGGCAGCAGGATCGCATCCACGACGAAGCTCCTGGGCCGCAGGATCTTGCGCAGCACCTCGATCGCGAAGCCGAGCGCGATGCCGACGACGATGGCCGTGCGCTGGTACGGCTTGTCGTCGGTGAGGCTGCGCAGCACGCCCACGAACTTGTACGTCATCGCCGAGGTCCACTCCGCCGGTTGCTGGCCCGCCTTCAGCACCGTCTGGTCCAGCTGCAGCACCGGGTAGGCCGCCATGAACAGGCGCGCGAAAACCACAGCCAGCACCGCCCCGACCAGGATGCCCAGCACCTGGTAGCGGAACTGCAGCACGCGCGGCGTGCCGAGGCGCCAGCCGGTGGAGCGGTCCTGCTGCATGTCGCAGGCCACGCTGGTGGACACGAGCAGGATCGCCCCGGCCATCAGGCCCGCCCCGGCATCGGCCAGGCCCAGCAGCGCCATCAGCACGACAGCCACGACGAAGGCCGAGGAGATCGGGTTGGAATCGCTGATGCCCACCGAGATGCCGTTGACCAGCGCGAACAGGAACACCAGCGCGACGGCGATCGCGAGGAAGAAGAGCGGCTGGGCGAGCAGCCAGTGCCCGGTGGCCAGCGTCGCGGCGCCCCAGCACAGCACCCACAGCCACAGGCGCCCGCGATGCACCCGGCGCCAATCGTCTTCCTCCGCTCGCGCTTCGCCGCCGCCGCGTTCGCGCGCTGCGCGCCACGCCTGGCGGAAGATCACCGCGAGATCCACGAGGGCCGCGCCCATGATCGTGCCCAGCGCGATGAGAAAGGTGATCTTGCGGAAGGGGTCGCCCGGCTCCAGCCAGCCGATCCCGACGAAGAAGGGCTGCAGCGCCCAGCCCAGCAGCCCGCCGAGGGCGGCCGGGATGCCGATGCGCGCGCCGATGACCATGCCGGCGCCAAAGGTCGAGGCCGACAGCTCGATCGCGCCGAGAAAGGCGAGCCGGGGTGCCGCGAGACCGAGCGCGAGCCCGGTCGCGGCGCCACCCCCGAGCTGCTTCACCGAACGGCGCAGCAGCGCCGGATCCGTCAGCGCCCGCAGGATGTTGGCCACCGCCAGGCCGGACGGGAACACCAGCCGCAGCCGGTCCACCAGCACGGGCGTGTAGAGCATGCCCACGCCGACGCCGAACATGCCGATGCAGACGAAATAGGCCACCAGCTGCCAGGCGGGCGGCTGCGGCAAGCCCATCCACACCATCGCCTGCACCAGCACGGCCATGCCGCTCATGCTGGCCACCGAAGCCGCCGCCGTCTGGATGCAGTTCGCGCCATGCTTGCCCGACACACCGTAGCCGGCCGTCACGGCCGAGCCCAGCAGGCCGGCCAGCACCTGGCCGCCGACGAAGAAGCCCAGCGAGAAGTTCATGTACGCGGCCGTCACGCCGGCCAGCGGCCCGAGCACCAGCATGCCGGTGCCGGCCAGCAGCAGGTGATAGGCCCAGCTGCCCGGGACGGGCAGCCAGGACCAGCGGGCTGGGGCGGCGCGGGCGTGCACGGCCGCAGTATGCGCAAGCGCAAGGATCCGCGCTGCGGACGCCCCACGGTCGCCGCCGTCGTGCCTACACTTTGCCCGTGAGTCCGCATCCGCCCTTGCGCCTGCATGTGCCGGAACCCTCCGGCCGGCCGGGCCGCAGCACCGACTTCTCCTACCTGTACCTGTCCGAGCCCGGCAGCGTGCGGCGGCCGCCGGTGGACACGACGCACTTCGACACCCAGGACCTCGCCTACAGCCTGGTCGGGGTGCTCGATGGCGAGGGACGCGCCGTCGGGCCGTGGGACCCGCAGCTCGACGCGGACACGCTGCGCCGCGGCCTGCGCGCGATGATGAAGACGCGCATCTTCGACGCCCGCATGCTGGTCGCGCAGCGGCAGAAGAAGATCTCCTTCTACATGCAGTGCCTGGGCGAGGAGGCGATCGCCGTCGCGCACGCGATGGCGCTGTCGCCGGGAGACATGTGCTTCCCGACCTATCGACAGCAGGGCCTGCTGCTCGCGCGCGACGACATTTCCCTGGTCGAGATGATGTGCCAGCTCATGAGCAACGAGCGCGACCCGATGAAGGGCCGGCAGCTGCCGGTGATGTACTCGTACCAGCGCGCCGGCTTCTTCTCCATCTCGGGCAACCTCGCGACGCAGTTCATCCAGGCGGTTGGCTGGGCGATGGCGTCGGCGATCCAGGGCGACACGCGGATCGCCTCGGGCTGGATCGGCGACGGCGCGACGGCCGAGGCCGACTTCCACACGGCGCTCACCTTCGCGCACGTGTACCGCGCGCCGGTGATCCTGAACGTGGTCAACAACCAGTGGGCGATCTCCACCTTCCAGGCGATCGCGGGAGGCGAATCCACCACCTTTGCGGCGCGCGGCGTCGGCTGCGGCATCGCCTCGCTGCGCGTGGACGGCAACGACTTCCTCGCCGTCTACGCCGCCTCGCGCTGGGCCGCCGAGCGCGCGCGCCGCAACCTGGGGCCGACGCTGATCGAGTGGGTGACCTACCGGGCCGGCGCGCATTCCACTTCCGACGATCCCTCGCGCTACCGGCCGGCCGACGACTGGCAGCGCTTCCCGCTCGGCGATCCCATCGCGCGGCTGAAGCAGCACCTGCAGGCGCTCGGCGCCTGGAGCGCGGAGGAGGACGCGCGCGTGCAGGGCGAACTGGAGGCGGAAGTGGCGGCCGCGCAGAAGGAAGCCGAGGCGCACGGCACGCTGCTGGACGGGCACACGCCCGCCGCCGCGTCCATGTTCGAGGACGTGTATGCGCAGGTGCCGCCGCACCTGCGGCGGCAGCGCGAGCAACTGGAGGCCGGCGATGGCGGCGGTGGTTGAAGCGCCTGCGCCCGCCGCGGCCGGCGCCGTGCGCAGCATGACCATGATCCAGGCGCTGCGCTCGGCGCTGGACGTGATGATGGAGCGCGATCCGCGCGTGGTCGTGTTCGGCCAGGACGTCGGCTATTTCGGCGGCGTGTTCCGCGTCACCGAAGGCCTGCAGGCGAAGTACGGCACCTCGCGCTGCTTCGACACGCCGATCAGCGAAGGCGGCATCGTCGGCGTCGCCGTCGGCATGGGGGCGTACGGGCTGCGGCCGGTGGCCGAGATCCAGTTCGCCGACTACTTCTATCCGGCCTCGGACCAGATCGTCTCGGAAGCGGCGCGCCTGCGCTACCGCTCGGCCGGCGACTTCAGCTGCCCGCTCACGCTGCGCATGCCCTGCGGCGGCGGCATCTACGGCGGGCAGACGCACAGCCAGAGCCCGGAGGCGCTGTTCACGCACGTGTGCGGCGTGCGCACCGTGATGCCCAGCAACCCCTACGACGCCAAGGGCCTGCTGATCGCGTCGATCGAATCCGACGACCCGGTGATCTTCCTGGAGCCCAAGCGCATCTACAACGGCCCCTTCGACGGCCACCACGACCGCCCGGTCGTGCCCTGGTCGGGGCAGCCGCTGGCGGAGGTGCCGGAGGGCTACTACCGCGTGCCTCTGGAATCGGCGTCGGTGTTCCGTCCCGGCCAGCAGGTGACGGTGCTGGCGTACGGGACGATGGTGTGGGTCGCGCGCGCCGCCGCGGAGGAAACGGGTATCGACGCGGAGATCATCGACCTGCGTTCGCTCTGGCCGATGGACCTGGACACCGTCGTGGCGTCGGTGAAGAAGACCGGTCGCTGCGTGATCGTGCACGAGGCCACGCGCACCAGCGGCTTCGGCGCCGAGCTGTCGGCGCTGGTGCAGGAACACTGCTTCTACCACCTGGAGGCGCCGATCGAGCGCGTGACCGGCTGGGACACCCCCTATCCGCACGCGCAGGAATGGCTCTACTTCCCCGGCCCGGCGCGCGTCGGCGCGGCGCTGAAGCGGGTGCTGGAGGACTGAATGGGGCAGTACGCGATCCGCATGCCCGACATCGGCGAAGGCATCGCCGAAGTGGAGTTGGTCGCGTGGCGGGTGCAGCCGGGCGACAGCGTCGCCGAGGACCAGGTGCTCGCGGACGTGATGACGGACAAGGCGACGGTGGAGATCCCGTCGCCGATCGCGGGCAAGGTGCTGACGCTGGGCGGCGCGCCGGGGGAGAAGATGGCGGTGGGGGCGGAGTTGATCCGGCTGGAGGTGGAGGGGGCAGGGAATCTCAAGGAGGGCGCCGAGGCTGTTGGCTCCCTCCCCCTCCGGGGGAGGGCTGGGGTGGGGGCACCCGCATCCGAGCCATCGGCCGAACCGGAGCGCGCCCCGGAGCGCCCCCACCCCAACCCTCCCCCAGAGGGGGAGGGAGAAAGGCACGTCGACGCGCCGAAGGCAGCAGACAGGCCGATCGCCTCGCCCTCCGTGCGGCGCCGCGCGTGGGAACTGGGCGTGGACTTGCGGTTCGTGCGCGGCAGCGGGCCGGGGGGCCGCATCATGCATGCGGACCTGGAGGGCCACGGCGCACGCCAGGCGCCTGCGCCCGCGGCGTCCGCGCCGCCCTTCCAGGCACGCGAAGGCGAGCAGGCCATCCCCGTCATCGGCCTGCGCCGCCGCATCGCGCAGCGCATGCAGGAAGCCAAGCGGCGCATCCCGCACTTCACCTACGTCGAGGAAGTCGACGTCACCGAGCTCGAATCTGTGCGCCGGCAGCTGAACGGCCGCTACGGCGAGGAGCGCGGCAAGCTCACGCTGCTGCCTTTCATCGCCCGCGCGATCGTGCTGGCGCTGCCGGACTTCCCGCAGATGAACGCGCGCTTCGACGACGAGGCCGGCGTGGTGACGCGCCACGCCGCCGTGCACCTGGGCATCGCGACGCAGACCGACGCCGGCCTGCTGGTGCCGGTGCTGCGCCATGCCGAGACGCACGATCTCTGGAGTTGCGGCCGCGAGATCGCGCGCCTGGCCGAAGCCGCGCGCGGCGGCCGCATCACGCGCGACCAGCTCTCCGGCTCCACGATCACCATCACCAGCCTGGGCGCGCTGGGCGGGGTGGTCTCCACGCCCGTGATCAACCCGCCCGAGGTGGCGATCGTCGGCGTCAACCGCATCGTCGAGCGCCCCATGCTGCAGGGCGGCGCGGTGGTCGCGCGCCAGCTGATGAACCTGTCGTCGTCCTTCGACCACCGCGTGGTCGACGGCGCCGACGCCGCCGGCTTCATCCAGGCCGTGCGCTTGCTGCTGGAGCAGCCCGCGCTGCTGCTCGCGTGAGGCGCGTGCTCAGCGCTGGCGCGGATCGAGCGCGTCGCGCAGCCCGTCGCCCAGCAGGTTGAACGACAGCACCAGCAGGAAGATGGCCGCGCCCGGCCAGATCGCCATCCACGGCGCGTTGTCGACGTAGTTCTTGGCGGTGTTCAGCATGCTGCCCCAGCTCGGCGCCGGCGGCTGTTGCCCCAGGCCCAGGAAGGACAGGCTCGCTTCCGCGATCACGGCGGCCGCGATGGCGAGCGTGGCCTGCACCATCAGCGGCGCGACGATGTTGGGCAGGATGTGGCGCAGCGCGATGCGCAGCGGCGGATTGCCGACGGCGCGCGCGGCTTCCACGTAGTCTTCCACCTTCACGCCCAGCACCTGGCCGCGCGTGAGGCGCACGAAGATCGGCGCGGCCGAGATGCCGATGGCCACCATCGCGTTAGTCAGGCTCGGGCCCAGGAAGGCCGCGAGCGCGATCGCCAGGATCAGGAAGGGGCAGGCGAGGAAGGCGTCGGTCACGCGCGAGATCACGCCGTCGACCCAGCCGCCGACGAAGCCGGCCAGCAGGCCCAGCGGCACGCCGATCAGCAGCGCGATCGAGACCGAGACCACGCCCGCCAGCAGCGAAGCGCGGGTGCCCCAGATCACGCGCGACAGCACGTCGCGGCCGATGTCGTCGGTGCCGAACCAGTGCTGGGCCGACGGCGCCTGGCGGATCGCGCTCCAGCTGGTGGCGATCGGGTCCTGCGGCGAGATCCAGGGCGCGAACACCGCCAGCGCGATGAACAGCAGCACCACGACCAGCCCGAGCAGCGCGGCGTGCCGGCGCCTCAGGCGGCGCCAGGCGCGCTGCCACGGCGTCGCGGGGGCGGGCGCCGCCGGGCGCTGGACGGGCAGGGGCAGGACGGCGGACATCAGTGCCTCAGGCGCGGGTTGACCGCGAAGTAGGCCAGGTCGGCCAGCAGGTTCAGCACCATGTAGGCCGTGGCGGTGCAGAGGACGACGCCCTGCACGACGAGGTAGTCGCGGTTGAACACCGCGTCGATGATCAGCTTGCCGAATCCCGGGATGGTGAACACCTGCTCGGTGAGCACGGCGCCGGACAGCAGCGTGCCCAGCTCCAGGGCGCCGAGCGTGATGACGGGCGTCAATGCATTGCGCAGCGCGTGCTTCAGGACCACCGTCTTCTCGTTCAGCCCCTTGGCGCGCGCCGTGCGCACGTAGTCGGACGACAGCACCTGCAGCATCGCGCTGCGGGTGTGCCGCATCAGCACCGCGGCGATCGCGTTGCCCAGCACGAAGGCCGGCATGATCATCGCGCTCAGGTTGGCGCCCAGGTCCTCGAACGGGCTGACGTAGCCCGAGGCGGGCAGCCAGCCGAGCTGCACCGAGAACAACATGATGAAGAGGATGCCGAGCCAGAAGTTCGGCGTCGAGATGCCCCACAGCGCGAACAGGTTGGCCGCCCAGTCCCAGCGGCTGCCCCGCTTGACCGCCGACAGGATGCCGGCCGGGATGCCGATGACCATCGCGATGCACATCGCCAGCAGGGCGAGCTCCAGCGTGACCGGCAGCTTCTGCGCGATCAGCGACAGCACCGGCTGCTGGTTGCGGATGGACTCGCCCAGGTCGCCCTGGAGCACGCCCTTCATCCAGTACGCGTAGCGCACCGGCAGCGGCTCGTCGAGGTGCAGCTTCTTGTGCAGGTAGGCGATCACCTGCGGGTCCTGCTCCTCGCCGGCCAGGATCATGGCCGGGTCCCCGGGCAACAATTGCTGCAGCCCGAAGATCAGCATCGACACCAGGACCAGCGTCGGGACCAGGGTGGCGATGCGCTTGACGAGGTAGTCGAGCACGCGTGCGGCGGATTACATCTTCACGCCGGTCACCCGGAACAGGCCGTCGGGGATGTTGCGCACGCCTTGCAGCTTGGGCGTGTACGCCCACAGCCACTTGCGGTGGTACAGGTAGACGATGGGCCGCTCCTTGAGCATCTTGGCGGCGACCTGCTCGAACACCTTCTTGCGCTGCGCCGGGTCCAGCACCTCGCGCGACTTCTTGATCATGGCGTCGGTCTCGGGGTCGCAGTAGCCGGAGTAGTTGAGCGGCTGCTTGCACACGTCGAAGCTGTACAGGTTGCCGTCCGGGTCCGGCCGGCCGCTCCAGGCCAGCACGTAGGCTTCGAAATCGCCCTTGTCTGCCATGTTCAGCGAGGTGGCGAATTCGGCGGCCTGGATCTTCACGTCGAAGCCGGCTTCGCGGGCCATCGCCTGCACCACCAGGCCGATGCGCTGCGCGTCCGACGTCGTCGGCGTCAGCAGGGTGAAGCTCGGGTTGGTCACGCCGGCCGCCTTCAGCAGCGCCTTGGCCTTGGCGACGTCGCGCTTGGGCACCGGCACGTTCTTCGCGTACCAGGGGTTGGTCGGCGCCACCCACTGGTTGCCGGCGATCGCCTCGTTGTCCATCACCACCTGCACCAGTCCCTGGCGGTCCAGCGACAGCTCGAAGGCTTCGCGCACGCGCGGGTCGCGCAGCACGCTGGTGTTGGCCTTGTCGCTCTTGCCGACGTTGATGGTGATGCCCTGGTAGCCGATCTCGGTGATGTTCGAGGTCTTGAACTTCTTCTCGGCGGCGATCTTGGCCATGTCGCTCGGCGCGAACCGCTCGATGAAGTCGAGCTGGCCCGAGCGCAGGTTCGCCAGCCGCACCGTCGCGTCCGGGATCGGCGTGTAGATCACCTTGTCGAAGTGCACCGCGCCCTTGTTCCAGTAGTTGTCGAAGCGCTCCAGCACGATGCGGTCCTGCGGGACGCGCTCGACGAACTTGAACGGGCCGGAGCAGACCGGGTGCAGCGCGAACTTGTCGCCCTCGGCCTTCGCCGCCTTGGGCGACACCATCATGCCGGCGCGGTCGGTCAGCTGCGCCACCAGCGGCGCGAAGGGCGCGGCCACGTTCAGGCGCACGGTGTGGTCGTCGACCACGTCGACGCTGGTCACGGGCGCCAGCTCGCCGCGGCGGTTGGAGCCGGCCATCGTCTTGTGGCGCTCGATGTTGAACTTGACGGCGGCGGCGTCGAACTTCTCGCCGTCATGGAAGGTCACGCCCTCGCGCAGCTTGAGCACGAGCGACTTGTTGTCGGGCGCCCACTGGTAGCTGGTCGCGAGCTGCGGCACGATGTTGAGCTTCTCGTCGATGTCGAACAGCTTGTCGCACAGGCTGGCGAACACCATGCGGCCGACGAAGGTGCGCGCCAGGGTCGGGTCCAGCGCGTCGGGGTCTTCGGCGAGGCCGATGCGCAGGGTCTGGGCGTGCGCCGCGGCCGCCAGGGCGGCGCCGAACGCGAGGGCGGCGAGCGGCCGCAGGAATCGTCGCAATGCAATGGAAGGCATGGTGAGCGCTCCGGTTGGTTGTCAGAGAGGGGACGAAACGGGGTCGGCGGCGACGAAGGCCGCCTGCAGGCGCTCCAGGCGCCGCCGCGCGGGCGTGAAGGCGACCGGCTGCACGGCGCCGGCGCGCGCCTGCAGCTCGCGCCAGAAGTGGCAGGCCGCGGCGTGGCCATCGGGCGTGGCTTCCAGCAGCGGCGTCTTTTCCGAACAGAGCGGCTGCGCGAACGGGCAACGCGTATGGAAGTGGCAACCCGAAGGCGGGTCCAGGGGGCTGGGCACGTCTCCGCCCAGCACCGCGCGTTCGCGCCGCGCATCCGGCTCCGGCTGCGGGATCGCGCCCAGCAGCGCCTGCGTGTACGGGTGGCGCGGCGCGGCGTACAGCGCGTTCTTGTCGGCGATCTCGACGATGCGCCCGAGGTACATCACGGCCACCCGGCTGGCGATGTGCTTGACCACCGCCAGGTCGTGCGCGATGAAGATGTAGGCCAGGCCGAAGCGGCGCTGCAGGTCCTGCAGCAGGTTCACCACCTGGGCCTGCACGGAGACGTCCAGCGCGGACACGGCCTCGTCGCAGACGATCAGCCGCGGTTCCACCGCCAGCGCGCGGGCGATGCCGATGCGCTGGCGCTGGCCGCCGGAGAACTCGTGCGGATAGCGCTGCGCGTGCTCGGGCGCCAGGCCCACCGTGTGCAGCAGTTCGGCCACGCGCTCGCGTTCGCGGCCGGCGTGCAGCCCGTGCAGCTTCAGCGGCTCCAGCAGGGTCTGGCCGACCGTCATGCGCGGGTTCAGCGACGAATACGGGTCCTGGAAGATGATCTGCATGGCCCGCCTCTGCGCGCGCAACTGCCTCGCGCCCAGCTCGGCGATGTCGCTGCCTTCGAAGCTGATGCGCCCGGCGGTCGGCTCGATCAGGCGCAGCACCAGCCGCCCCAGCGTCGACTTGCCGCAACCGGACTCGCCGACCACGCCCAGCGTTTCGCCGGCCGCCAGCTGCAGGTCCACGCCGTCGACGGCGCGCACCAGGCCGCCCACGCGCCCGAACAGGCCGCGGCGCACCGGGAAGTGCTTGACCAGCCCTTCGGCCCGCAACAGCGGCGCGGTAATGATGCTCATGCTGGCACCACGGCTGCGGCCGGATGCGGCACCAGCACGTCCGGGTCGAGCGGCGCGCGCCAGCACGCCGACAGGTGCCGCGCACCGACCTCCATCAGCGGCGGCACCTCGGCGCGGCATCGGTCGATGGCGAAGGGGCAGCGGTCGGCGAAGTTGCAGCCCGCCGGCCGGTGCAGCGGGTTGGGCACCTGGCCTTCGATCGAGGCGAGGCGCTCGCGCTCGACGTCCAGCCGCGGGATGGAGCCGAGCAGGCCGACCGTGTACGGGTGCTGCGGCGCATCGAAGATGGCGCGCACCGGCGCCCGCTCGACGATGCGCCCGGAATACATCACGGCCACTTCATCGGCCACTTCCGCGACCACGCCGAGGTCGTGCGTGATCAGGATGACGGCGGTGCCGGTCTCGGCCTGCAGTGCGCGCATCAGCTCCAGGATCTGCGCCTGGATCGTGACGTCCAGCGCCGTCGTCGGCTCGTCGGCGATCAAGAGCCGCGGCTCGCAGGCCAGCGCCATCGCGATCATCGCCCGCTGGCGCATGCCGCCGGACAGCTTGTGCGGATATTCGTGGAAGCGCTGTTCCGGCGCCGGGATGCGCACCTGGCGCAGCACCTCGATGGCGCGTTCGCGCGCCTGCGCCCGCGGCATGGAACGATGCCGAAGCAGCCCTTCGACGATCTGGTCGCCGATGGTGAAGGCCGGGTTCAGCGAGGTCATCGGCTCCTGGAAGATCATCGCCATGCCGTTGCCGCGCAGGTCCAGCAGCTCGCGCGCCGGCGCGCCGACCAGCTCGCGGCCCTCGAAGCGGATCGAACCGCCGGCGATGCGGCCCGGCGGATTCGGCACCAGGCCCATGATGGACAGCGCCGTCACGCTCTTGCCGCAGCCCGATTCGCCGACGATGGCCAGCGTCCGGCCGGCTTCGATGCCGAAGCTGACGCCGTCCACGGCGGGAAACTGCCCGTCGTCCGTCGTGAACTCCGTGCGCAGGTCCCGCAACTCCAGCACCGCCATCAGCCGCGCCCCTCGCGTTGTGCGTGGAAGCGCGCGACGCGCTCCTCGATCCGCGCGCGGTCGGTCAGGCCCACGGGGTCGTGGCGGCCGGCCAGGCAGGCCATGAAGGGCTGGTAGCGATCCAGGCTGACGCGGTACAGGCGCTGCAGCTCCCGCACCGGCTCGGCATGGTCGTCCACGCGCAGGTCCAGCTGCGGCCAGTCCTCGTCGGCGTGGATGCGCAGGGCGGCGCCCTGCTTGCCGCGCTTGTCGCCGCCGGCGGCCTCGCCGGCGGCGAGCGCGGCCAGCAGGCGCCCGGCCAGGTCCTGCCCGGCGCTGTCCAGGAAGGCCCGCGCGGTGGCCTCCACGACCTGCGGGCCGGCCAGCATGTTGCCGGCCACGCTGAAGTCGTCGCCGAGCTGGTGGCCGCACCAATCGATGCACTCGCTGCCGGTCCATGCGGCCGGCGCGCCCCGGGCCGGCAGCACGTGCAGCTGGCGCTGCTCGCGGCCGGCGTCGGCGGCGGTGAGGGAGGCCACCACCTCGGCGGGCGCCAGGCCCTGCTCGAGAAGCGCCAGGCCGCGGGGGCCGTAGAGCGGATTCATGAGGGCCTGCGTGGACAGCGCGCCGACGCCGCGCCGCGTGTGCACGCACAGGGCGCCGACGGCGAAGAAGCGGCTGGCAATGGCGACGCCGAATCGCCCTTGCGCGTCACGCGCCAGGATGGACCAGGTCATGGGGCGGTTGGCATGCTAGCAGCGAGCACGCGCCGCCGGACCCGGGTTCACCCTGTCCGGGAAAGGGCCGCTATGCCGGTCCCACCACCCTCTGCTCGATGGCGCCGAAGATGCTCTGCCCGTCCTTGCCCTTCATCTCGATGCGGATGGTGTCGCCGAAGCGCATGAATCCGGTGGAGGGCTTGCCGTCCTGGATGGTCTCGATCGCGCGCTTCTCGGCGATGCAGCTGTAGCCCTTGGGCCAGTCGGTCTTGCCGTTGGCGCCCGTCACGCCCTTGTTGCTGACCGTGCCGGAGCCGACGATGCTGCCGGCGCGCACGTTGCGCGTCTTGCAGATGTGCGCGATCAGCTGGCCGAAGTGGAAGGTCATGTCGGGGCCGGCCTCGCACATGCCGACCTTGCGGCCGTTCCAGCTGCTTTGCAGGACCAGGTTCACGCGGCCGCCGTCCCAGGCGTCGCCCAGTTCGTCCGGCGTGACCGCGACCGGACCGAAGGCGGTGGCCGGCTTGCTCTGGAAGAAGCCGAAGCCCTTGGCGAGCTCGCTGGGGATCAGGTTGCGCAGGCTCCAGTCGTTGGCGATCGCCAGCAGCCGCACGCCTTCCAGGGCCTGCTCCGGCGTGGCGCCCATGGGCACGTCGCCGGTGATCACGGTGATCTCCGCCTCGAAGTCGATGCCCCAGTCCTCGGACAGGAACTTCGCGTCTTGCTGCGGGCCCAGGAAGTCGTCGCTGCCGCCCTGGTACATCAGCGGGTCCTCGTAGTAGGTCTTGGGCACTTCCGCGTTGCGCGCGGCGCGCACCAGCTCCACGTGATTGAGGTAGGCGGAGCCGTCGGCCCACTGGTAGGCGCGCGGCAGCGGCGCCATGCACTGCGCCGGGTCGAAGGGGAAGGCGTGCCGCGCCTTGCCGGCGTTCAGCGCGTCGTAGAGGTCCTGCAGTTGCGGGGCGAGGAAGTTCCAGTCGTCCAGCACCTGCTGCAGCTTGCCGGCAATGCCGGTCGCATAATGGGCCGACTGCAGGTCGCGCGAGACCACCACCAGTTGCCCGTCGCGCGAGCCGTCCCTGTACGTTGCCAGTTTCATCGAATGGACCTCGGATTCCGGATGCGCTAGAGTCCCGCCGGACGTTACGCATAGTGAAATGAATTTACCTAATCGTAATTCTATCGGATGAAGGAACGGGCAGGCATCCAGTCGGTGGAGGTCGGTTTCACGCTGCTGCAGGCGCTCGGCGAGGCGGAAGGCCCGCTGATGCTGCGCGACCTCGCGCGCGCCGCCAACATGAGCGCCGCCAAGGCCCACCGCTACCTCGTGAGCTTCCAGCGCCTGCAGCTGGTGGTGCAGGATGCCGCCAGCACCCGCTACGACCTGGGGCCCGCGGCGCTGAAGCTGGGCCTGGCCTCGCTCTCGCGGCTCGACGCGGTGAAGCTCGCCCGCGAGCGCGTGACGCTGCTCATGGAGGAGATCGGCCACACGCTCGCGCTCGCCGTCTGGGGCAACCACGGGCCGACCGTGGTGCACTGGGAGGAGTCGCCTTCCGCCGTCACCGTGAACCTGCGCCTGGGCGACGTCATGCCGCTGCTCACGTCCGCCACCGGCCTGTGCTTCGCGGCGCACGCACCCGAGGAGGCGATCAAGGCGCAGCTGAAGGAGGAGATGGCGCTCGCGCAGAAGCAGGGCCGCAAGGACGTGCCCGCCACGATGGCGGAGGCGCGGGCCCTGCTGCAGCAGGTGCGGCAACGCGGCGCCTCGCGCGTGGTCGACACCCTGCTGCCGGGCATCGTCGGCTTCTGCGTGCCGGTGTTCGACTCCGACGGACACATGGCCCTGGGCATGGTGGCGCTCGGTCCGTCCGGCACCTTCGATGCCGAGTGGGGCGGCGCCGTCGACAAGCCGCTGCGCGCCGCCGCCGCGCAGCTCTCCAGCGACCTCGGCTACCGGGGATGAAGCGCAAGGCCAGCGGCGGCCGCTGGCAGCAGCTGTCGCTGCTGGCCGGCGTGGTGCTGGCGGCGCACCTCGCGCTGCTGCAAGGCAGCTGGCCGGTGCTCGCGCCGCGGCACGAGAAATCGGTGCAGCACTTCACGACGCGCACGATCGTGGTGCCGGCTGCGCCGCAGCCGCCCGCGGCGACCGTCGCCCCGCCCGCGCCCCCGGCGCGGATCGCTGGGGTGCCTGGCGGCACCACCAGCCTACGAACACCCGCCCCACCCGCCGCCCCCCGTAGGCTGGCGGTGAGCGAAGCGAACCCCAGCACGCCGCCACCCCCGCCATCCCCGCCACCCGAAGCCGCCGCCCCCGCCCTGACGCCGGCCCCCGCCCCGCCGGCCGCCCCGGCCCCCTCCGCCGCCGCCTCCTTCGTCCCCCCGATCCTCGCCGTCCCCCAACCCGCCGTGATGCGCTACGAGGTGAGCGTGCACGCCCGCGGCTTCACGCTCTCCGGCCAGGCGCGCCTGGACTGGTGGCACGATGCCGAGCGCTACGACGTCCGGCTGGAGGTCTCCGCCCTCGGCCTGCGCCCGCGCGTACAGCAAAGCACCGGCCGCCTGACCGAGGAAGGCCTGGCGCCGGAGCGCTTCTCCGACAAGTCGCGCAGCGAGCAGGCCACCCATTTCGACCGCGCCGGCGGCCGCGTGGTCTTCAGCAACAACCGGCCCGAGGCGGCGCTCGCGCCCGGCATGCAGGACCGCCTGAGCGTGGTCGTGCAGCTGTCGATGCTGGTGGCGAGCGATCCCGCGCGCTTCACGCCGGGCACGGAGGTCCTCATCCCCACGGCCAGCACGCGCGAGGCGGAGGACTGGACCTTCCGCGTCGAGGGCGAGGAAGACCTCGACCTGCCCGGCGGCCGCGTGCGCGGCCTCAAGCTCCTGCGCCTGCCGCGCAAGGAGTTCGACCAGAAGGTGGAACTGTGGCTCGCTCCCGGCAAGGATTACGCCCCGGTGCGCCTGCGTCTGACAAACCCGGACGGTGGGTGGGTCGACCAGCGCTGGTCCTCTACCGACAGGGGCTGAGCCCGCCCCCGCCTAGATTGGAGTCATGGCCAATCCGGCCCGCCTGCGGTGTCCGCACTTGAGTGCCACACTTGAATCGGAGCCCATCGCAGCCAGCTAAGGCAAAAGGAATCAATCATGCAAATGCTCTATGACTCCGACTCTTTCGTGGTGGTGCACCTGCAGGCCAACGAGCCTGCGGAGGGCGAGGCGCACCCCCACATGGTCCGGCACGGCTTCGAGATCGTGGACAAGCGCTCCAACAAGGAGGTCTACCTCGACGGTACCTGGGCCGACGCCTTCCAGCGCCAGATCAACGCCTGGCAGCTGAACACCCCCACGCAGGAAGAGGTGGAAGAGACGCTGGACGGCTATGCCGAGCTGGCGCAGAACCCCCTGGTGATCCACTGACGGGCTCGACCCCGGAAAAGAGCGCGGGCAGCCCCCGCGCTTTTTTCATGGGAAGCCCGGCCGTGCGGCCAAAGCTTAGGATCGCCCCCATGCGCCTGCCGCTCGCCTTCCCGCTCACCCTGCTGCTGCTCTCCGCCTGTGCCGCGCCGCCGCCCCTGCCGGGGATCGGCGACGTGCAGGCCTTGCTGATCGGCGAACAGCACGACGCCGGCGCGCAGCCCCGGCTGCAGGAACGCTGGGTCCGCGCCCTGGCCGGGCGTGGAAAGCTCCGCGCCCTGGCGCTGGAGATGGCCGAACGCGGCGCCAGCACCGCCGGCCTGCCGTCCACGGCGAGCGAGACCGAAGTCCGCGAGGCGCTGCGCTGGGACGCCGCCGGCTGGCCCTGGGAGCGCTACCGGCCGGCCATCATGGCCGCCGTGCGCGCGGGCGTTCCGGTGCTGGGCGCGAACCTGCCCCGCTCGCAGCAGCGGCAGGCGATGCAGGACGCGGAATTCGACCGGCTGCTGCCCGGCCCGGCGCTGAAGGCGCAGCAGCAGGCCGTGCGCCTGGGCCACTGCGGGCTGCTGCCGGAAAGCCAGATCCGGCCGATGACGCGGGTGCAGATCGCGCGCGACCAGGCGATGGCGCAGACCATCGCCTCGCTCGCGCGGCCCGGGCAGACGGTGCTGCTGCTGGCGGGCGCCGGCCACGTGGAGCCGGAAGTCGGCGTCCCGCTGCACCTGCCCCCCACCGTCACCGTCCGCCCGCTGACGCTGCCGCCGGAGGAGACGGGGAAGGATTACTGCGACGAGATGCGCAAGGAGATGGGCAAGCCCATGTCATTGCGGCCTTGAGCCGCAATCCATGGCTTACGCGTTCGCCTTGATCGAATCCGCCAGCGTGTTCACCAGCTGGTCTATGTGCTGCTTCTCCACGATGTACGGCGGCGCGATCACCACCACGTCGCCGGCGGGCCGCACCAGCGAGCCCTTCTTGAAGCAGTCGACGAAGATGTCGTAGGCGCGCTTGCCCGGCTTGCCGGGCAGCGAGGCCAGTTCCACCGCCGCGGCCAGGCCCAGGCTGCGGATGCCGATCACGTTGGGCAGGCCCTTGAGCGTGGAGTGGAACGCGTCGCCCAGCACCTTGCCCATTTCCGCCGCGCGCGGGAACAGGCCCTCGTCCTTGTACAGCTGCAGCGTCGCCACGGCGGCGGCCGCCGCCACAGGGTGGCCCGAGTAGGTGTAGCCGTGGAAGAACTCGATGACGTGCTCCGGCGCGTCGGTCTTCATCATCGCGTCGTAGATCTTGTCGCGGCAGATCACCCCGCCCATGGGGATCACGCCGTTGGTGACGCACTTGGCGAAGTTCAGCATGTCGGGCACGACGCCGTAGAAGTCGGCGCCGAAGTTCGTGCCCATGCGGCCGAAGCCGGTGATCACCTCGTCGAAGATCAGCAGGATGCCGTGCTGGTCGCAGATCTCGCGCAGGCGCTTCAGGTAGCCCTTGGGCGGCAGGTACCAGCCGGCCGAGCCGGCGACGGGCTCGACGATGATGGCCGCCACGTTGCTCGGGTCGTGCAGCGGCAGGATCCGGTTGACCAGGTCGGCCAGGTAGTCCTCCTGGGACTCCGGCTCCTTGTTGTGGATGTACGGGTTGGCCGGGTCGTGGATGAAGCGCATGTGGTCCACGCGCGGCAGCAGCGCCGTGCCGTAGACCTTGCGGTTGGCGGAGATGCCGCCCACGCTCATGCCGCCGAAGCCGACCCCGTGGTAGCCCTTCTCGCGGCCGATGAAGACGTTGCGGTGGCCCTCGCCGCGGGCGCGGTGGTAGGCCAGCGCCACCTTCAGCGACGTGTCGGCGGCCTCCGAGCCGGAGTTGCAGAACAGGACCTTGTTCAGGTCGCCGGGCGCCATGGCGGCGATCATCTCGGCGGCCTGGAAGGCGCGGTCGTTGCTCGCCTGGAAGGCCGTGGCGTAGTCCAGCGTGTCGAGCTGCTTCTTGATCGCCTCGTTGATGGGCTTGCGGTTGTGCCCGGCGCCGACGCACCAGAGGCTGGAGATGCCGTCGATCACCTTCTTGCCGTCGTGCGTGGTGAACTGCATGCCGTCGGCGGCGACGAAGACGCGCGGATCCTTGCGGAAGGCGCGGTTGGGCGTGAAGGGCAGCCAATGGCTGTCCATGTTGAAGTCGTTGTAGGCCATCTGGGGAACTCCTGGAACTCCTGGACGAGCCCCCATTCTGCTCCTGTCGTCAGCGCAGGGCGCCGAAGACCTTCTGCAGGATGGCGCTTCCCGTGCCCACGGGGTCGCGGCGGATCTTCTTCTCTTCCTCGCCGATCATGAAGTACAGGCCGTCCAGGGCCTTGCGCGTGACGTAGTGGTCCACGGTGGGGTCCTCGGGCTTGTAGAGGCCGAGTCCCCGCGCCTTGCCGACCACGCGGTCGTACTTCTTCACCAGGCCCACCTTCGAGGTCGCCTGGTGGACCACGGGCAGGAAGGTGCCGCCCAGGGGCGTGCGCGTCTTGTCGGCGAAGAAGCTCGTGACCGAGGTGTCGCCGCCCGTGAGGATCTTCTTGGCGTCGGCGACGGTGATGTTGCGCACGGCGTCGACCAGCAGGTCCTTCGCCATGGGCACGGCGGATTCGGCGGCGCGATTGAGCGAGACCTCCAGGTCCTCCAGCTGCCGGCCGAGGCCCAGGGACTGCAGCAGCCGGGCGACGTCCTGCATCGCCTTGGGCAAGGGGATGTGGACCTCCGGACGGGCGAGGAAGCCGTCCGGCCGCCCGAGCAGCTTCACCGCGGCCAGGGCGCCGGTTTCCAGGGCCGCCATCAACCCCCTGTTCGCATCGAGGTCGCTGATGCCGGCGAGCCCCGGGCCGCCCTGCCCCTGCTGGCCGTGGGGCCGGACGAATCCTTCCAGGAGGTCGTGCAGGCTCTGGGCGCGCGCCGGCGCGGCGAGCACGGGGATGAACGCCGCCAGGGCGGCGGACAGGTCACGGCGTCGCATGGGTCCCCCAACTGTCGTTTTCTATGGCTGGGCATGATGCCCCGCCCCCCTCGGAAGCGTCAATCCGCGCGCCTGCGACAATTGCACACTTATGTCCGAAGCCTACATCCTCACCCTTTCCTGCCCCGACCGGCCGGGGATCGTCCACGCGGTTTCCGGTTTCCTGCTGGAGCGCGGCGGCAACATCGAGGAAGCCGCCCAGTACAACGACCACGACACCGGCCTGTTCTTCATGCGCGTGCGCTTCGCCTGCGGCACGCTCACGCAGGAGGACCTGCGGGCGCAGCTGAAGATGTTCGCCGAGGGCTTCCAGATGCAGTGGAAGCTGCACGCCAGCGCCCAGCCGATGAAGACCGTGATCTTCGTCAGCAAGGAAGGCCATTGCCTGAACGACCTGCTGTTCCGGTGGAAGAGCGGCCTGCTGCCGCTGGACATCCGGGCGATCGTCTCCAACCACCGCGAGTTCTACCAGCTGGCCGCGAGCTACAACGTGCCCTTCCACCACATCCCGGTGACGGCCGCCACCAAGGCCCAGGCGGAGGCGCGCGCGTACGAGGTGATCGAATCCGAAGGCGCCGACCTGGTTGTGCTGGCGCGCTACATGCAGATCCTGTCGGACGACCTGTGCCGCAAGCTGGCGGGCCGCGCGATCAACATCCACCACAGCTTCCTTCCCAGCTTCAAGGGCGCCAAGCCCTACTACCAGGCGCACGAGCGCGGCGTGAAGCTGATCGGGGCGACGGCGCACTACGTGACCGCGGACCTCGACGAAGGCCCGATCATCGAGCAGGACGTGTCCCGCGTGGACCACTCCCGCTCGGTCGAGGACCTCACCGCGCAGGGCCGCGACACGGAGAGCATGGTGCTGGCGCGCGCCGTGAAGTGGCACAGCGAGCACCGCGTGCTGCTCAATGGCCACAAGACGGTGATCTTCAAGTAGCCTGCAGCCCATGAACGCGCCCGAGCCCCTCTCCGTGCACGAACGCGCCGAACGCCAGGCGCAGGTCGTGGCCGCGCTGAAGCAAGTGCTGCCGCACGGCTGCCTGCTGTGGAACGAGGAGGAGACCACGCCCTACGAGTGCGACGGCCTCACCGCCTACCGCGAGCGGCCGCTGGTCGTGGCCCTGCCCGAATCGGAAGCGCAGGTGCAGGCGGTGCTGAAGGCCTGTCACGCGCTCAGCGTACCGGTCGTGGCGCGCGGCGCGGGGACGGGGCTCTCCGGCGGCGCGCTGCCGCACCGGCTGGGCGTGACGCTGTCGCTGGCCAAGTTCAACGCGATCCGCGGCATCGACCCGGCATCGCGCACGGCCGTCGTGCAGTGCGGCGTGCGCAACCTCGCCATCAGCGAGGCGGCCGCGAGCTACGGCCTGTACTACGCGCCCGATCCGTCCAGCCAGATCGCCTGCACCATCGGCGGCAACGTCGCCGAGAACTCGGGCGGCGTGCACTGCCTGAAGTACGGCCTGACGCTGCACAACGTGATGAAGGTACGCGGCTTCACGGCGGAAGGCGAGCCGGTGGAGTTCGGCAGCGACGCGCTCGACGTGCCCGGCTACGACCTGCTGTCCGTGGTGATCGGCAGCGAGGGCATGCTGGCCGTCGCCGTGGAAGTCACGGTGAAGCTGATCCCCAAGCCGCAGCTGGCGCGCTGCATCATGGCCAGCTTCGACGACGTGCGCAAGGCCGGCGACGCGGTCGCGGCGGTGATCGCCGCCGGCATCATCCCGGCCGGGCTGGAGATGATGGACAAGCCGATGACGGCGGCCGTGGAGGACTTCGTGCACGCGGGCTACGACCTGCAGGCCGAGGCGATCCTGCTGTGCGAGAGCGACGGCACGCCGGAGGAGGTGGAGGAGGAGATCGGCCGCATGACCGAGGTGCTGCGCGCCGCCGGCGCCACCGCGATCGCGGTGAGCCGCGACGAGGCCGAGCGCCTGCGCTTCTGGAGCGGCCGCAAGAACGCGTTCCCCGCCTCGGGGCGCATCAGCCCCGACTACATGTGCATGGATTCGACCATCCCGCGCAAGCGCCTGGCCGACATCCTGCTGGCCATCCAGGAGATGGAGAAGAAGTACGGGCTGCGCTGCGCCAACGTGTTCCACGCGGGCGACGGCAACCTGCACCCGCTGATCCTGTTCGACGCCAACGACGCCGAGCAGCTGCACCGCTGCGAACTGTTCGGCGCCGACATCCTGGAGACCAGCGTCGCCATGGGCGGCACGGTGACGGGCGAGCACGGCGTCGGCGTCGAGAAGCTGAACTCGATGTGCGTGCAGTTCAGCGCCGCGGAGATGGAGCAGATGCGCGGCGTGAAGCGCGCCTTCGACCCGCAGGAAGGGCTGAACCCGGGCAAGGTCATCCCCACGCTGAACCGCTGCGCCGAATACGGAAAGATGCTGGTGCGCGGCGGCCGCATCACCCACCCGGACCTGCCGCGCTTCTGACGCGGCCGGCCCGGCTCAGGGCTTGCAGGCGGTGTCGGTGATGACGATGTCGTCCTTGCCGATGCGCCTGTCGTCGGTGTCCTGCTGGTTGGACATCTGCACGAACAGCTGCGCGAATTCGACGACCTGGCTGGTCACGTTGTGCACGGCGTCCTGCTGCGCCGATGACGGAGCGGGTGCTGGCGTCGGCGCGGGCGTGGGTGCCGGCGTGGGTGCCGGCGTGGGTGCGGGTGTGGGCGCGGGTGTGGGCGCGGGTGTGGGCGCGGGCGTCGGCGCAGGCGTGGGCGCCGGGGTCGGCGCCGGCGGCGGGTAGGCCGCCGTGGCGCGCAGCAGCAGCTTCGTCCCGCTCGCTTCCGCCACCAGCTCCGGCTGGTCGACCGTCGGCCGCGTGCCGTCGAGCGTGGTCGCCTGCAGCATCTCGAAGCCCTGGCCCACCGTGAAGCTGGCACCGGGGAGATAGGTCACTGCGAAGCCCCCGCCGGAAGTCGCGTTGCCGTTGACGACCAGGCGGTCGTGGCTGGTGGCGTCCAGGAGGTCGGCCGCGTAGGTCGAACCGGACTGCATGACGAGATTGCTCTCGAGCGTGAGCGTGCCCGCGCTCCCGGTGCCCCCGGGCGCGATCGTGCCGAAGTTGCTGATCGTCCCGCTGCCGCCGTCCACCACGATGCTGCCGTTGCCGGTGAGCTTGCCCGCCGCCTGGTTGGTGAACTCCATGCCGCCAGCCTGGGCCGCCAGCTGCAGCAGGGCCTGGGTTCCCCAGCTGCCGATCTGAAGGCTGCCGTCCGCCTGCACGGTGCCCTCGTTCGAGAGGAAGAGCGGCGCATTGAAGGTGGTGCCCGCCTGGACGTCCACCAGGCCGGTGTTCTGGATCAGCGCCGCCGTGACCTCCCCGGAGGTGCTGGCCAGGGTGCCGGCATTGATCACGCCGCCCTCGGGATTGACCAGCGCGCCGTCGGCGAGCCGCAGCGCGTTGTTGTTCAGGAAAGTGCCCGGCCCCTCCAGCGAAGAGCCCGCGCCGATGTTCACGATCGAATTGTTGGTCCAGTTCGCCGGCAGCGTCATCGGCCCCTGGACATCCACCGAAGTCCCGGTGGCCGTGAAGTCGCCCAGGGCGCCGTTGGCAGCGTACGTGACGTCGTCACCGTTGCCGCCGCCGCCACCGCCGGCGGCGTCGATGTCCGGGCTGGCCAGCACGACGCGGCCCGTGGCCGCCAGCTCGACCCGGCCGCCGGCGCCACCTGTGCCGCCGGTGGCACCGGGCTGCACATCGGCCCAGCCGCCGTAGCCGCCGGTGGCAGCCAGGCGGACGCTGCCATCCAGCTGCAGGTCCCCGCCGTTGCGCGTCACGCTGACCAGGCCGCCACGGCCGCCGACCACGCCGTTGCCGGCGGCATCGGTGCCACCCTGGCCGCCCGAGGCGCTCACGGATGCGGTGTAGAAGGAGCTGAACGCCTGCTCGCCGTCGGTGAGCACGGGCGGCGGCGGAGCATACAGGCTGCCGCCGATGTTGATCCGGACCTCGCCTCCGTCACCCCCGCGCCCGCCGTTGCTGTAGCCGCCGTCGGCCCACAGGCCCGTGCCCTCGCCGGCGTTGATGGTGAGGTCGCCGGCCGAATCGATCAGGATCCGCCCACCGGCGGCCCCGGCGCCGGCGCCCATGTTGGCACCGCCCACGGCATAGATGCCTTGCACGCTGACATTGCCGTTGCCCGTCCTGACCTGGACGGTGCCGCCCGCCGTGGGCGTATCGCCGCTGGCGCCACCCACGTTCACGTAGCCGAGCGCCACGTGGGCGGGAACGCCGCCCAGGCCTTTCGCCTCGACGCTGACCCGGCCGGCCATGCCGCCGCCCGTGGAACCCGTCGAATAGCTGTCGCCGCCGGCATACGCCACGATGCCGTCGACGGTGATGCTGCCGGTTTCGGAAACGACGTTCACGGCGCCGGCATTGCCGCCCGTCGTTCCGTAGACGCCGCCGTCGGCGTAGACGTAGCCGCCCTGGATGTCGCCACCCGCCTGGAGGTTCACCTGGCCGGCATGGAAGGTGCCGCCCACTTCGTCGTAGCTCCTGCCGGAAGCGTCGATGTAGCTGTAGGCGAGGGAGCCCCCGGCGGTGAGATTGATCGCGCCACCGGCGCCCGTCGGGTCACCGGTGCCCGCGCCGTAGAAGACGCCGTCGCCGGTGATGTCCTGGCCTGCGGACACGTCGATCGGCGCACCTGTCGAAGTGATCACGGGCTGGCCGGCGAAATTCACGCTTCCCGCGGTAGCGTGGATGCCGACGCCGTTGCCCGAGACGTCCACGTAGGCGGGATAGGTCGTGCCCGAGCCAAGGGCTCCCAGGGTCACGCTCCCCGTACGCGCCAGCAGGCCGACGGCGCCGGAGCTGTCGAGGCTCATGTAGTGCGTGATTTCGGGGCTCGTGCGGGTGCCGATGATCACGTTGCGCTGGGCGTCGACGGAGAGCGAGGCGCCGCCGTAGACCCAGGTGTCCGAACCGGTGTCCGTGGTCGCGATCGTGACGTCGCGCCCGGCCGTCATGGCAAGCGCCCCGTCGGCATACACCTGGCTGGACTCGACGCGGATGCTGCGCCCTGCCCGCAGGTCCAGGTTCCCCAGGGCGCTGACATCGCCGGTGAGCGCCAGGTCGGACGACGTCCCGTTCGCCCGCAGCGACACGGGGCCCGCGGTCACGAGGGCGCCTGCTTCCACGGTGAGCGCGCCTTCGCTGCTGATGTCCACCACGGCGGGATTGGCGCCGTCCCAGCCGGCGATGCCGCTGCCACCGCCGTACTGCGTGGACACGGTGCCGATGGCGAGCGGCGCGTTGTTGTGGAAACGGACCTCCGCGCCGGGTCCGTCCACCCGCGCGGCCAGCACGCCCACCTGGTTCGGGCCGTTCAGGAGGATCTTGCCGGCATTCGTCGTCGACCCGGTGTCGATGGCATAGGCGAACAGGGCCGGGGCCGTGATCTTGCCGGTGCCGCCATCCGTGATGCTGCCGTCCTTCGCGAGCAGGTGCACCGCGCTGCCGGCGCCCGTGGCCTGGACCGTGCCGAGGAGGTCGATCCCCTTGTCGGCCTGCAGGGACAGGTGCGATCCCGACGTCCAGTCCACCACCGCACCCGAGGCGAGGGTGATCTGCCCGCCGCTGCCGGTGCTCGTGTCCGAAGAAGTCGTCACCAGCACGTGCCCGCTGCCAAGCTGCGCCTTCAGGTGCGCGTCCGTCAAGGTGACGTTGCCGGGCCCGCTCGGCTCGAACATCGCTCCGGGCGGCGAGCTCGTGCCGACCGGGAACGTATTGACCGTGTCGGGGTACGGAGCGCCGTTGGTCGAGTGGATGATCGTCACGTTCTCGGGGTCGAGCAGGAGGCTGCCCAGCTTGCCCTGCGAAGCCCGCAGGTCCGCGAAGCCGGCGTATTCCAGCGACTTCTTGCCCGACACCTCCGCGAACCCGCCATCCCCGCCTTCCGCCCCGCCGCGCGCCGAGATCTCCCCGCGCATGCGCGTCATCTCGTCCGACCACACGATCACCCGCCCGCCGTCGCCGCGCCGCGTGGCGTCCGCCTCGATGCGTGCTTGCGCATCCACGTACACCGCCTTCGCGTTCGGAACTTCGGCGTTGCGCCCCTGGTAGTCCCCGCCCACGCGCACCTGCCCGCCGCCGTTCGCGCCGCTCGCCTGCAGCTTCGCGCCGGCCAGCAGGCCCACGCGCTCGCCGAGCACGTCGATGCTGCCGCCCTTGTCGGCAGCGGACGCGGCCACGGTGCCGGACACGAGGTTGTCGCCCGCTGCCTTCAGCACCACCTTGCCGCCTTCGGTGGTGACGGCCTGCGCCTGCACCAGCCCGGTGTGCTTCAGCGTGCCCGCGAAGATGCCCACCGCGTCGCCCTGCAGCGTGCCGAGGTTCACCGCCTCGTTCCCCGCCTGCACCTCCAGGTGGATGCCCTCCAGGCCGCGCCCGGTGATCTCCACCTTCTGCCCCGCGGCCACCAGCGTCGCGCCCTGGCTGCGCACCAGCGCATTCGCGCCCGCCTGCACGTCCGACCCGATCAGCACGACGTCGCCGCTGCGGGCGAGGACGGTGCCGTCCACGCCCAGCGCACCGGTGCCGCCCACGAAGCGCATGCGCCCGGCGATCGCGTCGGATTCGCTCATGCCCAGCGTGGAGGCCGTGAAGCCCGCCGTGTCGACGACGGCGCCCTGGCCCACGGCGATGCCGGCCGGGTTCACCAGCACCAGCCGCCCGTTGGAGGTGAGCGTGCCGAAGATCGCGGAGGGATCCGGTCCCAGCACGCGGTTGATCGAGGTGCTGCGGGCCGAGGGCTGCAGGAACTGCGTGATGCTGCCGGCCGGCACCGAGAAACTCTGCCAGTCGATCGCCGAGTGGCTGGTGCCCGCGCCGTTGCGCGTCGTGACGACGAAGCGGTTGCCGATGGTCGCGAAGCTCGCCTGCCCGTGGATCACGTGGGCGCCCGTGGGCTGCGCGCGCGCGGCCAGCGGCTGCAGCGAGAACGCCGCCGCCACGGCCAGAGCCGCGGCCGTGGGCCGGAATCCGGCGACGGCGGGACTGGCCGCGGGCGGCTGCGCGGAACGCCGCGTGGTCGTCGACGGAACGCTGGACATGGATGGCCCCTGAAAATGGTGCCAAAAGGTAGCACAGCACTTCGGGGGTCGCAATGCGCCGTTCGGGAGACGGAACCCGCACCGGCTACCATCGCCGTGAAAAAGTGGGCATGCGCATCTTCGTCAGCATCGCGTCCTATTGCGATCCCGTCCTGCCGTTCACGCTGCAACGCGCCGCGGCGATGGCGGCGGCGCCGCGGGCGCTGCACTTCGGCGTCGTCGACCAGTCGCCGGACGGCGGCGCGCGCCTGGCCGCGCCGGCCGGCACGCGGCTGACGCGCGTGCACCTGGATCCGCGCGACGCGCGCGGGCCCTGCTGGGCGCGCGCCATCGCCATGTCGCTGCACGATGGCGAGGACTGGTTCCTGCAGCTCGATTCGCACATGGACTTCGCCGCCGGCTGGGACGAGCGGCTGGTCGCCGCGGCGCGCGCGCTCGGGGCGCCGCAGCGGGGGCTCGTGATTTCCACATACCCGGACGCCTTCCGCTTCGTCGATGGCGAGCCGGTGTGCCAGCCGACCACGCGTGGCGTGCTGGCGCAGGTGCTGAAGCCGGGCGCCGCGTTCGCGCCCGACCATCCGGTGCTGGCCTTCGAGGCGCAGCCGGTGGACCGCAGCGAGCCGCTGCCGGCCTTCCACCTCGGCGCCGGCTGCCTGTTCGCGCCGGGCCGCATCGTGCAGGCCTTTCCCTACGACCCCTGGCTGTACTTCCACGGCGAGGAGCAGGCGCTCACCCTCCGCCTGTTCACGCACGGCTGGGACCTGTTCCACATCCCGGACCTGCCGATCCACCACCTGTACAACGACGCCGCCTCCGGCGCGCCGCCGCGGCCGCTGCACTGGGACGCGCAGCAGGAGGCCGGTCGCGAGCAGGGGTGGTGGCCGCTGGAGCAGCGCTCGCGCGCGCGGCTGGCGGCGCTGGTGGCGGGGGAGGACCTCGGCGTCTACGGGCTGGGCAAGGCACGAACGCTGGCCGACTTCGCGGCCTTCAGCGGCATCGACTACGCCGCGCGCACCCTGTCGGCGTCCGCCTTCACGCCCCGGACCGCCTAGCGCGCGTCGCCGCGCAGCACCGCCTGCGCCAGGCACAGGTCGGCCCAGGCCTTGGCCTTGTCCGGCAGGTTGCGCAGCAGGTAGGCGGGGTGGTAGGTGACCACCACCGGCACGTCCTGGTAGCGGTGCACGCGCCCGCGCAGGCGGCCGATCGGCTCGGTCGACTGCAGCAGCGTGTTCACCGCGAAGCGGCCCATGGCCAGGATGATCTTCGGGCGCAGCAGTTCCACCTGCCGGCGCAGGAAGGGCTCGCACTGCGCGATCTCCTGCGGGTCCGGGTTGCGGTTGCCGGGCGGACGGCACTTCAGCACGTTGGCGATGTAGGCGCCGCCGCCGCGGCCGACGCCCAGCGCGCCCAGCATGTTGTCCAGGAGCTTGCCGGCCTGGCCGACGAAAGGCTCGCCCTGCAGGTCCTCGTTCTCGCCCGGGGCCTCGCCGACCACCAGCCAGTCGGGCTGCAGGTCGCCGACGCCGAACACCGTGTTGCTGCGGCCTTCGCACAGCTTGCAGGCGCGGCAGGCGGCGACGGCCTGCTCCAGCGCTTCCCAGGACATGTCCGCGACGCCGGGCGCGCGGTCGCGCACGACGACGGGCTGCGGCGGCGGCTGCACGATCGCCCGCGGCGGCTCCTGCACGGCCACGGAAACCGGCGCGCGCGGCGCCTCGTCCACCACGGCCTCCGGCAGGGACTCGGGCGCGAACACGCGCACACCCATCTCCTGCAGCATCGCCCGCTGCCGCGCGTCCAGCACCAGGCTCATAGCTTGAAGCTCATGACGATCGCGTCCTCGCGCCCGCCGCCGTCGGCGGGGTAGTAGTTCTTGCGCTCGCCCACGCGGCGGTAGCCGTAGCGCTGGTAGACCTGCTGCGCCCGCGCGTTGCCGGTGCGCACTTCCAGCCAGAGCCACTGCGCGCGCTGGCCGCGCGCCCACAGCGCCAGCGCGTCGAGCAGGACGCGGCCCCAGCCCTGGCCCTGGTAGCGCGGATCCACGGTGATGTTCAGCAGGTGCACCTCGTCCACGCCCTGCATGGCGACGAAGTAGCCGATGACCGCCTCGCCGACGCACAGCAGCTGCGCCTGGTAGCCGGAGCGCAGCGAATCGGCGAAGTTGCCGCGCGTCCAGGGATGGGTGTAGGCGCGGCGCTCGATGGCCACCACCTCGTCGAGGCGGGCCTCCGTCATGGGCTCGAAGCCCGCTTCCATGCTCTTGAAGACTGCGCTCATGTCGGGCCCGCCACGGTCGCGCCGCGAAGCGACTCCTTGCGCGCGCGGTCGGCCGCGCGCTCCTCGGTAGTTTGCGCCACTTTGTCGCGGATGTAGAGCGGCAGCGCATCGGCCGCGTCGTGCCCGCCGCCCGTGGCCAGCGCCTGCGGCGCGAGGCGCAGCAGTGCGCGCGCGGTGGGCAGCGCCGCGACGCGCGGAGCGCCCGCCGGCAGGCGCGCGCCGTGCAGGTCCAGCACGTTGCCGGCGACGGTCCAGCCGTCCGGCACGCGGGCGTCCTCCGGCCGGCCCAGGGCCGGCGCTTCGCGCGTCCGCCAGGCATCGCCCTGGCGCTCGTAGGCGGCGAAGTAGACCTCGCCCATGCGGGCATCCAGCATCGCGATCACGCGGGTGGCGCCCGACAGGGCGTGCGCCTCCTCGGCCACGGCCAGCAGCGTGTCGATGGCCAGCACCGGCACGCCGGCGCCGAAGCCCAGCCCCTGCGCGACGGCGGCGGCCGTGCGCAGGCCCGTGAAGGAGCCGGGGCCGCGGCCGAAGGCGATCGCGTCCAGCGCGGCGAGCGACAGCCCCGCGCGCCCCAGCAGCTGCTGGATGGCCGGGATCAGGCCGGCCGAGGACTGCGCCCCGCCCGCGGCCGTGTGCTCCAGCACGGGCGCACCCGCCCCGGCGCTGGCCGCGATGGACAGGGTTTCGGTGCTGGTGTCGAAGGCGAGGAGTTTCATGCGGCCCAGCCCCCATTATCGAAGCTCCGGCCATCCCATAATGGCGCGCATGCCGCGCTGGTTCCGCCTTGCCTGCTGCCTGCTCGCCTGGGCGGGCGCCGCCGTCGGCCAGCCGCTGCCGCCCGAAGTGGCCGCGGCGCTGGACGCGCAGAACCTGCCGGGCGATGCCGTGACGGTGCTGGTCGCGCCGGCTGAAGGCGGGCCGCCGCGCGTCGCCCACCGCATCGACGCCCCGGTGAACCCGGCGTCCATCGCGAAGCTGGCCACTACCTTCGGCGCGCTGGAGCTGCTGGGGCCGGCCTTCACCTGGAAGACGCCCGTCTATTTCGACGGGCCGGTGCGCGCCGGCGTGCTCGAAGGCAACCTGGTCATCCAGGGCCAGGGCGACCCCGCGCTGGTGATCGAGCGCCTGTGGCTGCTGCTGCGCAAGGTGCGGGCCCTGGGCGTGCACACGATCGCCGGCGACATCGTGCTGGACCGCAGCGCCTTCGCCCTGCCGCCGCACGACCCGGCCGCCTTCGACGCCCAGCCCCTGCGGCCCTACAACGCCGGCCCCGACGCGCTGCTGCTGAACTTCAAGACCGTGACGCTGACCTTCACGCCCGAGGGCGCGCGGGCCCGCGTGCAGGCCGAGCCGGCCCTGGCCGGCGTCCACTGGCCGGCGACCGTGCCGCTGGGCGGCGGCGCCAATTGCGGCGACTGGATCACGGCCCTGCGCGCGGACTTCGGCAACCCGCAGCGCGTGCGCTTCGGCGGCAGCTTCCCGCGGGCCTGCGGCGAGCAGACCTGGCAACTGGCCTTTCCCGATCCCGACAGCTATGCGGCGCGCGCGATCGCCGCGCTGTGGCAGGACATGGGCGGGCACCTGCGCGGCGCCGTGCGCGAGGGCCGCGTGCCGCAGGGGCTGCAACCGGCCTTCGAATTCAGCTCGCCGCCGCTGGCCGAGGTGATCCGCGACATCAACAAGTTCAGCAACAACGTGATGGCGCAGCAGGTCTTCCTGACGCTGAGCCTGCAGCAGCGCGGCACCGCCACCTGGGAGGGTTCGCGCGAGGTGCTGGCGCAGTGGTGGCGCGAGCGCATCGGCGGCGAACCGCCGGTCACCACCAACGGATCGGGCCTGTCGCGCGACGAGAGCACCACGGCCCGCCAGCTCGGCCAGCTGCTGCAGGCCGCCTGGGTCTCGCCGCTGATGCCGGATTTCGTCTCCTCGCTGCCGGCGCTGGGCCTGGACGGGACGCTGCGCCGGCGCCGCGAGAACGTCGGCCTCGCGCACCTCAAGACCGGCAGCCTCAACGAAGTCTCCGGCGTCGCCGGCTACGTGCACGGGCCGCAGGGCCGGCGCTACCTGCTGGTGGCCATCGCCAACGGCCCGCGGGCCTGGGCGATCCGTCCGGCGGTGCAGGCGCTGGTCGAATGGACCGCGCGCCAACCCTGACCCCCATGGATTCGTCCGAACTGATCGGCTACTGCGCCGCCGCGCTCACCACCCTCAGCTTCGTGCCGCAGGCCTGGCTGACCTTCCGCACGCGCGACGTGCGCGGCATCTCGCTGGGCATGTACAGCGTCTTCACCATCGGCGTGGCGCTCTGGCTGCTCTACGGGGTGCTGATGGGCGCCTGGCCCATCGTGCTGGCGAACGCGGTGACGCTGGGCCTGGCCAGCGTCATCCTCGGGATGAAATTGCGCTACGGGTGAGCGCCTACCAGCGGTCGCGCAGGCGGTCGCGCGCGTAGTCGCCGAACTTCTGGTGCGCCCGCGGCGTGACGTAGACGCGGTCGGCGAAGATGTAGTCCTGGTAGTTCTGGCCGGCGGCGATCGTCGACGGCGTGCACAGGAACGAGTTCACCTGGTTCGTCCCGGTGCCGATGCCCGGGCCCGGATCGACGGACGTGCACACGGCCGCGTTGCGGTGGCCGAACTCGCTGGCGCTGCCCGTGAGGTTGTTGAAGAACAGCGGCGCGTCGATGTACAGAACGTTGTCGCCCAGGTCGGCGACCGAGGCGAGGAACGCCTCGACGAAGCTGCGCGGCTCGCCGACTTCCTTGTTGTTCGACACGTTGCTCAGCTTCCTCAGCAGCCCGTCCTGCCCGGTCTCGACGGCCCAGGGCGAGCGGCCCAGGTTGTAGGGACCGGCGACCAGCACGTGCTGCGCGCCGGCGTCCACCAGCCTGCGCACCTGCGCGGCGAGCTGGCGGCCGGCCTGGTCGATGTTCACCTGCGCCTGCGCGGCCGTGATGGAGCCGCTGATCACGCCCTGGCCCTGCACGATCACGTCGGAGGTGCCGGCGCTCACGATGACGAGGTCCGCGTCGGTGAAGCTGCCGGTGGCCAGGAAGGCGTCGATCTGGTCCTTGACGGTGGGCGTGCTGGCGTCGCCGGCGGCGTCGGGCGTGGCGGCCACGCGCGCGTTGCCGGTGGCGTACGACAGGCCGCCGGAAGCACTGGGCGTCAGCGTCAGCCCGAAGGACTGGGCCAGGAACTCGGTCCAGTTGTTGACCGAGCCGTCGTTGACCGTGTAGCGGGCGCCGTTCTGGCCGAGGTCGGCCATGCCGTCCCCGAAGGCGACGATGCGCCCGGGAGAAAACTGGGAGACGACGCTGCCGCCGCCGCAGGACGCGAGCAGCAGGGCCGAGGCGCAGGCGGCCAGCAGCCAGGCGCGGCGCAACCACTGAGTTGCCATGAAGTTCACTCCGGTGAAACCGGCGAGTTTAACGAGGACCGGTAAAGCGCCGGTCAAGCGCGCTCAGGCCGCGGCGCGGCCCAGGCGGTCGCGCACGCCGTCCCAGGCCGGATCGTCCGGCGGCGTCTCCACCCAGATCAGCTTGACGCCCGCGGCGTCGAATTCGCGCAGGACGGCGAACAGCTGCCGCGCCGTCTCCGCCGCGTCGTCGGGCATGCGCCGGTAGTGCGGCGTGCGGGTGCGCAGCGGGCTGCGGGCGTAGACCGCGATGGCGGCGGCGTCGGCGCCGAGCACGTCGAGCGCCGCCTGCAGGTTCTTCGCGTCCATGAGCCGGACGCGGGCGTTGGGCGCGTAGTGCGAGGCCAGCGTGCCGGAAGCGCGCGGGGCGGCGCCGGGGCGCTCGTGCGGCAGCCACAGCCGTTCGCCGCAGGCCGCCTGGATCTCCGCGTGCGCCAGCGTGCCGGGACGCAGCAGCACCGGCATGCCGCGCGTGCAGTCGACGATGGCCGATTCGATGCCGACCGGCGTCGCACCGCCGTCGAGCACCAGCAGCTGCTCGCCGAACTCGGAGGCGACGTGCGCCGCCGTCGTGGGGCTGACGCGGCCGAAACGGTTGGCGCTCGGCGCGGCCAGGCCGTGCACGGGCGGCGTGGCGGCGGCGCAGGCGAGCAGCAGCGCGTGCGCCACCGGGTGCGCGGGGCAGCGCACGCCGATCGAGTCCTGGCCGCCGGCGGCGGCACGGCCCACCTCGGGGCGGCGCGGCAGGATCAGCGTGACCGGCCCGGGCCAGAAGGCCTGCATCAGCCGCTCGGCCACCGGCGGCACGGCGGCCGCGAAGTGCCGCACGCCCGCGGCGTCGGCGACGTGCACGATCAGCGGATGGTCGCTCGGGCGGCCCTTGGCGGCGAAGATGCCGGCGACGGCGGCGGCGCTGCTCGCGTCGGCGCCCAGGCCGTACACCGTCTCGGTGGGGAAGGCGACGAGGCCGCCGTCCGCGAGCACGCGGGCGGCCTGCGCGATCGAGCTGTCCTGGCGGCCGTCGAGGATCATGGGTTTCAGAAGGGCGCGATGCCCAGGACCTGCGCGGCCTGCAGCGCGGTGGCGCGCACGTCCGCCACGCTCGCGCCGGTCACCGTCAGGTGGCCCATCTTGCGGCCCGGGCGGGCGCTGCGCTTGCCGTACAGGTGCAGATGCGTGCCGGGCAGGGCGAGCACGCCGGCCCAGTCGGGCGCGGCTTCGGAATCGCCGCCGCGGAACCAGAGGTCGCCCAGCAGGTTGAGCATGAGCGCGGGACTGTGCTGGCGCGGCGGCACCAGCGGCAGGCCGGCCAGCGTGCGCACCTGCAGCTCGAACTGCGAGACGTCGGCGGCGTCCAGGCTCCAGTGGCCGCTGTTGTGCGGGCGCGGGGCCATTTCGTTGACGACCAGCGAGCCGTCGTCCAGGCCGAAGAACTCGACGCAGAGCACGCCGACGTAGTCCAGGCCGGCGGCTATGGCGCGCGTGGCGGCGATCGCGCGCTGCGCCAGCGGCACCGGCACGCAGCCCTCGTGCACCTCGGTGACGGCCAGGATGCCGGCGCGGTGCAGGTTGCGCTGCACCGGCAGGTGCACCATGGCGCCATCGCGCCCGCGCGCCACCACGACCGAGCACTCGAAGGCGAGGGGCAGCAGCTTTTCCAGCACGCAATCGGCGCGCTTCAGTTCCTCCCAGGCGGCGCGCAGCTGCTCGCGGCCCGCCACGCGCACCTGGCCCTTGCCGTCGTAGCCCAGGCGCGCCGTCTTCAGGATGCCGGGCAGCAGCTCGTCGCCGACGGCGGCGAGGTCTTCCTCGTTGGCGATCACCGCGTGCGGCGCGCAGGGCACGCCGCAGCGCTGGAAGTGCGCCTTCTCCTCGGCGCGGTCCTGCGCGATCGCGACGGCGGCCGCGCCGGGGGCGACGAAGCGCCGGCCCGCCAGCCGCGCCAGCGCATCGGCCGGCACGTTCTCGAATTCGGTGGTGATGGCGTCGCTGCACTCGGCCAGCTGCGCGAGGCCGCGCTCGTCCAGGTAGCCGGAGCGGACGTGGTGGTGGCTCACGTGGCCGGCGGGGCTGTCCTCGTCCGGATCCAGCACGGCCGTGAAGTAGCCCAGGCGCTGGGCCGCATGCACGAACATGCGACCGAGCTGGCCGCCGCCCATCACGCCCAGCGTCGCGCCCGGCATGAGCGCCGTCATGCCGGATCCCGCGGCGGCAGCGCCATCGCGCGTGCGGCCGCGGTCTGGGCGGCGCGGTAGGCGTCGAGCTTCGCGCGCAGGGCGGCGTCGTTCACGGCGAGCATGGCCACGGCGAACAGGGCCGCGTTGGCGGCGCCGGCCGCGCCGATGGCGAAGGTGGCCACGGGAATGCCCTTGGGCATCTGCACGATGCTGTGCAGCGAATCGACGCCCTGCAGGTGGCGGCTCGCCACCGGAACGCCGAGCACCGGGACGGTGGTCTTGGCCGCCAGCATGCCGGGCAGGTGGGCCGCGCCGCCGGCGCCGGCGATGATCGCCCGCAGGCCGCGGCCCGCCGCGGCCTCGGCATAGGCGAACATGTCGTCCGGCATGCGATGGGCCGACACGACCTTCGCTTCATGGGGGATGCCGAATTCCTGGAGAATCTGCACGGCATGCTGCAGGGTGTCCCAGTCACTGGCGGACCCCATGACGACCCCGACTGTCACCGTGCTCGTGTCCATGGAATTCCAACGAAGAAGCCCCAAATTTTACTTTGCCGCGCGGAGGGAGCCGGAATGATCGACGTCACCATCGAAAACTTCGAACAGGAGGTCATCGCGGCCTCCATGAGCCAGCCGGTGCTGGTGGACTTCTGGGCGCCCTGGTGCGGCCCCTGCAAGGCGATCGGCCCGATCCTGGAGAAGCTGGAGACCGAGTACGGCGGCGGCTTCCGCCTGGCCAAGATCAACTCCGACGAGGAGCAGCAGCTCGCCGGCGCCTTCGGCATCCGCAGCATCCCCACCGTGGTGCTGATGAAGAACGGCCAGCCGGTGGACGGCTTCATGGGCGCGCTGCCCGAGGGCAAGGTCCGCGAATTCCTCGACAAGCACGTGCAGGCGCAGGCGCCGGCGGAGGAAGAGGAAGAGCCCCTGGCCGAGGACGATGCGGAGCCTGCCACGCCCGAGGCGCAGCTGGAGCGGCTGCAGCATGCGGTGGCGACCGACCCGTCCAACGACGATGCGCGTTTCGACTACGTGAAGGCCCTCCTCGCGGCCGGCCGCGAGGCCGATGCGCGGCGCGCCTTCGAACCGGTGGCGAACAAGGCCGGCGTGGTGCGCAGGATCGACGCGCTGGCGCGCTGGTTCGACGCGATCGACTTCGCCGCGGGCCACAAGGACGAGAAAGCCTTCGACGCGAAGATCGCGGCCGACCGCCGCGACTTCCAGGCGCGCTTCGACCGCAGCCGGGTGCTGATGGCGCAGCAGCGCTGGACGGCGGCGATGGACGAGCTGCTGGAGATCCTGATGCGCGACAAGGCCTGGAACGAGGACCTCGCGCGCAAGACCTACATCGCCATCCTGGAGATCATCGAGCCGCCGAAGCCCCAGGTGGCCGAAGGCCAGATCCCGCCGGACGACCCGACGGTGGCGACGTACCGGCGGCGGCTGTCGAGCGTGGTGCTGTCCTGATCGCGGGGCGGTGGGGTTCGCTGGCGCTCACCTTCCGCGGCCTGCGGCCTCGCCACCCTACGGGGTCCTGGCCCGCCTCGTAGGGTGGCGGTGAGCGCAGCGAACCCCACCGCCCGTGGAGTGCTCACCGCCTGAGCATCACCACCCGTTCCGCCGGCACGCGCACGCGCAATTCCACCAGCACGCCGCCCGTGCGCAGTGGCGGGAAGTGCACGGCTTCGACCTCCACCGTGCCGGGCGACAGCGCCGGGCCGTCGGCGGGCGGCACGGGCGGATCGTTGTCCGCGTTCGCCAGCGGCTGGTCGCCATCGCACCGCGACAGCAGGGCGGGCTGGTCCAGGACGGCGTTGCGCACCCCGGAGAGCGCCGCGCGCGTCGGCGTCGCGATCGGACGGCCGCGCTCGCCGAACAGGTGCACGGTCGCGAACTTCGGCGCCCAGAGGCCGTCGCTGAGGCGTCCCGCCAGGATGCATTGCCCTTCGTCCTGCGCGAACGCGGGCGCCGCGAGCGCCGCCGCGGCGAGGAAGAGGAAGCGCGCTTTCATCGGGCCAGCATAGCGCGCGCGTTCGCGCGGCGGCGGGCCTTTACACGCTCAGGCCGACGTGAGCCGCTGCAGCGCCTCGCGGTACTTGCCCGCCGTCTTCTCGATGACGTCCTTGGGCAGGCGCGGCGCCGGCGGCGTCTTGTCCCAGGGCTGGCCGTCGATGCGCACGCTCTCCAGCCAGTCGCGCACGAACTGCTTGTCGTAGCTCGGCGGGTTCGCGCCGGCGGCGTACGCGGCCTCATAGCCCTCGACGGGCCAGTAGCGCGAGGAATCGGGCGTCAGCACCTCGTCCATCAGTACCAGCTGGCCGTTGTCGTCCAGGCCGAACTCGAACTTGGTGTCGGCGATGATCAGGCCCTTGGTGAGCGCGTAGTCGGCCGCTTCGCGGTAGATGCGGATGCTGGTGTCGCGGATCTGCGCCGCGAGATCCGGACCGATCAGCTCCACCACGCGCTCGTACGAGATGTTCTCGTCGTGGCCCGATGCCGCCTTCGCCGCCGGCGTGAAGATCGGCTCGGGCAGCTTGCCCGCGTTCTTCAGGCCCGCGGGCAGCGGCACGCCGCAGACCGACTGCGTCTCCTGGTACTCCTTCCAGCCGCTGCCCGCGAGGTAGCCGCGCACGACCGCCTCGACCAGGATCGGCTTCAGCCGCTTCACCAGCATCGAGCGCCCCTGCACCTGCGGCACTTCCGCCGGCGTCACCACGCTTTCCGGCGCTTCGCCGGTCAGGTGGTTCGGGCAGACGTGGCCCAGGCGCGCGAACCAGAACAGCGCCATGCGCGTCAGGATTTCGCCCTTGCCGGGAATCGGCTCGCCCATGATCACGTCGAAGGCCGAGAGGCGGTCGCTCGCCACCATCAGGATGCGGTCGCTGCCGACCGCATAGTTGTCGCGCACCTTGCCGCGCGCCAGCAGGGGCAGCGAGGTGATGTTGGAGGTGTGGAGGGCGGTGGCCACTCAGTGCACGACCTGCGCCAGCTCGCCCTGGGCGTACTTCTTCGCCACGACCTGCAGGCTCTCGCCCTTGATCTTGCCGGCCTGGCCTTCGCAGCCGAACTCGATGTAGCGCTGCTTGCAGATCTGCTTCGCGGCCTCGCGCGCGGGCTTCATCCACTCGCGCATGTCGAACTTCTCGGGGTTCTCGGCCAGGAACTTGCGCACCGCGCCCGTCATCGCCAGGCGGATGTCGGTGTCGATGTTGATCTTGCGCACGCCGTGCTTGATCGCCTCCTGGATCTCCTCCACCGGCACGCCGTAGGTTTCCTTCATGTTGCCGCCGTACTGGCGGATCACGGCGAGCAGTTCCTGCGGCACCGAGGAGGAGCCGTGCATCACCAGGTGCGTGTTGGGGATGCGGCGGTGGATTTCCTTGATGCGGTCGATCGCCAGGATGTCGCCCGTGGGCTTGCGGGTGAACTTGTAGGCGCCGTGGCTGGTGCCGATGGCGATGGCCAGCGCGTCCAGCTGCGTCTTCTTGACGAAGTCCGCGGCCTGCTCCGGGTCGGTCAGCAGCTGGTCGCGCGTCATCGTCGCTTCCGTGCCGTGGCCGTCTTCCTTGTCGCCGCGCATGGTCTCCAGCGAGCCGAGGCAGCCCAGTTCGCCTTCGACGGTGACGCCCAGCTTGTGCGCCATGTCGACCACCTTGCGGGTGACGTCCACGTTGTAGTCGTAGCTGGCGATGGTCTTGCCGTCCGCTTCCAGCGAGCCGTCCATCATCACGGAGGAGAAGCCCAGGTCGATGGCGCCCTTGCAGACGTCGGGGCTCTGGCCGTGGTCCTGGTGCATCACCAGCGGAATCGACGGATAGGCCTCGATCGCGGCCTGGATCAGGTGCTTGATGAAGGACTCGCCGGCGTACTTGCGCGCCCCGGCGCTCGCCTGCAGGATCACCGGCGCGCCGGTCTCCCTGGCGGCCTCCATCACGGCCTGGACCTGTTCGAGGTTGTTGACGTTGAAGGCCGGGATGCCGTAGCCATTGGCGGCGGCATGGTCCAGCAGTTCGCGCATGGAAACGAGGGGCATGGCAGTTCCTCAGAAAGACAGAACAGCGGTCGACGTAACCGCGTGGTAACTGCGGGGGATTCTAGCGGCTGGGGCTGGGGAAAACGAAAGCGGGCTGCAGGACGCAAAGGTCGCGAAGGTTTCGCAAAAGTCGCAAAAGGAACCACCAACAAGGAAAAGGGATTTCTCCTCTTTTCAAGGCTGTTCTTTTGCGACTTTTGCGTACCCTCTGCGACCTTTGCGTCCGGCAGTCCGAATTCGACCCTACGCCGCCCGCACGACCTTCAGCATGTTCGTGCCGCCGGGCGCGCCCATCGGTTCGCCGCAGGTGATCGCGTAGATGTCGCCCGAGCTCACGATGCCCCGCTTCTTCAGGTGCGCTTCCGCCTCGGCCAGCGCCGTGTCGCGGTCGGCGCTCTGGTCCATCAGCAGCGGGCGCACGTTGCGGTACAGCGCCATGCGCCGCTGCGTCGCCAGGCGCGGCGTCAGGGCGTAGATCGGGATGTGGATGCGGTGCCGGCTCATCCACAGCGCCGTGGAACCGGAATCCGTGAGCGCCACGATGGCCTTGCAGCCGAGGTGGAAGGCCGTGAACAGCGCGCCCATGGCGATCGACTGGTCGATGCGCGAGAAGGCCTGGCCCGAGAAGTCGGCGTCCAGCCGCACGTCCTCGGCCATCTCGGCCTCGGCGCAGATCGCGGCCATCTGCTGCACCACTTCCACCGGGTACTTGCCGGTCGCGGTCTCGGCGCTGGTCATCACCGCATCCGTGCCGTCGAGCACGGCGTTGGCGACGTCGCTCACCTCGGCGCGCGTGGGCACCGGGTTGGCGATCATCGACTCCATCATCTGCGTGGCCGTGATCACCACCTTGTCGTGCTCGCGCGCGAGCCGGATCATGCGCTTCTGCAGCGCCGGCACGGCCGCGTTCCCGACTTCCACCGCGAGGTCGCCGCGCGCCACCATGATGGCGTCGCTCGCCTTGAGGATCTGCTCCAGGTTCGGGATCGCCTCGGCGCGCTCGATCTTGGCGATCAGCGCCGGCTTGTGGCGGAACTCCGCGGCCGCCACGTTGCACAACTGGCGCGCCATCTCCATGTCGGTGGCGTTCTTGGGGAAGCTCACGGCCACGTAGTCGGCCTGGAAGCTCATCGCCGTGCGGATGTCCTCCATGTCCTTGGCCGTCAGCGCCGGCGCCGTCAGGCCGCCGCCGTGCTTGTTGATGCCCTTGTTGTTGGACAGCACGCCGCCCAGGCGCACCGTGGTGCGGATCTGGTCGCCCTTCACGGAATCGACCGTCAGCACGATCAGGCCGTCGTTCAGCAGCAGCGAGTCGCCGGGGCGCACGTCGCGCGGCAGCTCCTTGTAGTCCAGGCCCACGCCGTTGATGTCGCCCGGCTCGGTGCGCGCCGCATCGAGCACGAACTTGGCGCCGACTTCCAGGTGCACCTTGCCCTCGGCGAACTTGCCCACGCGGATCTTGGGGCCCTGCAGGTCCGCCATGATCGCGACCTCGCGGCCGGCGGCCTGGCCGGCCTGGCGCACGAGGTTCGCCAGCGCGATGTGGTCCTCCGCCTTGCCGTGGCTGAAATTCAGCCGCACCACGTTGACTCCGGCCCGGATCATCTTCTCCAGGACCGCGGGGTCGCTGGACGCGGGGCCCAGGGTGACGACGATCTTCGTGGCGCGACGAGCCATGGACAGGTCTTTCAGCATGTAACTTAGTTTCGCATTCTCACACGCGAAGCGTGCGGGGGAGTTACCAAAGCGGTACGGTGTGGTCAGCCGGCCGCACGCTGCTCGAGGATCTCGAAGGCCGGCAGCTTCTTCCCCTCCAGCACCTCGAGGAAGGCGCCGCCGCCGGTGGAGATGTAGCCGATGTCCTGCTCGATGCCGTACTTGGCGATGGCGGCCAGCGTGTCGCCGCCGCCGGCGATGCTGAAGGCATCGGAAGCGGCGATCGCGCGGGCGACGGTTTCCGTGCCGTGGGCGAAGGCGTCGAACTCGAACACGCCCACGGGGCCGTTCCACACGATGGTGCCGGCCGCCTCGAGCTGCTGGGCCAGCTTCTTCGCCGTCTGCGGGCCGATGTCCAGGATCAGGTCGTCCACCGCCACGTCGCGCGCGGCCTTGACGGTGGCCGGCGCGTCGGCGGCGAAGGTCTTCGCGACCACCACGTCGGTCGGGATCGGCACTTCGGCGCCGCGCGCCTTCATCGCGTCCAGCACGGCACGCGCCTCGCCCACCAGGTCGGGCTCGGCCAGCGACTTGCCGATCGGCAGCCCCGCGGCCAGCATGAAGGTGTTGGCGATGCCGCCGCCCACGATCAGCTGGTCGACGTTCCTCGCGAGCGACTGCAGGATGGTCAGCTTGGTGGAGACCTTGGAGCCGGCGACGATCGCCACCAGCGGGCGCTTCGGGTTGGCGAGCGCGCGGGTGATCGCATCGATCTCGGCGGCCAGCAGCGGCCCGGCGCAGGCGACCTGGGCGTACTGCGCGATGCCGTAGGTGGTGGCCTCGGCGCGGTGCGCGGTGCCGAAGGCGTCGTTCACGTAGATGTCGCACAGCGCCGCCATCTTCCGCGCCAGCTCGGGGTTGTTCTTCTTCTCGCCCTTGTTCAGGCGGCAGTTCTCCAGCAGCACGACCTCGCCGGGCTGCACGTCGACGCCGTCGACCCAGTCGCGCTTCAGCGCCACGGGACGCCCGAGCAGCTCGGACAGGCGCTGCGCCACTGGCGCCAGCGAATCCTCGGGCTTGAACTCGCCCTCGGTCGGCCGGCCCAGGTGCGAGGTGACCATCACCGCGGCGCCGCCGGCCAGCGCCATCTGGATGCAGGGGACGGACGCGCGGATGCGCGTGTCCTCGGTGATGTGGCCGGCGTCGTCCTGCGGCACGTTCAGGTCGGCCCGGATGAAGACGCGGCGGCCGCGGGCGCGGCCCTCGTCGCACAGATCGGAAAAGCGCAGGACGTTCATGGTTCTTCTCGGGGTGATGCCAGACCCCCCGATTCTAGGAAGGCCTGCTGCTGCCGCGCTTACCAGCCCAGGATCAGGTGCAGTGGAAGGTACACCACCATGCCCGCCACCAGCGTCAGCAGCACGCTGCGGCTCGCGAAATACGCGAGCATCCCCGCGGCCGCGCCGAACAGGCGCGCGTCCTGCCAGGTGGCCACGAGCTGCCCGTGGCTCATCACCACCTCGGGCGCGATGACGCCCGCCATCGCGGCGATCGGCGCGTAGTGCAGCGCGCGCTGCGCCCAGGCGGGGAGCGTCCAGGGCCGGTCCAGGATGAAGAAGAAGCAGCGCGTGAGCAGCGTGACGCCGCCCAGCCCCACGATCACGAACAGCGTCCAGGCGTCCGTCGTCCCCGTCATGCGGTCCGCTCCTCGGGCGGCGCGGGCCGCCGCCCTTCGAGCCAGAAGCCCACCAGCACGGCCACGGCGATCGCCGCGACGATGTTCAGCTTGAGCGGCAGCGCGTAGGCGGCGACCGCCGCCACGGCCGCCACGGCGCCGGCGAGCACGCGCAGCCGCGTGGTCGCGAGCGTGCCCAGGATGCCGATCAGGCACAGCACGCCGGCGAAGCCGAGGCCCCAGGCATCGGGGATCAGGTTCGCGAGCACCACGCCGGCCAGGCTGGGGACGACCCAGGACAGCCAGGTGATGAAGTAGTTGCCGGCCAGGAAGGCCTCCTGCCCGAGCCGCCCTGCGTCGTCCTGCGCCGGATGCGGGAAGCGCGCGGTGAACACGGCGTAGCTCAGGTCCGCCGACAGGAAGCCGTTGACCAGCCGGCGCCAGCGCGGCAGGTGCATCAGGTAGCCGCGCAGGTGCAGGCTGAACACCACGAAGCGCAGGTTGACGCAGAACGCGGTGGCCCAGATCACCCAGGCCGGCGCGCCGGCGACGATCAGCGGGATGGCCGCGAGCTGCGCGCTGCCCGCGTACACCAGCAGCGTCATGGCGACGGCCTCGAACACGCTCATGCCCGACTGCACCATGGCCACGCCGGTCATCAGGGCCCAGGCGCCGAGGCCCGGCATGACCGACGCCGTCGCGAGCATGCCGTTCCGGAACTCCGCGTGCTCGCGGATGCTGCGCAGGAAGAACATCAGGAAGCGAAGCGCTGGCCGGCTTCGAGCGGGAAGCCGCGCAGGAACTCGGCGGCCGGCAGGCGCTTGCCGCCGGCGCGCTGCAGCTCGGTGATCTCCAGGCGCCCCTCGCCGCAGGCGACGCCGATGCCGTGCTGGTCGATCGCGACGATGGTGCCGGGCGCCGCGCTGCCGCGCCCCTGCATCACTGCGGCGGCGCGCCAGACCTTCACGGTCTCGCCGCCGACCTGCGCGGTCGCGCCGGGGAAGGGATCGAAGGCGCGGATGCGCCGCTCGATCGCGTCGGCCGGCTGCGCCCAGGCGATCGCCGCCTCGGCCTTCTCGATCTTGTGCGCGTAGCTCACGCCCTCGGCGGGCTGCGGCACCGGGCGCAGGCCACCGCAGGCGGCGAGCTCCAGGGCCTCGACGATCAGGCGGCCGCCCAGCGCCGCGAGCTTGTCGTGCAGCGCGGCGGTGGTGTCGTCGGGCGCGATCGGAATCCGCTCGGCCAGCAGCATCGCGCCGGTGTCCAGGCCCGCGTCCATCTGCATGATGGTGACGCCGGTCTCGCGGTCGCCGGCCTCGATGGCGCGGTGGATGGGCGCGGCGCCGCGCCAGCGTGGCAGGAGGGACGCGTGGATGTTCAGGCAGCCCAGGCGCGGCAGGTCCAGCACCCATTGCGGCAGGATCAGGCCATAGGCGGCCACCACCATCGCGTCGGGCCGCGCCTCCTGCAGCGCCGCGCGGGCGGCCCGCGCGTCCTCGGGGAACTTGCCATCCAGCCGCAGGCTGCGCGGCTGCGCCACGGGGATGCCGTGCTGCTGCGCGAACTGCTTCACCGGCGAGGGCTGCAGCTTCATGCCGCGGCCGGCCGGCCGGTCCGGCTGCGTCAGCACCAGGGGGATGGCGAAGCCGGCGGCGTGAAGGCGTTCCAGGGCGGTGCGGGCGAAGTCGGGCGTGCCGGCGAAGACGAGGCGCATCACTTGCGGTCGTTGGGCGCGTTCACGTGCTCGATGCCCGGATGCGCGCGCCGCACGACGCCCTGCGCGTCGAAGTAGACCCAGTAGAACATGTTGCCCTGGCCGGGCTTGTACCAGCGGTAGGTGTAGATCGGGCCGGGCCAGCTGGCCACGCCGTCGACCATGGCGGGCGGGCCGAATTCGCGTTCGACGTCGGCGCGGGTCCAGCGGTCCACCTCGATGCGGTTGAACTCCCGCGGCGTCAGCACCTGGCGCGCGCGCACCAGCCGGCCACTCGCGTCGAGGTCCGCCATGAAGGCGTACTGGCCGAAGGGCTGCAGCGTGTACTGCAGCCGCTGGCCGCCATCAGGCAACGGCAGCACGCGCACGGGCTGGCCGGCGCGGGCGATGACCTCGTCGCGCGGGGTGCCCGGCGCGAGGTCGACGACGTTCCAGGGGTGGGCACAGCCGGCCAGCAAGCCGGCGGCGAGCAGCAAGGCGCTCAGGCGCATGGTGGCTCCTTCAGACCCGCTCGGTGTCGCGGCGGGCCTTCAGCATCTTGGTCTTGATCCGGTTGCGCTTCAAGGGCGAGAGGTACTCGACGAAGACCTTGCCCATCAGGTGGTCCATCTCGTGCTGGATGCAGACCGCGAGGATGCCTTCAGCGCTGATCTCGCGCGATTGGCCCTCGCCGTCGAGCGCCCGCACCTTCACGGCGCTGGCGCGCTCCACGCCGTCGTAGATGCCGGGGACCGACAGGCAGCCTTCGTCGCCGACCTGCGTCTCCTCGCTGGCCCAGGTGATCTCGGGGTTGATCAGCACCAGGGGCTGGTTGCGCTCCTCCGAAGTGTCGATGACGATGAGCCGCTCGTGCACGTCGACCTGCGTGGCCGCCAGGCCGATGCCGTTGGCGTCGTACATGGTTTCCAGCATGTCTTTGACCAGCGCGCGGATGCGCGCGTCCACCGCCTGCACGGGCTTGGCGACCGTGTGCAGGCGCGGATCGGGATAGGTGAGGATCGAAAGGAGGGCCATGGACGACAGATGGAGGCGTTGTCGCTATTTTCGCCACTTTTGCCGTTGCGAGGCGCCTACATCGGCAATAAACATTGCCCAATCAATGACTTGACGCCAGAATCGCCAGCAACTTGTCAAGAGCGGACGAAAACGAGATGGCTCCAACCAAGGCAGCTTTTGGCCTGGCAACCCGCACGATGGCGGCCTGTGCCGTGCTCATCGTGGGAGGCGGGTTGGCGACGTCTGCGGCAGCGCAGGCCTTCCCCAACTATCCGATCACGCCTTCGCAGCGCGCCACGGCCGAACAGGTGGCCAGCGCCGGCGTCCCGCTCTCCGAACTGGCGCCCGACGCGCCCGACAGCTACACGGTCGTCCGTGGCGACACCCTCTGGGGCATTTCCGGCAAGTTCCTCAAGAGCCCGTGGCGCTGGCCCGAGCTGTGGGGAATGAACATGGACCAGATCCACAACCCCCACCTGATCTATCCCGGGCAGACGTTGTACCTGGAGAAGGTGGACGGCCTGGCGCGGCTGCGCCTCGGCCGGCCCGGCAGCGACGAGGGGGGCCTGCCCACGGTGCGCGTTTCGCCGCGCACGCGCATCTCGGGCGTGGACGACACCTCCATCCCGGTGCTGCCGCCGCACGTGATCGAGCCCTTCCTGAACGAGGCCATCATCCTCAACGAGGGTGAGATGGACGCGGCCCCGCGCATCGTCGGGGTGCCGGAAGACAAGGTGCTCCTGACCCGCGGCGACCGCGCCTATGCGCGCGGCCGCGAGGGCACGCCGCTGGTGGAGACCGACCCGCGCGGGCCGGTGAACCTGTTCCGCATCTACCGCAACCCGCGGCCACTGAAGCACCCGGTGACGGGCGCCGTGCTGGGCTACGAGGCGAGCTACCTCGGCAGCGCCGAGCTGGTGCGCAGCGAATCGATCCAGCCGGTGCTGGCCTCCAACGGCAGCATGCGCGACACCATCGTGCCGGCGAGCATCGACATCACCCGCGCCAAGGAGGAGATCCGCGTGGGTGACCGGCTGATGCCCGAGCCGCCGCGCGTCTTCACCAGCTACATCCCGCACGCGCCGGCGACGGCGGTGGACGGCAACATCGTGTCGGTCTACGGCGACGCGGTCTCGCTGGTGGGCCAGAACCAGGTGGTGGCGCTGAGCCTGGGCCGGGCCGACGGCATCGAGCCGGGCCACGTGCTGACGATCCTGCGGGCCGGGCGGCGCGTGGACGACCGCACCATCCCCGGCGAGCGCGCGCAGCTGAAGCTGCCCGACGAGCCGAGCGGCATGCTGATGGTGTTCCGCACCTTCGACCGCCTGTCCTATGCGCTGGTGCTCGAGATCACCGACACCGTGATGGTCGGCGACCGCGTGACCAACCCGCGCTAGGTTCCCCCATGGAGCGCGACGAGCTGGCCGGCTGGCTGCGCCTCGCGCTCACCCCCTCCCTGGGCTCCGGCGGCGCGCGCAAGCTGCTCGCCGCCTTCGGCCTGCCGTCCTCCATCCTCGCGCAGGATCTCGCCACGCTGGCGCAGGTGGTCGAACGCGGGCAGGCCGAGGCGCTCCAGCGCGAGCCGGAAGGCCTGGCGCCGCTGCTCGATGCGACGCTCGCCTGGCTGGCGCAGGACCCCGCGCGCCGGGAAGTGCTCACGCTGGGCGACCCGGGCTATCCCGAGGCGCTGCTCGCCATCGAGGACCCGCCCCTGATGCTGTATCGCATGGGGCGGCTGGAGCAGCCCCCGCAGCGCGCCGTCGCCATCGTCGGCAGCCGCAACCCCACGCCGCAAGGCCTGCTGAACGCGCGGGCCTTCGCGCGGGCGCTGGCCGAGGCCGGGGTCACCGTCGTCTCGGGCATGGCGTTGGGCATCGACGGCGCCGCCCACCAGGGCGCGCTGGAAGGCGCGCCCGCCGATGCGCTCGCGACGATCGCGGTGGTCGGCACCGGCCTCGATCGCGTCTACCCGAAGCGGCACCTGGAACTGGCGCACCGCATCGCCGAGCGCGGCATGGTGCTGAGCGAATATCCGCTCGGCACGCCGCCGCTGGCCGGCAACTTCCCGCGCCGCAACCGCCTGATCGCGGCGCTGGGCCAGGGCACGCTGGTGGTGGAGGCGGCGCTGGAATCGGGCTCGCTGATCACCGCGCGCCTGGCCGCGGAACAGGGGAAGGAAGTGTTCGCGATCCCGGGCTCCATCCACGCGCCGCAATCGCGCGGCTGCCACGCGCTGCTGCGCCAGGGCGCCAAGCTGGTGGAAAGCGCGCAGGACGTGCTGGAGGACCTGCGGTTCGTGCTGCCGGCGACGCCTTCGCCCGCGCCCGCGGAGGAAGCCGAAGGCGAGGATCCGCTGCTGCACGCGCTGGGATTCGACCCGGTCGGACTCGATGCCCTGATCGCGCGCACCGGCATCCCGGCGCCGCTGCTGCAGGCGCAACTGCTCGAACTCGAACTCGCGGGGCGGGTGGCGCGGCTGCCTGGGGGGCTCTTCCAGCGGATTGCGTCGGGGTGAGAGGAAGAACGCAGAGGACGCAAAGGTTACGCAGAGGACGCAGAGAATTCAAATGATCCGGGGGTCTTTTTTTTGACGGCTGTTCTTTTGCGTTCTCTGCGTGACCTCTGCGTCCTCTGCGTTCCATGTCCTGGATTCACAACAGCCTAAGCAGGAACCCTTGCGCGCCCGCCGTCCTTCCGGGCTATATTGGGGTTCATGTTTGAAGTGCTGGTGTTCGTCTACGAAAACTACTGGCGCGGCGACGCCTGCCCCGAGCCCCACCAGCTCGAACGCAAGCTGAGCGCCCACGGCTTCGAACCGGAGGAGATCCACCAGGCCCTGGCCTGGCTGGACGGCCTGAACGTCGCGGCGCAGAACATCTGCGTGCCGGCGGAATCCCAGCTGGAATGGACGCCCGAGCCGAGCGCGACGAGCATGCGCGTGTTCTCGGTCGCGGAGCAGGACCACCTGGGCGCCGAGTGCCTCGGCTTCCTCAGCTTCCTCGAAGGCGCGGGCGTGCTGCCCCCGGCCCTGCGCGAGATCGTCGTGGACCGCGCGATGGCCGTGCCCGGCGACCCGGTGCCGCTGGACGCGCTGAAGATCATCGTGCTGATGGTGTACTGGCGCTTCAGCATCGAGCCGGATGCGCTGGTGCTCGACGAGCTTTGCGACGACAGCGAGGATCGCGTCGCGCATTGAAGGTCATGGGGGATCGGTGGGGTTCGCTGCGCTCACCTTCCGCGGCCGCAGCCGCGCCACCCTACGGGGACCGATCTGCCTTGTATTCGTAGGGTGGCGGTGAGCGAAGCGAACCCCACCGCACCTGCCCTCAGGACAGCAGCCGCTCCGGATTCGCATCCAGCTTCGCCAGCGCGTCGCGCGTGGCGCGCACGGTGAGCGCTTCCTCTTCCGTCGGCACCAGCAGCGCCGCCTGCAGGTAGGAGGCCAGCCGGCGCAGCGGCAGCAGGTAGCAGTAGCCGTCGGCCGCCGCGAAGAGGTGCAGCTGGCGGCGGTCGCTGCACCAGGCGTACTGCACCTGCGCGACGCGGCCGTTGTGGTCCAGCGTGAACCAGTTGCCGATCTGCAGCTCGCGCGCCCAGGACATCATCGCGCCATTGGGCTGCGAGCCGCCGGCGCTGATCACCTCGATCATCGACGCGTCGATGCCCAGCATCATCTCGATGCTCTCCTGGTCCAGCGGCAGTTCGCCGGTGTCGTCGTCGGAGACGAAGTCTTCCAGGTTGGCCAGGCGGCGCGTCATCTCCTCGATGCGCGCATGCGGGATCGCCTCGGTCTTGGACAGGAAGGCGTCGGCCAGCGTGTCGCCGATCACCTTGATGTGGTTCTCCTGCTCGGCGCCCTCCAGGCCCAGCAGCGACATGCCGCGGCGCAGGCGCGCCAGCAGGTCGGGCAGGTCCTGGATCACCTTGGCGCGGTCGTGGCGGTTCGGCTTGGCGCTGGCGGCCCAGACCAGGTCGCTCGCGGACTTCTTCAGCGCCAGCGTCTCCTCGTGCTGCGGGCCGTTCTTCACGGCGGCCACGGCCAGCACCTCGGCCCAGACCTTGAACAGGAATTCGCGGATCTCCTCGCGCACCGGCACGTCGCTGAGCATCTTGCGCAGCTCGATGGTGTACTGGATCGCCATCGTCTCCTTCTGCTCCACCTGCTGCGCGACGCTCACCAGCTTCTGCGTCGGGCCCTTCTCGGTGAGGAAGCGCGAGAGGAAGCGCTGGAACTCGTCGTACACCAGCTGGAACACGCGCCGGCCGGTTTCCGGGTACTGCTCGATCACCTGCACGACGCGGCGAATCTCGGTCTCCAGCGCGCTACCGGAGATGGCCGTGGAATCGAAGCCGAGCACGCAGGAACCCATGCGGTCGATCAGCTGGCGCGCCGGGTGCTCCAGCGAGCCGAAGAACTCGGGCTCGGCCAGCGCGACGCGCAGCACCGGCATCTGCAGGCGCGCGAACCACACGCGCACGGCCGGCGGGATGCGCTCCTCGGCCAGGATGCTCTGGAACATCAGGGCCACGATCTCGATGGTGGCCTTCTCGCTGGAGGAGGAGGCCTTCTGCTTCAGCTCCTGCGAGCGGTGCCGCAGGTCCAGCGCCACCTGCTCCACGGCGTCGTCGTCGAAGATGACGATGTCGCCGACGGTCATGGCGTCGTTCACCCGCGTCTGCACCTGGGTCTGCACCTGCGTGGCGTGGTGCGTCACCGCGGCCACCAGCGAGGGCGAGGGCGGCGTCGGCGCGCCGCCTTCCTGCCCCTCGGGGCCGCCGACCTTGTCGCGCAGCAGGCGCTTCAGCTGGCCGATCACGCCCGTGGCCCGCGCTTTCGCGCGCGCGAGCGGCGTGCTGCCCGTGGCCTCGCCGCCCTGGCCGTTCATCACGGCGGCCGGCGAGAAGAAGGAGTCGCCCATGTCGGCGGCACCGCCGCCGCCAGCGGCACCCGCGGCACCTTGGGCCGCGCCACCGCCGCCTGCCGCCCCGGATCCGCCCCCGCCGCCGCCACCAGCGGAGCCGCCGCCTTCCGCCGTCGCGCGGCCGCCGCCCGCTGCGCCACCGCTGCCGCCGGAGCCACCCCCGCCAGGACCGCCGCCACCGGGTGCGCCCTGGCCGGCGCTTCCTGCGCCACCCCCGCCGGACGCGGGAGCGCCCGCGGGTCCGCCGGCGGCCGGCTCGCGTGCGGCCGGCGCCACGCCCGCCGGACGCTTGACGCGCGAGCGCAGGTCGATGTGCGGCAGCACGCCGCTCTCGACCAGGAATTCGTTGGCGGCCCGGTAGCCGTCGAGCGCGCGCGGCACGATGAACTGCTGGATCACGTCCTTGACCACCACCCAGCTCTCGCGCGGCAGCTTCACGGCCGTCCACTGCTCCACCAGCACCTGGGCCAGCGCCTCGGGCCGCAGCACGTCCTCGCTGGCGAGCTCCTCGCCGCCTTCCAGGTGCGTGATGCGCAGCTTCAGGTCGTTCAGGTCCCAGACCGCCTTTTCCTGCACCGCCATCGCCAGGCGGGAGGACAGGATCTTGTTCTCGACGACGTCGTCGCCGATCAGCTCCAGGCTGGCGAGCTCCATGCGCACGCGGGAGGTGGCCGTGGCCGGCACGATCGCGCGGCGCCAGCCGCGCGCCACCGCGTCCACCCACTTCGACGCCGCCTGCTCGAATTCCACCAGTGCATCGCGCCGCTGCTGCATGTCGCGGCTGCTCTGCGACTGGTTCATCTGCTCGGTGAACACGTTGCGGACCGCCTCGGCCAGCTCCGGCAGCACGCCGTTCATGTGCGCCACGAAACGCTCACGCGCCTGGCGCGCCAGGGGCGCGGTGGCGGGAGCGAGCGTGGAAGACATCGCGCCGCCCTTCTTCGTCAGACGGTGGCGCCCGCGTTGGGATCGTTCGGGTCGCTTTCCCGCTTGCCCCCGCCCTTGACCAGGTCCTCGCGCTTGACGCCCAGCCACATCGCGATGGCCGCGGCCACGAAGACCGAGGAATAGATGCCGAACAGGATGCCGATGGTCAGCGCCATCGCGAAGTAGTGCAGCGTCGGGCCGCCGAACAGCAGCATCGACAGCACCATCACCTGGGTGGAACCGTGGGTGATGATGGTGCGGCTGATGGTGGAGGTGATCGCGTGGTCGATCGTCTGCACCGTCGACATCTTGCGGTAGCGCCGGAACGCCTCGCGGATCCGGTCGAAGATGATCACCGACTCGTTGACCGAGTAGCCCAGCACCGCCAGCACGGCGGCCAGCACCGCCAGCGAGAACTCCCACTGGAAGAAGGCGAAGAAGCCCAGGATGATGATCACGTCGTGCAGGTTGGCGATGATCGCCGCCACGGCGAACTTCCACTCGAAGCGGATCGCCAGGTAGATCATGATGCCGGCCACGACCATGCCCAGGGCCTTCAGGCCGTTGGAGACCAGCTCTTCGCCGACCTGCGGCCCCACGAATTCGACGCGCCGCAGCGACACGCCCGGGTCGGCCGCCTTGAGGGCGGTGAGCGTGCGCTCGCTTTGTTGCGCGGAACTGACGCCCTTCTGCGCCGGCAGGCGGATCAGGACGTCGCGCGAGGTGCCGAAGTTCTGCACCTGCACGTCCTGGTAGCCGAGGTCGGCGACGGCGCGCCGCACCTGCTCGATGTCCGCCGGCTGCGAATAGGCGACCTCCATCACCGTGCCGCCGGTGAATTCCACCGAGAGGTGCAGCCCCCGGTGGAAGAGGAAGAACACCGCGGCGACGAACGTGACCACCGAGATCACGTTGAACACCAGCGCGTTCTCCATGAAGGGGATGTCCCGCCGGATCTTGAAAAACTCCACTGCGCTTCCTTTGGGGGCGCCGCCGGCGCCCAGAACTCTTTTTCTACTCGGCCTTGGTTATAGCGCCATCGGCGTCCGGCCGCCATACCGTCCCGATGGATACCGACTTCAGCTTCTTCTTGCGGCCGTACCACGCGTTCACCAGGCCGCGCGAGAAGAACACGGCGGAGAACATGGACGTCAGGATGCCGATGCAGTGCACCACGGCGAAGCCGCGCACCGGCCCCGAGCCGAAGGCCAGCAGCGCCAGGCCCGCCAGCAGCGAGGTGACGTTGGAGTCCAGGATGGTGGCCCAGGCCCTGTCGTAGCCGGCATGGATGGCCGCCTGCGGCGAGGCGCCGGCGCGCAGTTCCTCCCGCACCCGCTCGTTGATCAGCACGTTCGAGTCGATCGCCATGCCCAGCGTCAGGGCCATGGCGGCCATGCCCGGCAGCGTCAGCGTCGCCTGCAGCATCGACAGCACGGCCACCAGCAGCAGCAGGTTGACCGCCAGCGAGATGCCGGAGATCACGCCGAACATCATGTAGTAGATGCCCATGAACGCGACGATGGCGACGAAGCCCCAGGTCACGCTGTGGAAGCCCTTGGTGATGTTCTCGGCGCCCAGGCTCGGGCCGATGGTCATTTCCTCGACGATCTCCATCGGCGCGGCCAGCGAGCCGGCGCGCAGCAGCAGGGCCGTGTCGTTCGCCTCGACCGTCGTCATGCGGCCGGAGATCTGCACCCGGCCGCCGCCGATCTCACTGCGGATCACCGGGGCCGTCACGACCTCGCCCTTGCCCTTCTCGAACAGCAGGATGGCCATGCGCTTGCCGACGTTCTCGCGCGTCACGTCGCGGAAGATGCGGGCGCCCTTGGCGTCCAGCGTCAGGTGCACGGCCGGTTCCTGCGTCTGGCCGTCGAAGCCGGCCTGCGCGTCCGTGAGGTTCTCGCCGGTCAGGATGACCTGCTTCTTCACGATCACCGGGCGGCCTTCGCGGTCCAGGTAGCGCTCGTCGCCGAAGGGCACCGGGCCGCTGCCCGCCTCGGCGGCGCGGCCTTCGGCGCTCTCGTCCACCATGCGCACCTCCAGCGTCGCCGTGCGGCCCAGGATGTCCTTGGCGCGCGAGGTGTCCTGCACGCCGGGCAGCTGCACGATGATGCGGTCGGCGCCCTGCTGCTGGATCACCGGCTCGGCCACGCCCAGCTCGTTGATCCGGTTGTGCAGCGTGACCATGTTCTGCTTGAGCGCCTGGTCCTGCACCCTGCGCGCGGCCTCGGGCTTGAGCGTGGCCACCAGCCGGGTCGTGTCGCCCTGCGCCGATTCGGCGACCTGCAGGTCGGGGAACTGGTCGGCGATCAGGTTGCGCGCGGCCTGCAGCGCCGCCGCGTCGCGGAAGTTGATCTCGACCGCCTGGCCGTTGCGGCTGATGCCGGCGTGGCGGATGTTCTTCTCGCGCAGCGTGCTGCGCAGGTCGCCGGCGTACGACTCGGCCTTCTTGGTGAGCGCCGCCTGCATGTCGACCTGCAGCATGAAGTGCACGCCGCCGCGCAGGTCCAGGCCCAGGTACATCGGCCGCGCGTTGATCGCGGTCATCCAGTCGGGCGTCTTGGACAGCAGGTTCAGCGCCACCACGTAGCCGGAGTCGTCCGGGTTCGGCGCCAGCGCGTGCTGGATGACGTCGCGCGCCTTCAGCTGGACGTCGGTGCTGTCGAAGCGGACCTTGATCGAGGTGGCGTCACGGCTGATGGCGAGCGGCTTGATCCCCGCCTGGGCCAGCGCCTGCTCGATGCGCGCCTGCGCCGCGGCGTCCACCTGCACGCTGCTGCGCGCGGCGGACACCTGGACGGCCGGATCCTCGCCGAAGAAATTCGGCAGGGTGTAGAGCACCCCGACGACCAGCGCGACCAGGATGATCGCGTACTTCCACAGGGGGTAGCGGTTCACGGCTTACTTGATCGAGCCCTTCGGCAGCACCTGGACGACGGCCGAGCGCTGCACCTGCACTTCCACGCCGGGGGCGATCTCCACGCCCAGGTAGGCGTCGCCCAGCTTCGTGACCTTGCCGAGCAGGCCGCCGGCGGTGGCGACCTCGTCGCCCTTGGCCAGGGCCTCGACCATGGCGCGATGTTCCTTCTGCCGTTTCATCTGCGGGCGGATCATCACGAAGTAGAGGACCACGAACATGAGCACCAGCGGCAGCAGGCTCATGAACGAGGACTGCATGTCGCCGCCGGCGGCGGCCGGCGCCGTCTGGGCGTAGGCGGAAGAAATCAACACGGTGTCTCCAGGAGCGAAAACCGGCAAGGGAAAGGCGCGGCCGCACGGGCCGCGCAAGGAGACACGATTGTATGCGGGGCGGCTTTCAGGCCACGCGGCGCTCGGCCGGGTCCCCGCGCCACTGCTGCAGCAGGCGCTGCCATTCGGGCCGCACGGCCGCCAGGTTGCGCTCCTTCACGTGGCCGTAGCCGCGGATCTTCTCGGGCAGGGCGGCGATCTCCACGGCCAGGGCATGGTTGCCCGGCTGCAGGCCGGCCACGAGCTCCTGCACGGTCTGGCGGTACTCCTCGATGAGCGCGCGCTCGGTGCGGCGCTCCTCGGTGCGGCCGAAGACGTCCAGGGCCGTGCCGCGCAGGCCGCGCAGCTTCGCCAGCACCCGGAACAGCTGGTAGGTGGCCGGGCCGAACTTGCGCTTGACCAGCTCGCCCTTCTCGTTGCGCTTCGCCAGCAGCGGCGGGGCGAGGTGGTAGTTCACCTTGTAGTCGCCCTCGAACTGCTCGGCGATCTTCTCGCGGAAACCGGTCTCGGTGTGCAGGCGCGCGACCTCGTATTCGTCCTTGTAGGCCATCAGCTTGAACAGCCCCTTGGCCACCGTCTCGGCCAGCAGGGACTTGCCCAGCGGCGCCTCGGCGGCGCGCACCTGTTCCACCACTTCGCGGTAGCGCGCGGCATAGGCGGCGTCCTGGTAGGCCGTGAGGAACTCCACGCGGCGCGCGACGAGGGTGTCCAGGCTCTCGCGCTTCTTGAACTCGATCACCTGGGCGCTCGGCGCCAGCAGCGCCGCGACCGCCGCCGGGTCGTGGGCGGCACGGCGGCCCCACTCGAAGGCGGCCTTGTTGTTCTCCACCGCCACGCCATTGAGCTCGATCGCGCGCAGCAGCGCCTCGCGGCCCAGCGGCACCCAGCCCTTCTGCCAGGCGTAGCCGAGCATCAGCGGGTTGGTGTAGATGCTGTCGCCCAGCACGCGCGACGCCAGCGCCTCGGCGTTGAACGCGGACAGGTTGTCGGCGCCCACGGCCTTGGCGATCTCGTCGGCGCAGGCGTCGGAGGGGTTCTGCCAGGCGGCGTTCTTCACGAAGGCGGCCGTCGGCGTGCCGTGGCCGTTGAGCGCCACGCGGGTGCGGCCGGGGCGCATGCGCAGCACCGTTTCCTTGCCGCCGGTGACGATCGGGTCGCAGCCGATCACGAGGTCGGCCGCGGCCATGCTCACGCGCGTGGTGCGGATCGCTTCCTGGCGGTCGGCGATCAGCACGTGGCTCCAGGTGGCGCCGCCCTTCTGCGCAAGGCCGGCGGCGTCCTGCGTGACGATGCCCTTGCCTTCGATGTGGGCGGCCATGCCCAGCAGCTGGCCGATGGTGATGACGCCCGTGCCGCCGACGCCGGCGACGACGATGCCGTAGGTCTCCGCGGTCGCGGGCAGGGCCGGCTCGGGCAGCTCGGGACCTTCGTAGGGCGAGGGGAGGGCGTCGGCCGCTTTCGCCTTGCGCTTCAACTGGCCGCCTTCCACGGTGACGAAGCTGGGGCAGAAACCCTTGAGGCAGCTGGTGTCCTTGTTGCAGGTGCTCTGGTTGATCGTGCGCTTGCGGCCGAACTCCGTCTCCAGCGGCTCGACCGACAGGCAGTTGGACTGCACGCTGCAGTCGCCGCAGCCCTCGCAGACCAGGTCGTTGATCATCACGCGCACGGCCGGGTCCACCATGGTCCCGCGCTTGCGGCGGCGGCGCTTCTCGGTGGCGCAGGTCTGGTCGTACAGCAGCGCCGTGGTGCCCGGGATCGCGCGCAGCTCGCGCTGGATCCTGTCGAGTTCGTCGCGGTGGTGCACGGTGACGCCCGGGGGCAGGCCCGCGCCCTCGTATTTCTCGGGCTGGTCGGTCACCACCACAGTCTTCACCACGCCTTCGGCCGCCAGGCTGTGGGCGATCTGCAGCGGCGTGTGGCCCTCGGGGCGCTCGCCCACGGGCTGGCCGCCGGTCATGGCGACCGCGTCGTTGTAGAGGACCTTGTAGGTGATGTTGACGCCGGCGGCGATCGCCTGGCGGATCGCCAGCAGGCCGCTGTGGAAGTAGGTGCCGTCGCCCAGGTTGGCGAAGATGTGCTGGTCGTGGCTGAAAGGCTGCTGGCCCACCCACGGCACGCCCTCGCCGCCCATCTGCGTGAAGCCCACGGTGGCGCGGTCCATCCAGGTCGCCATGAAGTGGCAGCCGATGCCGGCCATGGCGCGCGAGCCTTCCGGCACGACGGTGGAGGTGTTGTGCGGGCAGCCGGAGCAGAACCAGGGCAGGCGGTCGCCCTTGACCTCCACCACCTGCATCGAACGTTCCTTGGCCTCCAGGATCGCGAGCTGCGCGTCGATGCGCGCCTGCACGTCGGCGTCCAGCCCCAGCTTGGCGAGGCGGCGGGCGATCGCGCGCGCGATCAGCGCCGGCGACAGGTCCGCGTTGGCGCGCAGCAGCGTGTGCGCCGTGGGGTTGGGCTGCGACCATTCGCCGCCGGAGTAGTCGCCGTCGCCCTCGAACTTGCCCAGCACGTGCGGCCGCACGTCGGGCCGCCAGTTGTAGAGCTCTTCCTTGATCTGGTATTCGATGACCTGGCGCTTCTCCTCCACGACCAGGATCTCGCGCAGGCCTTCGGCGAATTCGCGCGTGCCCTGCGCCTCCAGCGGCCAGACCACGGCGACCTTGTGCACGCGGATGCCCAGCCGGCGGCAGGTGTCGTCGTCCAGGCCCAGGTCCAGCAGGGCCTGGCGCATGTCGTTGTAGGCCTTGCCGCTGGCGATGATGCCGAAGCGGTCGTTGGGGCCCGACACGACGTTGTGGTTCAGGCGGTTGGCGCGGATGTACGCCAGCGCCGCATACCACTTGTAGTCGAACAGGCGCGCTTCCTGGTCCAGCGCCGCGTCGGGCCAGCGGATGTGGACGCCGCCGGGCGGCATCTGGAAGTCGGTGGGCAGCTGGATCCGCACGCGCTCGGGGTCGATGACCGCGGTGGCGCTGGATTCCACGATCTCCTGGATGGTCTTCATGCCGGCCCAGACGCCCGAATAGCGGCTCATGGCGAAGGCGTGCAGGCCCAGGTCCAGGATCTCCTGCACCGTCGCCGGGAAGAACACCGGCAGGCCGCAGGCCTTGAAGATGTGGTCGCTCTGGTGCGCCGCCGTGGAGCTCTTGGCCACGTGGTCGTCGCCGGCCACGGCGATCACGCCGCCCCAGGGCGTGGTGCCGGCCATGTTGGCGTGCTTGAACACGTCGGAGCAGCGGTCCACGCCGGGGCCCTTGCCGTACCAGATGCCGAAGACGCCGTCGAACTTGTTGCTGCCCGGGGGCGCGAAGCCCAGTTGCTGCGTGCCCCACAGCGCGGTGGCGGCGAGTTCCTCGTTCACGCCCGGCTGGAACACGATGTTCTGCGCCGCGAGGTACTTCTTGGCCTTCCACAGCGCCTGGTCGTAGCCGCCCAGGGGCGAGCCGCGATAGCCGCTGATGAAGCCGGCAGTGTTCTTGCCGGCCAGCGCATCGCGCTGGCGCTGCAGCATCGGCAGCTTCACGAGCGCCTGCACGCCGCTCATGAAGGCGCGGCCGGTGTCGAGCGAATACTTGTCGTCGAGCGTGACCGTCTCGAGCGCCTTGCGGATGTGTTCGGGCAGCGGTGCGTTCATGGCGCCGAGTGTAGGGCTGCACGCCCGATAAGTCTTTGCTTTCTGTGCCCGCGATCCCTTAGGATGAGAAAGAATCTTGCTGACAAGGGCGCGAAATGGAAAGACTCGACAAATACGACATCCAAATCCTTAACGAGCTCCAGGCCGACGCGCGCCTGACCAACGCGGAGCTCGCCCAGCGCGTGGGCCTGTCGGCCGCGCCCTGCTGGCGGCGGGTGCGGGCGCTGGAGGAGGCCGGGTACATCAAGGGCTACCACGCCGAGATCGACCGCCACCGCATCGGCCTGGGCGTGCTGGCCTTCGTGCGCCTGGACGCGGACCGCAACACCGGCGAGCGCACGCGCGAGATGGAGGACGCGATCCGCAAGATCCCGGAGATCGTCTCCTGCCACTACATCAGCGGCGCGGGGACCTTCGAGCTGCAGGTGGTGTCGCGCGACCTGGACACCTTCTCGCAGTTCGCGCGCAAGGTCCTGATCAACCTGCCGAACGTGAAGGACATCCACACCAGCTTCTCGCTGGGGGAGGTGAAGGCGAGTTCGAGCTGGCCGTTGGCGCATCTGAAAGCTGGGGGGTGAGCCTGGCAGTTAGAACGCAGAGTGCGCAGAGGTCACGCAGAGGACGCAGAGAAAATCCATGAAGTTTTCTGCGTTCTCTGCGAAACCTCTGCGTCCTCTGCGTTCCTATCTTGGCCAGAGCACCCACAAAGCCAGCGGCTGCTTCAAGCGTCCCGCGATCTCGCCCGCCTCCGGCCCCCAGCCGACGAAGTAGTCCGCCCGCACCGCGCCGACGATCGCGCTGCCCGTGTCCTGCGCGAATACGAGGCGGTCGAGCGCCAGCAAGGGGCCGGGCGAGGACAGCCAGACCGGCGTGCCGTAGGGGATGCTGTCCTTGTCCACCGCGATCGAGCGGCCCGGCGTCAGCGGAACGCCCTGCGCGCCGCGCGGGCCGAAGGCGGCGTCGAGGTCCGAGAGCGGCTCCTCGCGGAAGAACACCACCCGCGGATTGCTCCACAGCATCTCCTGCACGCGCTGGGGATGGGCGCGCGCCCAGGCCTTGATGCCGGGCCACGAGGCGTCGCGGATCGCGCCCTGCTGCAGCAACCAGCTGCCGACGCTGCGATAGGGCTGCTCGTTGCTGCCGGCGAACGCCAGCCGCACGGTGCTCACGCGGCCGTCGGGCTCCGTGATGCGCACGCGCCCCGAGCCCTGGATCTGCAGCGCCAGCGCGTCCAGCGGATCGGCCACGTAGGCGATCTCGCGCCCGCGCAGCGCGGCGCGCGCCGCCGGCAAGGTGTCGATCTCCTCGCGCGTGTACCAGGGGCGGCGACTCGCGAGGCCCTCGGGCGGGCGGTACAGCGGCACCTGCTGCGTCGCGCTGGGCAGGCGCGAGGCGTCCAGCAGGGGCTCGTAGTAGCCGGTCAGCAGCGGCTCGGGCCCGGGCTGCAGCGGCTCCACGCGGTACGGCTGCAGGCGCTGCCGCATCCAGGCGCGCTGCTCCTCGCCGCTCGCGATCGACAGGCGCCGCACCTCCGGGCAGAGCGCCGCGAAGGGCGGCTGCGGCCGCTCGCAGCTGCGGATCCAGGCGTTCCACGCCTCGTGCAGGGCGTCGTCGGCGAAACCCGGCAGCTGCTCCCAGCGCACCGGCTGCCAGCGCGCCTTGCCGTGCACCAGCGCGCCGGGCACGGGCGCCACCTCGTCCGGCGGGGGCAGCGCGGGCGCGGGCGCGATCACCGCCGGCGCCGGCGCGGGCGGCTCCAGCGGCGGCAGCGGGACGGAAGCGCAGGCGGCCAGCATTCCTACAATGGCGGCACAAGTCAGGACCCGGAACATGTGGATCATTCTCGCGGAAGCGCTGCTGGCGCTGGTGCTGCTCGTGGGCATCGTCTGGTGGACGATGTTCTCCGGCCGCAAGGGCGGCGAGCCGCCGGACGACGAGGCAAGGGACGACTGAACACGGGGTCGGGATCGGGTACCGGACGCAAAAGTCGCCAAGGTTTCGCAAAAGTCGCGAAAGAAAATCCGTATTGGATGTTCATCCTTCAAAGGCTGTTCTTTTGCCGACCTTTGCGTAACCTTTGCGACCTCTGCGTCCGGATGTCCGCTTCCCCTCACGCATCCCGCAGCAGGTTCGCCAGCTCCACCGCCGACTTCACGTCCATCTTGTCGAACACCCGCGCGCGGTGCACTTCCACCGTGCGCACGCTGATCGCGAGCTGGTCGGCGATCAGCTTGTTCGGCAGCCCCTTGGCCACCAGGCGCATGACGTCGCGCTCGCGCTCGGTCAGCTCGTGCAGCCGGCTCTGCAGCGCGCCCTTCTCCCGCTGCGCCGCGAGCACCTCGGCCGAGCGGCGCAGCGCCTCCTCGATGCGGTCGACCAGCGCGTTGTCGGAAAAGGGCTTCTCGCAGAAGTCGAAGGCGCCGCGCTTGACCATGTCCACCGCCGTCGGCACGTCCGCATGGCCGGTGAGGAAGATCACGGGCATCGCCTGCGCCAGGCCGCGCGCGACGATCTGCTCGAACAGCGCCAGCCCGCTCATGCCGGGCATGCGCACGTCCAGCAGCAGGCAGCAGGCCTGCGCCGGGCGGAAGTCCTCCCGCAGCATGGCCTCGAACGCCTCGGCGCTCGCGTAGGCGGCCGACACCAGGCCGCGCGTGCGCAGCAGCCAGGCGAGCGCGTCGCGCACGCCCGCATCGTCGTCGACGATGTACACGGTGGCGTCGGTGGCGGGCTGCATGGCTTCAGGCTTGGGCGGGCAGGGTGAAGCGGAAGATCGTACCCTGCGGCCGGTTGGCGTCGAACACGAGCTGGCCCCCGTGCTGCTCCACGACGGTGCGGCACAGGCTCAGGCCCAGGCCCATGCCCTCGGCCTTGGTGGTGAAGAAGGGCGTGAACAGCTGCTGGCGCACCACGTCGGGAATCCCGGGGCCGCAGTCCGCGACCGAGAACTCGAGCCAGCGCTTGGCGCCGTCCGGGCCGGGCACCAGCCGCACCTGCAACACCAGCGAGGGCTGCGCGACGTGCGCCTCGTCCATCGCCTGCATGGCGTTGCGCGCGAGGTTCAGCAGCACCTGTTCCACCATGGTGCGGTCGCACAGCACCCGCGGCAGGCCTTCGGGGATGCGGCTGTCGACGCGCACGCCCAGCTTGCGCGCCTGCAGGTTCACCAGCGGGAGCACGGCCTCCACGAGCTCCTGCGGCGCGACCGGCTCGCGCGTCTGGGTGCGCCGCCGCACGAAGTCGTGCACGCTCTTGATCACGCGGCCGGCGCGGTCCGCCTGCTCCGCGATGCGCTGCATGGCCGTGTGCAGGTCGGCGGCCGCCGCCGTCGCGGCGGGCTGCTGCAGCAGGTTGATCGAGCCGTTGGCGTAGCTGGCGATCGCCGCCAGCGGCTGGTTGAGTTCGTGGCTCAGGAGGGAGGCCATCTCGCCGACGGTGGCGAGGCGCGCGGTGGCCTGCAGCCGTTCCTGGCTGGCGCGCGAGAGCTCCTCCACGCGCCGCTGTTCGCTGATGTCCAGCACCGCGCTCATCCAGCCGGTCTGCAGGCCCTGCGCGTTGATCAGGGGCGCCTCGATGATCAGCACGGGAAAGCGCGTGCCGTCCTTGCGCATGAACACCGACTCGAAGCCCTCGCGCGGCGGCTGGTGGCCGCCGGTGAGGCGCACCGCCTGCCGCGCGCCGTATTCCTCGGCGCGTTCGGGCGGCCAGTAGGGCGCCGGCGCGCCGCGCCCCAGCAGATCCTCCTGCGTGAAGCCGACCATCTCGCAGAACGCCGGGTTCACGTAGGTCGTGCGGCCCTGCAGGTCGCGCGCCCGCAGCCCCGTCACCAGCGAATCCTCCATCGCCTTGCGGAAGGCGAGCGCGTCGGCGAGGTCCTCCTCCGCCCGCAGGCGGCGCCGGGTGTCGTGGCCCAGCATGATCAGCACGGTCACGAGCGCGATCGACATCACCGTGACGAGCGCCGTCAGCACGTTGGGGAACAGGTCCGGCTCCGAGCGCCGCCAGCTGTCCATGCGCAGCACCATGGTGTTGCCCGGCAGGTCCAGCAGCTGGTGCGCCGTGAAGACGCGCGTGCCGCGGCGCGCGAGACCGTGCATTGCCAGGCGCGTGCCGTCGGCCTCGGTGAAGGAGATCTCCTGGCTGCGGCCCATCTGCGGGCCGATCTGGGTCGCGAGCAGGTCCGCCAGCGAATAGGTCGCCACGATGAAGCCCGTGAGCATGCCCGCGTCCACCTGCGGCAGGCACAGCTCCATCAGCTCCAGCCCCAGGCCGTCGGGCTGCGGCACGAAGTGGCTGCGCGCGTACGACGGGCCGCTCAGGCGGCGCGCCGTCAGGCAGGCCTGCTGGATCTCCGGCAAGGACTGCGCGCGCCCCAGCCGGGCGAACACCGGCGCGCGGAAGGGCGAGTCGGCGGACACCAGCAGCTGCAGGCCGGGGCCGCGCCACTCGATGCGCACCAGTTCGCGCCGCTGGCGCAGCAGCGCGTCGGCCTCCGCGCGCCAGGTCGGGCGGTTCGGGTGGCCCGCGTGCAGGGCCTGCAGTTCCTGCAGGTTGCGCGCGAGCGCCGAGCGGATGTCGCTCAGCGCGTCGGCCGCGTCGCGCTCGACGTCCGCCTGCGCGACGCTCGCCTCGTAGCGCGCCGCCAGGTAGACCAGCGTGACGAGCATCCCGACCACCAGCACCCCCAGCAGCACCCACAGCGACCAGCGCCGCCACGAGGACAGCCGCCGCAGTCCCGGCGGGATGACGACCGCGACGGTGTTCACAGCACCCGGTGTTCCAGCGCCGGCAGCTGCCTGCGCACCTCGGCGAGCCGGCCGGCGGTGATTTCCGCCAGCACCACGCCGGGGCCTTCCTCGGCGCGCTGCGCCAGCACGCCGCCCCAGGGATCCACCACCATCGAGTGGCCCCAGGTGCGCCGGCCGTTCTCGTGCCGGCCGCCCTGCGCGGGCGCGCAGACGTAGGCGAGGTTTTCCACGGCGCGGGCGCGCAGCAGCAGTTCCCAGTGCGCCTCGCCCGTCACGTACGTGAAGGCGCTCGGCACCAGCAGCAGGTCGGCGCCGAGGCCGCGATACAGTTCGGGGAAGCGCAGGTCGTAGCAGACCGACAGGCCCACGCGCCAGGCGTGGCCGTCGCGCGAGGGCAGGGTGAAGCACTGGGGCGCGGCGCCGGCCTCGATCACCCGCGCTTCGTCGTACTGCTCGCGCCCGTTGTCGAAGCGGAACAGGTGGATCTTGTCGTAGCGCGCGACGCACTCGCCCTGCGGCGAGTAGGCCAGGCTCGTGTTGCGCACGTGCTCGGCGCTGTCGGCCGCGAGCGGCAGCGTGCCGCCGACGATCCACAGGCCCAGCTCGCGCGCGCTCGCGGCCAGGAAGTCCTGCACCGGACCGCTGCCGAGGCTTTCACGCACCGCCAGCTTGTCGCGGTCGCGCTGCCCCATGAGGCAGAAGTATTCGGGCAGCACCGCCAGCTCGGCCCCGGCGCGCGCGGCCTCGGCCAGCAGCGCGCGGGCGCGCTCCAGGTTGGCGGCAACGTGGGTGCCTGAAACGGTCTGCAGGGCGGCGATCTTCATGGTGTCCTCCGGTGTCAGCGCGTGTCGGCCTCGGCCGGCGCCGGCGGCGCGCCGCTGGCTTCGGGCGCGCCCGAGCGCGGCACCCGCGTCACGCGCGGGTCGGTCCAGGTCCCGTCCACGTGGAACTCCTGCGTGGCCGCGCGCATCAGCGGCTGCCGCAGGAACATCTGCGCGAGGAAGGAGCCGAGCCCGATCGCGGGGTTGATCACGCTGGCGACGAGAGAGGCGGTGCCCGCGTTGATCTCGGGCACCACCACCACCTTGAGGTCCTGCGTCTCGCGCGCGATGTCGGCCTGCCCCTCCATCAGCACCGCGGCGTTCACGCCCTTCATCTGCAGGTTGTTGGTGGCGGCGATGCCCTGCGCGATGGCGACGTCGCCGCGCACGAAGTCGAAGGCGAAGCCCTCGCTGAAGACGTCGCGGAAATCGAGTGTCAGCCGCCGCGGCAGCGACTGCAGGCTCAGCACGCCCAGCAGCTTGGCCAGGCCCGGCTCCGCCTTCAGGAACTGGCCGCGCGCCAGGTCCACGTGGAAGCTGCCGGTGAGGGTGGGATAGTCGAGCGCCATCGGCGAGCCCATCCAGGACACGGTGCCTTCCATCTGGCCGCTGCCGCGCCGCACGACGTCCTTCATGCCGAAGCGCGCCAGCAGCTGGCCGGCGTCGGCGATGTCCAGGCGGAACTTCATGGAGGTGCGCCGGCGCTCGCCCGGGGGCACGACGGGCCGCGGACCGCCGGGCGCCGCCGCCTGCGCGCCGAGCGCGGCCCAGTTGCCGGCGGCCGAGAAGCTCGCCTCCGGCATCGTGAGGCTCAGCTTGTTGAGGCGCCACTCGCGGATGCCGCCCTCGCGCGCCACCGTGCCGGGGCCGCGGTTGACGGCGTCGATCTCCAGACGTCCGAGCTTGCGCCCCTTCAGCTCGAACTCGTCGACGACGACGTCCAGCGCCGGGATGTTGGCCGGCTGCTGCTCCAGCAGGCTCTCGACGTCGCTGGCGGCCGAGGCGGCCATGTTCAGCCGCGCGAGCCGCGCATGGAGCCGGCCGGCCCCCGCGTTCTGCGGCTGCCGGTATTCCAGGTAGCCATTGAGCTCCGCGGCGTCCACGTTGGCGCGCCACACGCGGCCGTCGCGCGAGCCGCCGGCCACCACGTCGTGCAGCGTGCGGCCCTCCACGCTCAGCGCGCGGGCGCGCAGCGCCAGCACCGTCGGCAGGTAGGCCATGCCGCTGCCGGCCTCGGAACGGTCCGGGCTCGCGCCGGCGGAAGCCTGCGTGCCCATCACGCGCGCCAGCGCCTCGTCCCAGGCGTCCACGTTGAAGGCGCCCAGCTGCACGTTCGCCATGACGCCGTCCTCCGGCATCGCCACGCTCTCGCCCGGCGCCAGGCCCACGCCGATGCTGCCGCGCAGGACTTGCGGCACGCTGCCGGAGAGGTCGCGCAGGTAGCGCACGTTCGCCACCCGCGCCAGGTCCAGCGACAGGAGCTCGCGCACCGGGGCGCCGGCGGCCAGCGACTCGCGCGTCAGCGCCGTCTCGAAGCGCAGCGGCAGCGCCGTTTCGGCCGGCTTGTTCAGCGGCGCCGGCAGCTGGATCGCCAGGCCTTGCAGGCTGCTGGTGAGCAGCACCTCGGGCGTGCCGCGCCGGAAGGCGAGCGCCAGCTGGTAGCCGGTGCTGCCCGAGAAGTCGCGCGCCAGCCGCGACAGGAAGCCGAGCTCGTGCGCCTGCCGCAGGCCTTCGGCCGTCGCCGTGCCCTGGGCGCGCAGCTGCACGACGGTGGCCGGCTCGCCGGCCGCGCCGGCCCGGGTGCCGCCTTCCAGCCGCACGTCCCCGCCCAGCGCGCGCGCCTGCACGCCCGCGAGCTGGAAGCCCTTTTCCGAGAACTGCACGGCGCCGCGGGCGCGCGTGAGCAGCGGGCTGTCGGCGCTGACCTGCACGTCGTTGCCGGCGAGCGTGACCGTGCCCTGCACCTGCGAGTGCGCGAGGTCGTGCAGCGGCAGCGCCAGGCGCAGGCCCACGTCGGCCGGGCCGCTGCCGCTCGCGTGCGCCAGGGCCTGGTTCGTCATGCCGGCGACCGGCGAGGTGTCGACCACGGTGAGCGCGTCGCCCAGCGGGCCCTGCACCCGGCCCTGCACCAGCACCTGCGGATGGTGGAAGTCCGGGATCTGCGCATCCGCCTGCACCTGCAGCCGCGGCAGCCCCTGCACGCGGCCGGTGGCGCCTTGCACGCGCATGCCCTGGCCCTGGAACACCAGCTCGCCGGCCAGCGCGTCGAGCGCCGGCCACTGCGCCGGGCCGGGCTGCAGGCCGCGCGGCACGTAGGCATAGCGCACGTCGCGCACCTGCGTGGTGATCAGGAACTCGCCGCCCTTGCGGTCGGCGAAGGGGAACTGCTTCAGGTCGCCCTTGACCCGGAATTTCGTGCCGGTGGCCACGCCGGCCTGCACCGCCTGGTGCACGTAGTCGCGCGCCGCCTTGGGCACCGAGAGGGGCAGGTAGCGCCACACGCGCGTGCCGTCCGCACGGCCGAGGCTGCCCTGCAGGTCCAGCGTGCCGGGGAAGCGCGCGCCGCCCGCCTTGCGCGGGTCGCCGGTGCGCCAGCTGCCCTGCGCCTCGCCCTGCGCGTCCGCGTTGGCGAACTTCAGGTTGTCGACCTTCAGCGCCAGCTGCTGCCCCTTCACCTGCCACTGCAGGTCGGCGGCCAGCGTGTCCAGCGGCAGCAGCGGCTCCTCGAACACGCCGGGGAATTCCAGCGCGCCGTCGGCGATGGCGAGCTTCGCCTGGCCGCCGGCCTGGGTCAGGTCGAAGTCCAGGCTGGCGCCGCGCACGCCCGGCGTGCCCACCTTGCCTTCCTCGTAGCGGCCCGCGATCTCCAGGCCGCTCGCGCGCCCGTGCGCCTCGTAGGTTTGCAGGCCATCGAGCGGCCCCTGCCAGCGGACCTGGATGCGATCGACGAGGCCGCGCGGCGCATAGGCCTCCAGGGCCGCATGCGTCGCCGTTCCGAGCGGCAGGCGCGCCGCCAGCTGGCTGAGCGCGCCCAGGTCCAGCCGGTCGGCCCGCAGCTCGCCGCGCGCGGGCGCCTGGCCCTCGGGGCCGGTCCAGGTCACGGCGACGTTGCCGCCCGGCCAGCGCTGGCCGTCCTGCGCCAGGAACTGCAGGTCCTGCGTCTGGAAGGAGAAGCCGCCGGCCAGCCGCTTGCCGCCCAGGCGGCCCGAGAGCGACTGCAGCGCCAGCGGCGGCAGCTCGGGGCCGAGGCTCGCGATCACGTCGGAGAGCACCACGTCCGCCGTGCCCCCCACCACATGCCCCTTCTCCACGTCGGCCCAGGCGCGCAGGCGCCCGTGGCCCTGCGCGATGTCCACTCCCAGCGTCGCGTGGCGGCGCAGCTGCGACAGGTCCACGGCGGCGAAGTCGGCGTGCAGCTCGCCGGCCCACTGCTGCCAGCGGCCCGGGTGCCGGGACAGCAGCGGCTGGCGGAACACGCCCTGCAGCGTGAAGCGCCGGCCCCATTCCGGCGGCGGCGTCGCGTCCAGGCGCAGCAGGTGGCGCAGGGCGTGGTTGCGCGAGACGAAGTCCACCTGCGTCAGCACCAGGGGCGGGGCGCCGCGCTGTTCGTCCGTCCACTGCACCCAGCCGCCGCGGATCACGAACTCGGTCTGGCGGAAGAACCAGTCGGCGGCGCGCCCTTCGCTGTCGCTGGTGCGCGAGAAGTCCAGGCCGGCCACGAAGATGCGGCCGTCGGGCGCGCGGCGGATGTCCAGCCGCGGCTGCTCGATCAGCAGCTGCTCGAAGCCCAGGTTCCAGAGCGACCGGGGCGACAGCGCCCCTTGGACGACCGGCAGGGCGAGCGCCTCGCGCCCCTGCGGATCCAGCAGCACCACGTCGTGCAGGGTGAAGGAGGGGAACAGTCCCTCGCTGCGGGCGCTGATGGCGCCGATGCGCACCGGTACCCCCAGGATCCGGCTGGCCCGGGATTCCAGCGCAGGGCGCAGCTCGCCGATTCGCGGCACAATGAATCCATGGAGCGCACCCCACGCGAGGACCAGCAGCAAGGACGCGGCCAGCAGCAGCCACAGGGACCACTTGGCCGCTGCTGCAAACAACCTCAGCGTGCGTGAGGGATTCGGCGGCGTCGCATTCATGAAAACATCGGACTGGCGGGAATTATGACCGTGGGCGCTGCGACCGGTTCCGGCGCGGACGGTGCCGCAACCTCCGACAACGGGGGCCTGGCCACCACGGAGGACGCCGCCACCGGACATATTCCACTGTCCGGGCAGTCGCGCTTCGTCCAGCGCCTGCGGCGCCGCTATGCCGGCGAGCTCGCGCTGCTGCCGGCCGGAGCGCCGGATCCGGCCGGGATGGCCGCCGCCTACGAGGCGCTGCGCGCGCGCGGCCACCCCGTCGGCGCCGCCCTGCGCATCCTGCGGCAGCTGGTGATGGAGCGGCTGGTCACGCTCGATTGCGACCGGCAGGCGCCGCTCGCGACGGTCACCGGCGCCGTCACCTGCCTGGCGGAATTCGCGCTGGACGTCGCCTGCACCGAGGCCTTCCGCGAACTCGACGCCGTGCACGGCGCCCCGCGCACGGCCGAAGGCGCCCGCGCCGAGCTCTGGGTCGTGGGCATGGGCAAGCTGGGCGCGCGCGAGCTCAATGTCTCGAGCGACATCGACCTGATCTACGTGTACGACCAGGACGGCGAGACGGCCGGCACGCCCGACGGCCGCGGGCGCATCAGCAACCACGAGTACTTCGCCAAGGCGGTCAAGGGCATCTACGGCCTGGTCGGCGAGGTGACCGAGCACGGCTTCGTGTTCCGCGTCGACCTGGCGCTGCGTCCGAACGGCAACTCCGGCCCGTCGGCGGTGTCGCTCGGCGCGCTGGAGGACTACCTGCAGGTGCAGGGGCGCGAATGGGAACGCTTCGCGTGGCTCAAGAGCCGCGTGGTGGCGCCGCGCCGCTGCGTGGAGCAAGGCTCGGCGCAGGCGCTGCGCGGCGTCGTGCTGCCCTTCGTGTTCCGCCGCTACCTCGATTACGCCGTCTTCGACGCGCTGCGCAGCCTGCACCGGCAGATCCGCGAGCACGCCGCGCGCCGCGCCGCGGGCCGGCCCGAGCGCGCCAACGACGTCAAGCTGTCGCGCGGCGGCATCCGCGAGGTGGAGTTCACCGTGCAGCTGCTGCAGGTGGTGCGCGGCGGCCAGTTCCCCGAGCTGCGGACGCGCCCGACGCTGCAGGCGCTCGAGCGCCTGGCCGCGGCCGGCCTCATGTCGCGGGAGACCGCCGCCTCGCTCGCTTCGGCCTACACCTTCCTGCGCCAGGTCGAACACCGCATCCAGTACCTCGACGACCAGCAGACGCACGTGCTGCCCATGGGCTGCCGCGACGACGACGACGGCTCCGACCTGGCGTGGATCGCCAGGACCATGGGCTACGCGGACTGCTGCCCCTTCCTGCACGAGCTGGACCGGCACCGCGAGTTCGTCGCCGAGGAATTCGACAAGCTCCTGGGCGGCGCCCAGGAATGCCGCGGCTGCAACGGCCCCAGGGGCACGAAGCCGCCGCCGGAGCTGGACACCATCCTCGAAGAGTTGCCGCCCCAGCTGCAGCAGCGCATCCACGCCTGGTGCAAGCAGCCGCGCGTGATGGCGCTGCGCGACGACGCGCGGCATCGGCTGTCGCGCCTCATCGCGCGCACCGGCGTGTGGCTGCAGGAGGGCCGCGTCAGCGAGGAGGCGGCGATCCGCATGGCCGACTGGATCGAGCCGCTGCTGCGCCGCGAGAGCTACCTCGCCCTGCTGTGGGAGCGCCCCGCCGTGCACGAACGCCTGCTGCGCCTGCTGGGCGCCGCCCGCTGGCCGGCACGCTACCTGATGCAGCACCCGGGCGTGATCGACGAACTCGCGAGCGACGGCCTGCTGAAGGAGCGCTTCGCCGCCGAGGACTTCCAGCGCGAGCTGGAACACCGGAAGCGCTCGCTGCAGATCACCGGCGAGGACGACGACGAGACCCTGCTGAACCTGCTGCGCCGGGCCCACCACGCGGAGCTTTTCCGCACCTTGGCGCGCGACGTCGAGGGCGTGCTGACGGTGGAGCAGGTCGCCGACGAACTGAGCGCGCTCGCCGACGCCACCCTGGCGATCACGGCGCGCTGGTGCTGGGAGCGCCTGAAGCAGCGGCACCGCGACACGCCGCTGTTCGCCATCCTCGGCTACGGCAAGCTCGGCGGCAAGGAGCTGGGCTACGGCAGCGACCTGGACATCGTGTTCGTCTACGAGGACGAGGACGAGCGGGCGCCGGACGCCTACGCGGCCTACGTGCGCAAGATCATCACCTGGCTGTCGACCAAGACGGCCGAGGGCGACCTGTTCGAGATCGACACGGCGCTGCGCCCCAACGGCAGCTCCGGCCTGCTGGTCACGACCTTCCGGGCCTACGACGACTACCAGCAGCGCCGCGGCAGCAACACCGCCTGGACCTGGGAACACCAGGCCATGACGCGCGCCCGCTTCGTGGTCGGCCTGGAGTCGCTGCGCCCCCGCTTCGATGCCGTGCGGCAGGCGGTGATCACGGCGCCGCGCGACGTGGCCGCGCTGCAGCGCGAAATTGTTTCCATGCGCGACAAGGTGCGTGGCGCGCATCCGGTGAAGGCGGGCCGCTTCGACCTGAAGCACAGCCCGGGCGGCATGGTGGACGCGGAGTTCGCCGTGCAGTTCCTGGTGCTGTCGCAGTCGGCGCGGCATCCGGAACTGATCCCCAACGTGGGCAACATCGCGCTGCTGCAGCGCGCCGAGGCGGCCGGGCTGCTGCCGGCGGGCGTGGGGCAGGCGGCGGCCGGCGCCTACCGCGAACTGCGCCGCCACCAGCACCAGGCGCGGCTGAACGAGCAGGCGACGCAGGTGCCGCAGGAGCAGCTCGCGACCGAGCGCGACGCCATCCTGGCGCTCTGGCGACACGTCTTCGCCTGAGCCCGGCACCGCGGCCGTGCGGCCGGTGGTAGGCTGGCAGGCTTTCCGCTGAACAGGCATGAAGCTCCTGCGCCCCCTTGCGGCGGCGGCCTGGCTGTTGTTGTCGCTGGCTGGCTGCGCCCTGCCCCGTCCTCCCGCATCGGTCCCCGACCCGGCGCCGCCGCGCTGGTACGCGCCGCTGCCGCACGACGGCACGCTGGCCGACCTGCACAAGTGGTGGCAGCAGTTCAACGACCCCCTGCTGGTGGAGCTGGTCGACGCCGCGCAGGACGCGAGCCCCGACGTGGCGAGCGCCGGCACGCGGATCGCCGAGGCCCGCTCGACGCGCGTGGCGGCGCGGGCGGCGGAGCTGCCCACGGTCGACGCGACGCTGTCGGCGACGCGCGGCAATGCGCAGGCCGGCGTTCCGCTGTCCACCATCGTGCAGTCCGGCGTGCAGGTGGCCTGGGAAGCCGACCTGTTCGGCGGGCTCGCGGCCCGCTCCGACGCGGCACGCGAGCGGCTCGCCGGCGCCGAGGCCGGCTGGCACGCGGCCCGCGTCGCCGTCGCCGCCGAAACGGCGCTCACCTACGTCGACCTGCGCACCTGCGAGCGGCTGCTGGCCGTCACGCGCAACGACGCGCGCTCGCGCGCCGAGTCGGCGCGCCTCACCGGCCTGAGCGCCGAAGCCGGCTTCACGGCGCCCGCGGTGGCGGCGCAGGCGCGCGCCAGCGCCGCCGAAGGCGCGGGCCGCGCGAAGCAGCAGCAGGCCCAGTGCGACCTGGACGTGAAGGCGCTGGTGGCGCTCACCGGCATGGCGGAGCCGGAACTGCGGCGCAAGCTCGATGCGCGCTGGACCGAGCCCGACGGCTTCGCCCTGCTGAAGGTCGCCTCGGTGCCGGCGGCGCTGCTGGCGCAGCGGCCCGACGTCTACCAGGCCGAACGGGCGGTGGCGGCGGCGAGCGCGGACGTCGGCGCCGCCCGCGCGGACCTGTTCCCGCGCCTCACGCTCAGCGGCCAGATCGCCAACGGCATCGTCCACGTGGCCGGCGAGAACACCCGCGTGCAGACCTGGCAGATCGGCCCGGTCGCGCTCAGCCTGCCGCTGTTCGACGCCGGCCGGCGCGCCGCGGCGCAGGACGCCGCCGTCGCCCGCTACGACGAGGCGGTGGCGCAGTACCGCGCCGCCGTGCGCCAGGCCGTGCGCGAAGTGGAGGAGGCGCTGGTGCGGCTGGAGAGCGCGCGCGAGCGCAGCGCCGACGCCCGCGCGGCCGTCGAGGGCTACCGCGCGTCCTTCGCCGCCACCGAGGCGCTGTACCGCAGCGGCCTGGGCAGCCTGATCGAGCTGGAGGACCAGCGGCGCGTGGCGCTCGCGGCCGAGACCAACCTGGTGTCGCTGCAGCGCGAACGCATCGCCGCCTGGATCCAGCTCTATCGCGCGCTGGGCGGCGGCTGGGAGCGACCCGGCGCCGACGTGGCCGGACAGCCCTGAACTCACGACAGAAGAAGAAGGAAAGACGAACGTGATGCCCGCAGTGAAAGCCGCCACCGCCGTCCTGGCCCTCGCGGCGCTGCTCGCCGCCTGCGGCGACAAGGAAGAAAAGAAGGAAGCCCCCCGGCCCGCACTGACGGTCGAGGTCGTGACGCCGCAGCAGACGATGCTGCCGGTCACGCTCGCGGCCAACGGCAACCTCGCCGCCTGGCAGGAAGCGAGCGTCGGCGCGGAAGCGAGCGGCCTGCGCATCAGCGAGGTGCTGGTCAACGTGGGCGACCGCGTGCGCCGCGGCCAGGTGCTGGCGCGCTTCGCCGCCGACACGGTGCGCGCCGACGCGGCGCAGGCGCAGGCGGCGCTCGCGGAGGCCGAGGCCGCCGCGGCCGACGCCGCCAACAACGCGGCGCGGGCGCGCACGCTGCAGCAGACCGGCGCGATGAGCGCCTCGCAGATCAACCAGTACCTCACGGCGGAGAAGACGGCGCAGGCGCGGGTGGAAGCAGCGCGCGCGCAGCTGCAGGCGCAGCGGGTGCGGCTGAACCAGACGCAGGTGCACGCGCCGGACGACGGCGTGATCTCGGCGCGCACGGCGACCGTCGGCGCCGTGGTCGGCAACGGCACCGAGCTGTTCCGCCTGATCCGCAAGGGCCGGCTGGAATGGCGCGCGGAGGTGACGTCCTCCGAGTTGCCCAAGCTCACGGTCGGCACGCACGCGATCGTCACCGCCCCCAGCGGCGCCCGGCTGGAGGGCCGCGTGCGCACGATCGGCCCGACCGTGGACCCGCAGACGCGCATCGCCATCGTCTACGTGGACGTGCGGCCGCTGCCCGGGCCCGAGGCCGGCAGCGCCCGCGCCGGGATGTACGCCCGCGGCGAGTTCGACCTGGGCGCGCAGCCGGCGCTCACCGTCCCGCAGCAGGCGCTGGTGGTGCGCGAGGGCTTCAACTACGTGCTGCGCGTGCTGCCCGACAACCGGGTGGCCCAGGTCAAGGTGCAGATCGGCCGCATCGAGGGCGACCGGGTGCAGATCCTGTCGGGGCTCACGCCGGACATGCGCATCGTGGCGAGCGGCGGCGGCTTCCTGAACGAGGGCGACCTCGTGCGCGTGGCCGGCGCTGCCGCGGGAACGCCGGCACCGGCGGCCAGCGCCGCGAGCGCGCCGGCATCGGCCGCTTCGGCGGCGGCATCGGCGGCGTCCGCCGCGGCATCGGCCGCATCGGCCGCGGCTTCCGCCGCCTCCGCGACCCGCTGAGGAAGTCCCCATGGTCAACTTCTCGGCCTGGTCGATCCGCAACCCGATCCCCTCGGTGATGCTGTTCGTGCTGCTCACGTTCGGCGGCCTGCTGTCCTTCCACGCGATGAAGGTGCAGAACTTCCCGGACATCGACCTGCCGACCGTCACGGTCACGGCGGCGCTGCCCGGCGCCTCGCCGGCGCAGCTGGAAACCGACGTCGCGCGCAAGATCGAGAACGCGATCGCCACCATCCAGGGCCTGAAGCACATCACCACCAAGGTGCAGGACGGCGTGGTCACGCTGATCGTCGAGTTCCGCCTGGAGAAGCCCGTGCAGGAGGCGGTGGATGACGTGCGTTCGGCGGTGGCGCGGGTGCGCTCCGACCTGCCGGCGGACGTGCGCGACCCGATCGTCAACAAGCTGGACCTCGCCACCCAGCCGATGCTCGCCTTCACCATCGCCTCGCCGCGCATGGACGCCGAGGCGCTGTCCTGGTTCGTGGACAACGACCTCTCGCGCAAGCTGCTGGCCGTGCCGGGGGTGGGCGCCGTCAACCGCGTGGGCGGCGTCACCCGCGAGATCCGGGTGGCGCTCGACCCGCTGCGGATCGAGGCGCTGGGCACCACGGCCGCGGAGATCTCGCGGCAGCTGCGCCAGGTGCAGACCGAGAGCGCCGGCGGCCGGGCGGACGTGGGCAGCGGCGAGCAGCCGGTGCGCACGCTCGCCACCGTGCAGACGGCGCGCGAGATCGCGCAGCTGCAGCTGTCGCTGGGCAACGGCCGCACGATCCGGCTGTCCGACGTCGCCGAGGTGCGCGACACGATCGCCGAGCCGCGCTCGGCGGCGCTGCTCGACGGCAAGCCGGTGGTGGGCTTCGAGGTCTCGCGCAGCCGCGGCGAGAGCGAGCTGGAGGTGGGCGCCGCCGTCCACCGCGCGCTGGCGGAGCTGAAGGCGCAGCACCCCGACCTCCAGCTGACGCAGGCCTTCGACTTCGTCACGCCCGTCGAGGAGGAGTACGAGGGCTCGCTGCACCTGCTGTACGAGGGCGCCATCCTGGCCGTCGTGGTGGTGTGGCTGTTCCTGCGCGACTGGCGCGCCACCTTCGTCTCGGCCGTCGCGCTGCCGATGTCGGTGATCCCGGCCTTCATCGGCATGCACCTGCTCGGCTTCACCATCAACATCGTCACGCTGCTGGCGCTGTCGCTGGTGATCGGCATCCTGGTGGACGACGCGATCGTGGAGGTGGAGAACATCGTGCGCCACCTGCGCATGGGCAAGACGCCCTACCAGGCGGCGATGGAGGCGGCCGACGAGATCGGGCTGGCGGTGATCGCGACCACCTTCACGCTGATCGCGGTGTTCCTGCCCACGGCCTTCATGAGCGGCATCGCCGGCAAGTTCTTCAAGCAGTTCGGCTGGACCGCCTCGCTCGCCGTGTTCGCGTCGCTGGTGGTCGCGCGCATGCTGACGCCGATGATGGCCGCCTACCTGCTCAAGCCTTCGGCGGCGGCGCACGAGGACCCGGCCTGGATGCGCTGGTACATGCGCCGGGTGGACTGGAGCATGCGCAACCGCTGGAAGACGCTGGGCCTGGCGACGCTGTTCTTCTTCGCCTCCGTGGCGATGATCCCGCTGCTGCCCACCGGCTTCATCCCGCCCGACGACAACTCGCAGACGCAGGTCTACCTGGAGCTGCCGCCCGGCTCGACGCTGGAGCAGACGCGCGCGGCGGCGGAGCAGGCGCGCCAGGCGGTCATGCGCGTGAAGCACGTGCAGAGCGTCTACACCACCATCGGCGGCGGCAGCGCCGGCGGCGATCCCTTCGCCAGCACCGGCGCCGCCGAGACGCGCAAGGCGACGCTCACCATCCTGCTGGAAGACCGCGGCGAGCGTCCGCGCAAGCAGCTGATCGAGGACCGGATCCGCGAGGTGCTGGTGCCGCTGCCCGGGCTGCGCAGCAAGGTGGGCCTGGGCGGCTCGGGGGAGAAGTACATCCTGGTGCTGACGGGCGAGGACCCGAAGACCCTCGCGGCCGCCGCCGTGGCCGTGGAGAAGGACCTGCGCACCATCCCCGGCCTGGGGCAGATCGCGTCCACCGCCAGCCTGATCCGGCCCGAGGTCGTCGTGCGGCCCGACTTCGCGCGGGCGGCCGACCTGGGCGTGACCAGCCAGGCGATCGGCGACACGCTGCGCATCGCCACCACCGGCGACTACGACGTGGCGCTGCCGAAGCTGAACCTCGCGCAGCGGCAGGTGCCCATCGTCGTGCGCCTGAACGACGATGCGCGCAAGAACCTGCGCACGCTGGAGCGCCTCTCGGTGCCGGGCAGCCGCGGCCCCGTGATGCTGGGCCAGGTCGCGACGGTGGAACTCACCGGCGGTCCCGCGGTGATCGACCGCTACGACCGCCTGCGCAACATCAACTTCGAGATCGAGCTCTCGGGCCAGCCGCTGGGCGAGGTGGCCGAGGCGGTGCAGAACCTGCCCTCCATCCGCAACCTGCCGGCGGGCGTGAAGGTGGTGCAGGTGGGCGACGCCGAGATGATGGGCGAGCTGTTCGCCAGCTTCGGCCTGGCGATGCTCACGGGCGTGCTGTGCATCTACATCGTGCTGGTGCTGCTGTTCAAGGACTTCCTGCACCCCGTCACGATCCTGAGCGCGCTGCCGCTGGCGCTGGGCGGCGCCTTCATCGGCCTGCTGCTGGCGCACAAGAGCTTCTCGATGCCCTCGCTGATCGGCCTGATCATGCTGATGGGGATCGCGACCAAGAACTCCATCCTGCTGGTGGAGTACGCGATCGTCGCCCGCCGCGACCACGGCCTCGGGCGCTTCGAGGCCCTGCTGGACGCCTGCCACAAGCGGGCCCGGCCGATCATCATGACGACCATCGCCATGGGCGCCGGCATGATGCCGATCGCGATCGGCCTGGGCGCCGCCGACCCGAGCTTCCGCTCGCCGATGGCGATCGCCGTCATCGGCGGGCTGTTCACGTCCACGGTGCTGAGCCTGCTGGTGGTCCCGGTCGTGTTCGAGTTCATCGACGACACGGAAGGCTTCGTGCGGCGGCGGGTGGCGCGCTGGCGCAAGACCGGCCACGACCGTGCGCGCGCCGCCTGACGATTCGCGCTTGGCCGGCGGGCCGGACGCGGGTATACCGGCGCGCATGCCCCGCGATCCCCGCCTGCCGCTGCGCTTCGCGGCCTACCTCGCCGCGTTCTGCGCGCTGGGGCTCGCGCACTGGCTGCGCGACGCCTTCGGCGACGTCACCATGGAGCAGGCGCTCTGGCACGTGCGCTATGCCGACCAGGCCGCCTTCGTGCTCGGCCAGGTCTTCTTCGTGGAATGCGCGGTGCAGGTGCTGCTGGTGCCGTCCGTGCTGGCGGCCGTGGCCACGCTGCTGCATTCCTGGGCGGCGCCGCGCCTGGACGGCTGGTGGCGCAGGGCGCTTCGCGCCGTCCCGGCGGCGCTGGGCGCCGGCGCGCTGGTCGCGCTGGCGGCGCAGTTTTCGCTCGCCAGCTACGCGGCCGCCTACCTGGAGCCGGACCGCTTCGCGCAGCAGTACGTCGAGCCCGCGTCGGTGGCGCTCGTGCAGCAGCAGCGCCGCAACCTCGTGCTGATCTACGCCGAGAGCCTGGAAGCGACCTACGGCGACAGCGGCGTGTTCGGCCGCGACCTGCTCGCGCCGCTGCGGCAGGCCGGCGGCCAGCCCCTGGGCCGCTACCGGCCCGCGGCCGGCGCGACCTGGACAATCGCCGGCATGGTCGCCACGCAGTGCGGCGTGCCGCTGAAGGTCTATGCGCAGGTGGACATCCGCGACCAGGGGCCGGGCAAGGCCTTCCTCGCGGGCGCCACCTGCCTGGGCGACGTGCTCCAGGCGCACGGCTACCGCAACGTGTTCCTGGGCGGGGCGCCCTTGTCGTTCGCAGGCAAGGGGCGCTTCCTGCAGGACCACGGCTACGCGGAGACCTGGGGCCGCGAAGAGTGGGAGCGGGCCGGCGTGAAGCGCGGCGAACTGAACGCCTGGGGCCTCTACGACGACGCCCTGTTCGCGCGGGCCCGCAAGCGCCTGGAGGAACTGCACGCCGCGGGCCACCCGTTCAACCTGACGGTGCTCACGCTGGACACGCACAATCCCTCCGGCCTGCTGTCGCCCGGCTGCCGCGCGCGCGGCGCGACCCGTTTCGAGGGCATCGTGTCCTGCGCCGCCAGCCAGATCGCGGAATTCATCGCCTTCGCCCGCGAGCGCGGCTACCTCGCCGACACCGCGATCGTGGTGGTGGGCGACCATCTCGCCGTGCCCAATCCCGTGTGGCCGCAGCTGCAGCAGGCCGGCGACCGGCGCAGTATCTTCAACCTGTTCGTCGGCGAGGACCTGCCGCAGCCGAACACCGCCGAATTCCTGCCCTTCGACCTCTTCCCGACGCTGCTGGAGGTGGCCGGGATCCGGGTGCCGGGCGACCGGCTCGCGCTCGGGACCTCGGCCGTGGGCGCGCCGGATGCGCAGCGGCCCGACGCAACGCTGCAGGACTGGTCGCTGGCCGTCGTCCGGGGCTCGCCGCGCTACGACCGGCTCTGGGAGCCGGCCGGCCACTGAGCGCTCAGCCCGCGGACCGGATGCGCCGCACCAGCGCCGTCGTCGAATAGCCGTCGACGAAGGGAATCGCCAGCGCCCGGCCGCCCCAGCCTTCCACCAGCGCCGTCTCGGCGAGCTGGCGCATGTCGTAGTCGCCGCCCTTCACGTAGACCTGCGGCTTCAGTTCCGCGAGCAGCTCCACCGGCGTGTCCTCGTCGAACCAGGTGACCAGGCTCACCGACTCCAGCGCCGCGATCACGATGGCGCGGTCGTGCTCCGCGTTCAGCGGCCGGTCCGGCCCCTTGCCCAGGCGCCGCGCCGAGGCATCGGTGTTGAGCGCGACCACCAGGCTGCCCCCCAGGGCGCGGGCCTGCGCCAGGTAGGTGACGTGGCCGCGGTGCAGCACGTCGAACACGCCGTTGGTGAAGACGACCGGCCCGGGCAGGCCGGCCATGCGGAGCGCCGCGTCGCGGCGGGAGACGATCTTGTCCAGGAAGGCCGGGCCGCTCACGCGGTGGCCGGCGCGGCGCCGCCGCCCAGGCTGGCCTGCAGTTCCTTGCGGTAGCGATTGAGCTCCTGCACGCTCTTGAAGCTGCGGTCCATCAGCAGGCTCATGTTGTGCAGGATGCGCTCCACCACCTTGCTTTCCCAGACGGCGTCGAAGGCGATCTGCTTGTCCAGCCAGTGCTCCAGCCACTCCGGGTCGGGCACGCGCGACTGGATGGTGTCGCGCGGGAACAGCGCCTTGTTCACGTGCAGGTTGGTCGGGTGCAGCGCCTGCGCCGTGCGGCGCGCACTGGCCATGAGCACGCCCACCTTGGCGAAGGCCGCCTTGGCCTCGACGCCGAAGTTGTTGATCGCCCGCTTCATGTAGCGCAGGTAGGCGCCGCCGTGGCGGGCCTCGTCCTGGCTCAGCGTCTGGTAGATGTGCTTGATGACCGGTTCGGTATGCCATTCCGAGGCGCGCCGGTACCAGTGGTTCAGGCGGATCTCGCCGCAGAAGTGCAGCATCAGGGTCTCGAGCGCCGGCGCCGGGTCGAACTCGAAGCGGACCTCGTGGAGTTCCTGCTCCGTCGGCGCCAGGTCGGGGCGGAAGCGCTTCAGGTACTCCATCAGCACCAGCGAGTGCTTCTGCTCCTCGAAGAACCAGATCGACATGAAGGCGGAGAAGTCGCTGTCGTCGCGGTTGTCGCGCAGGAACATCTCGGTGGCCGGCAGGGCCGACCACTCGGTGATGGCGTTCATCTTGATCGTCTGCGCCTGCTCCTCGGACAGGAGGGAGGCGTCGAAGCGATCCCAGGGGATGTCCTTGTCCATGTCCCAGCGGACGGACTCGAGTTGCTTGAACAGTTCCGGATACAGCATGGCAGCGTGGTTTCGTGAACCCCCGATTTTAGGATGCGGAAGCGCGGACTGCCGGGCGGCTCCCGACCACCGGCTGTCGCGCAAGGACAATCCCCCGCCGCGGGCGGCGAGCGGCCATGATTCGCCGATGAACGCGCCCGCTTCCCTGCTGATGGCCGCCCTGCTCGCGCTGGCGGCCCCGCTGCCCGCCGCGGCCGCCGGCGCCGCCGCCTGCCCGGCCTTGCTGCAGCACACCTTCCCGCGGCTGCAGGACGAGAAGCCCCAGCCCCTGTGCCAGTACGCCGGCCGCGTGCTGCTGGTGGTCAACACCGCCAGCTACTGCGGCTTCACGCCCCAGTACAAGGGCCTGGAGGAGCTGTACGCGCGCTACCGCGAGCGCGGCCTGGTGGTCCTGGGCTTTCCCTCCAACGACTTCGCGCAGGAGACCGGCAGCAACAAGGAGATCGCGGACTTCTGCGAGAACACCTTCGGGGTGAAGTTCCCCATGTTCGGCAAGAGCGCCGTGCGCGGCAGCGACGCGAACCCGCTGTTCCGCGAGCTGGCGGCCGCCACCGGCCGCGCGCCGCTGTGGAATTTCCACAAGTACCTGGTCGGGCGCGACGGCAAGGTGGTCGCGCAATACAGCAGCCTCACGCGCCCGGACGACCCGGACCTGGTGAAGGCGCTGGAGCAGCAGCTGGCCGCGCACTGAGCGGTTCACAAAAATTTACGGCCCCGAGCGGAACCCGGGGCGCTGCGGACGAGTCCATCCCCCAGAGGCAGGATTCCCGGTTTCACTTTTGCTTGCTGCGAAGCCGTCCGGACCGGATCCGGATGCAATCCCGAGGCGACTCTTCTCCTCCTCCCTCCCTCCCTCCTTCGTCACGGGGCGCTTCGCAGCAATTTTTATTCGGAACGAAAAACGCGCCCTCGGGCGCGTTTTTCATGAGGGCTGCGGGCGCCTCAGGCCGGCACGCTTTCGGCGAAGCTCGAACGCTGCATCAGCTTGTCCTGCAGGCGGCCGAGGTTGGGGTAGGAGGCGCGCCAGTTGATCTCGGGGAAGCGGAAATCAAGGTAGCCCAGGGCGCAGCCGACGGCGATGTCGGCCAGGCTCAGGTAGATGCCGGCGCAGAAGGGCTTGTCGCCCAGGCCCTGGCTCATCGCCTTGAGGCTCGCCTGCGTCTTGCCAAGCTGGCGCTCGATCCACGCGTCGCAGCGCTGCGCCTTCGGGCGGCCCGACCAGTGCGCTTCCAGGCGCGCGAGCACCAGCGCGTCGAGCACGCCGTCGGCGAGCGCTTCCCAGGTCTTCACTTCGGCGCGCTCGCGGCCCACGGCGGGGATGAGCTTGCCCACCGGCGACAGCGTGTCCAGGTACTCCACGATCACGCGCGAGTCGAACAGCGCCTCGCCGCCTTCCATGACCAGGCAGGGCACCTTGCCCAGCGGGTTGGACTGCATGATGCCCGTGTCGGCCGCCCACACGTCTTCCTCGACAAACTGGTAGTCCAGCTTCTTTTCGGCCATCACGACGCGAACCTTCCGCACGTAAGGGCTGCTGAGGGATCCGATCAACTTCATGGGCGCTGCCTGCCGTGTTCGAGTTATGGGGAGGGAGGGGGACGGAATCATTCTAGGGGAACGGATCTTGACCGCTGTCGTGCACCTGCGACAGCCTGCACGGGGAAAGCCCCCTCGTCGCGCCGCCTACAATTCGGGCATGGCCCTCTCCCCGATTTCCGCGCTGTCGCCGCTGGACGGCCGCTACGCCGCGCGGCTCGCCGCCCTGCGCCCGCTGATGAGCGAGCAGGGCTACATGCACAAGCGCGTGCAGGTGGAGGTGTGCTGGTTCATCGCCCTCTCGGACGCCGGGTTCGCCGAGTTCAAGCCCCTCACGCCGGGTGCGCGCACCTACCTGCTCGGGCTGGTGAAGAACTTCTCCGAGGCGGACGCCGCCGCGATCAAGGAGATCGAGAAGACCACCAACCACGACGTGAAGGCGGTCGAGTACTGGATCAAGTCGAAGTTCGAGGCCCGGCCCGAGCTGCGCGCCGCCAGCGAGTTCGTCCACTTCGCCTGCACCAGCGAGGACATCAACAACACCAGCCACGCGCTGCAGCTGAAGGGCGCGCGCGAGCACGTGCTGCTGCCGGCGCTGGACGGGCTGGTCGACAAGCTGCGCGAGATGGCGCACGCGCACGCGGCCGTTCCGATGCTGAGCCGCACGCACGGCCAGACCGCCAGCCCGACCACCGTGGGCAAGGAGATCGCCAACGTGGTCGTGCGCCTGGCCGCGGCGCGCGAGCAGGTCGCGGCGGTGAAGCTCAAGGCCAAGATGAACGGGGCGGTCGGCAACTACAACGCCCACCTCGCCGCCTGGCCCGACTTCGACTGGGAAGCCTTCGCGCGCAAGGTGGTGGAAACGCCCGAGCCGCTGGGCCTCGGTCTCACCTTCCAGCCCTACAGCATCCAGATCGAGCCGCACGACTACATGGCGGAGCTGTTCGACGCGGTCGCGCGCACCAACACGGTGCTGATCGACTGGTGCCGCGACGCCTGGGGCTACATCAGCCTCGGCTACTTCAAGCAGCGGCTGCGCGAAGGCGAGATCGGTTCGTCGACGATGCCGCACAAGGTCAACCCCATCGACTTCGAGAACGCCGAAGGCAACCTGGGGCTGTCGAACGCGCTGCTGAAGCACCTGGCGGAGAAGCTGCCGGTCTCGCGCTGGCAGCGGGACCTCACCGATTCGACGGTGCTGCGCAACATGGGCGTGGCGCTGGGCTATGCGGTCCTGGGCTGGCATTCGCTGGGCATCGGCCTGGGCAAGCTGGAGCTGAACGAGGAAGCGCTGCAGGCTGACCTCGACGCCTCCTGGGAAGTGCTGGCCGAGCCGATCCAGACCGTCATGCGGCGCTACGGCGTGCACGGCGCCTACGAGAAGCTGAAGGAAGTGACGCGCGGCAAGACCGTCGCGGCGGCCGACCTGCATGCGCTGGTGCGCTCGCTCGACATCCCGCAGGCCGAGAAGGACCGGTTGCTGGCCATGACCCCCGCCAGCTACATCGGCAAGGCCGCCGAACTCGCGCGGCGCTGCTGACCTTGGCCCTCAAGTCCACCGTCTTCAAGGCGCAGCTCGCCGTCGCCGACATCGACCACGGCTACTACGCCGACCACGCGCTGACGCTGGCGCGCCATCCGAGCGAGACCGACGAACGCATGATGGTGCGGCTGGCCGCGCTCGCCCTGCACGCGCACGAACTGCAGACCACCTGCGGCGGCGACGGCACGCTCGCCTTCGGCAAGGGCTTGTCGGACCCGGACGAGCCGGACGCCTGGCTGCGCGACTTCACCGGCGCCACGCGCCTGTGGATCGAGGTCGGCCAGCCCGACGACGTGGCGCTGGCCAAGGCCTGCCGGCAATCGGAGCAGGTCGCCGTCTACGCCTTCCACCACGCGGCCGAAGTGTGGTGGCGCGGGATCGAGAACAAGCTCACGCGGCTTTCCAACCTGTCGGTGTGGCGCATCCCGGCGGACGCGGCGCAGGCGCTCGCGCAGCTCGCCGAACGCTCGATGCAGTTGCAGGCGACGGTGCAGGAGGGGGCGTTGATGCTGGGGAACGGGCAGCGGCATGTCGATCTCGAGCCGGTGCGGTGGAAGTAGTTGCGGTGGGGTTCGCTGCGCTCACCGCCACCCTACGGGCGGCGGCGTCACTGTCCCCGTAGGGTGGCGGTGAGCCGCAGGCGAACCCCACCGCGGATTCACGGCATCGCGCGCCCGCAGTTCCAGCACGACTCGAACCCGCCCTCCACCAGTTCGCCGCAGGCGCAGCGCCAGCGCCGCTGCGGCAGGCTCAGCAATTCATCGAGCAGCGCGGTCGCCGCGGCGAATTGCTCCTCGTGCAGGACCCAGACTTCCGGCAGGCACTGGTCCGGCGGCAGTTCGCCGGCGGCGCTGGAGAGGAACTGCCGCTGCACGCTGGCGGCGATGCCGGCCTCGCGCAGCACGTCGGCCCAGAGGGTCGCGATAGCGAGGTTCGGCGCCTGCCGCACGCGGCGCACGGTCAGGTCTGCCGGTCCGCCGCGGCGGGGCCGGCCCGTTCGGCGGCGCGCTCGGCGTAGCGGTTGAAGCGCCACGCGTCGCCCTGCAGCGTGATGCGGCGCCAGGCCTGGCGCTTCTGCGCCGGCGTCATCTCGGTCCAGCGCTGCACCTCCTCGAAGCTGCGGCCGCAGCCCTTGCACTCGGCGTCGCCCTGGCTGGTGGAGCAGATGGCGATGCAGGGGGTGTCGGGCTGCGTGTCGAACCAGGCCTTCCAGGCGGCGTAGGCCGCGGCCGGGAAGCTCGCCTCGTCGGCCTCGTCCTCGCGGTAGTACACCATCAGCGCGTACACCTCGGCCAGGGCCCGCAGCTCCGGGGCGAGCGTCACGCCGTCGGGCGAGGGCTTGCGGGCGCGCCAGTGGTTGATGGCGGCTTCGATGTCGGTGATGTGGATGCCGGCCATGGCTCAGGCAAGGGTACTGCGGCGGGGGAGCGGTTGGGCATGATAGCCGCGCCGGGCTGCGCATCGGGCAGCCTTGTGTTCTAATCCTGCACAGCGAAGGGGAGTAGCTCCCATTTCGGCCCGTCGTCAATACGAAGCCTCGGCTTCCGGCGGGCCGGGCGCGGCGCCAGCCGCGCCGAGCAAGACCTTCGATCGGGCCCGGTGCGGCCCGGATCGAAGCCCCCTGCCGCTTTCCTGCCGCAAAGCTCCGATCCGTCGCGCCGGGCGCAACCCAGTCCGAACGGAGCTATTGCATGGAATTCCTCTCTGCCGCCTGGTGGTCCGCGCTGGCGGCCATCATCCTCATCGACCTGGTGCTCGCCGGCGACAACGCGATCGTGATCGCGCTGGCCGCGCGCAACCTGCCCCCCAACCTGCAACGCAAGGCCATCGTCTGGGGCACCGTCGGCGCCATCGCCGTGCGCTCGCTGATGACGATCGGCGTGGTCTGGCTGCTGAAGATCCCCGGCCTCATGGCGCTGGGCGGCGCCGGCCTGCTGTGGATCGCCTACCGCCTGATCGCCGAGGACGGCGGCAACGACGAGCACGGCCCCGTCGCCAGCACCTTCTGGGGCGCGATGCGGACCATCGTCGTGGCCGACGCGCTGATGGGCGTGGACAACGTGCTGGGCGTGGCGGGCGCCGCGCACGGCGCCATCGACCTGGTGGTGCTGGGCCTGCTGATCAGCGTGCCCATCGTCGTGTTCGGCAGCAGCATCGTGCTGAAGCTGGTGGAGCGCTTCCCCATCATCATCCAGCTGGGCGCCGCCGTGCTGGCCTTCACGGCCGCCAAGATGATCATCGGCGAGCCGCTGCTCGATGCCGTGTTCGACCCCCATGCAATCGCGCGCTGGAGCACGTATGCTGTGTGCATCGCCGGCGTGCTCGGCGCGGGCTGGCTGGCCAGCCGCGCGGCGCGCCGCACCGACGCCCGCTGACGCGGGCGAGCAGGAGGCCCCATGGAGAAGGTGATCGTGTACCTGGACGATCCCGCCTACGCCCGGCAGCGCATGCCGGGCGTGGCCGCGGGCCCCACCCACTGGGTGCTGGTCGCCTGCGCGCCGCGCATGACCCACCGCATCAGCAAGTGGGTGAGCCACTCGGCGCGCGAGAACTGGCGCGCCAAGTGGGCGGACAAGCTGTTCGACCAGGTGGTCCCCTCGCTGCGCGCGCGCGGCGACGCCGTGACGCCGGTGCTGGCGCGCGGGCCGCTGCCGGAGCTGACGCGCACGCTGATGGCCGAACACGGCGCCGTGCGCGTGCTGGACGTGCGCCGGCCCAAGCAGGAAGGCGCCGATGGCCGCTCCTGGTCGGCCGCCGCGATCGTGGGCCTCGGCACGCTGCTGCTGTTCTCCTTCGACTGACCGGCGGCGCAGGCGCGGATGCTATGCTCCGCGCCCATGCTGAAGCTGATCGCCCGGTGGCTGCTGAGCGCGTCCGCGCTGCTGTTCGTCGCCTACATCTACAGCGGGGTGCAGGTCACCAGCTTCCTGGCCGCGATGGGCGCGGCGCTGATCCTGGGGCTGCTGAACGCCGTGGTGCGGCCGGTGCTGGTGGTGCTCACGCTGCCGGTGACCGTGCTGACGCTGGGCCTGTTCCTCTTCGTCATCAACGCGCTCCTGTTCTGGGCCGCGGCGGGGCTGCTGGAAGGCTTCGGCGTGCGCAACTTCCTGGCCGCCCTGGTGGGCTCGCTGCTCTACACGGCGATCGGCGTGGTGATCGACTCAGCGCTCGAGCGCCTGTTCACGAAGAAGTGATTCGACCTGGCGGGCCCGGGTGTCGATGATCGACGCCTCGATGTGGTCGCCGCCGCCCGCGCCCTTGCGCACCAGTTCCTGCGCCGCCTTGAAGCGGTCGAGCGCCGCCGCGTAATCGAGCTGCGCCACCCGCGCCTCCGCTTCCGCGCGCACCGCGCGCAAGGACTGGCCCTGCGCCTGGTAGGCCGCGGACAGCAGCTGCCACGCGGCGGCGTCGCGCGGCTCGGTGGCCACGCGCGTCTGCAGGCGGGAAGCGGCCGCCGCGGCCTGGCCGGACTGGATCTGCGCCTGCGCCCCCAGCAGCAGCTCGGGGCGCGCCTTGCTCGCGAGGTCCAGCGACTTCAGCGCGCGCGCCGCATCGCCCTGGCCCAGGGCCAGTTCGGCCGCGAGCAGGCGCGCGAGGCGCTGCGCGGCGGCGTCGCCCGCCACCACGGTGTCGAGACGGGCGAGCAGGCGCGCGCTCGCGGCCGGGTCGCGCAGGCGCGCCGCCGCCAGCGCGGCCGCGTAGAGCACGCGCGCCTGCTGGGTGCGCGGCTGCGCCGCGAGGCCCGGCGCCTCGGCTTCGGCGACGGCGGCACGCAGCGCATCGACGGCGGAGTGCGACAGCACGCGCGCGCGCCCGGCCACCATCGCGTGCTCCAGCGTCGGCTGCACCGGCGCGTGCTCCGCCAGCTGCTGGCGCGATTGCATGTCCGCCGCCCGCTCGGTGGTCATCGGGTGGGTGCGCAGGTAGGGGAAGGCGCCGTTGTCGTTCAGGCGGGCGGCCTGCTGCAGCTTCTCGAACATGGTCACGAAGCCCTGCGGCGAGAAACCGGCGGCGGTCATCACGCCCAAGCCGATGCGGTCGGCCTCGCGTTCCATGTCGCGCGAGAAGTTCAGCTGCTGCTGCATGGCCAGGGCCGTGGTCCCGGAGACCACGGCGCCGGCCGCCTGCGGGTTCTTGCTGGCGGCGGCCACGCCGAGGATCATCGCGGCGATCATCCAGGGCGCCTGCTGCTTCTGCTGCGTCATCAGTCGCGAGATGTGCCGCTGCGTGACGTGGCTCAGTTCGTGCGCCAGCACCGAGGCGAGCTCGTCGCGGTTGGCCGTGACGCTGACCAGCCCGAGGTGCAGGCCCAGCCAGCCGCCCGGCAGGGCGAAGGCGTTGACCGTGCGGTCCTTGCCCAGCAGCACCTGCCAGGCGAAGCGGTCCTCGATCTCGGGCACCAGCTCGCCGCGCGCGCGGGCCGCGGCCAGCAGCGGCTGCCAGATGCCCTGCACGTATTCGACCAGCACCGGGTCGTCGATGTAGTCCGGGTCGCGGTACAGCTCGCGTGCGATGCGTTCGCCGAGCGCGCGCTCGGCGCTGCTGCTCATCTCGCTGCCGTCACCGAGCTGGGGCAGCTGCGCGCGCGCGGGCGCGACCGCCAGCGACAGCGCGAGGAAGGCGGCCCCGAGGGCCCGGCCCAGCGGCGGGAGGAACGACTTCAAAACGAATCCAGCGGGAGGTACCCGATCACTTCTGCCGTCGACGCGTCCAGCAGCACGGTCCAGGCCGTGGCCTTGCGCGCCAGCAAGGGCAAGTATGCCGCGCCCGCGGCCTCGTGGCCGCTCTGCCGCAGGACGGCGTCGATCTCTTCGGCCCGCTGCGGGAACCTCTTCTTCAGCTCCGTCACCGGCTTCGCGGCGCGCAACACCTCGGCCCGGCCGGCCTCGTAGCTTTGCCAGAGCTCCGGCCGCACCGACAGCGACAGGCCGCGCAGCGCGTCCAGCGTGTAGTCGCGCTGTTCGTCCGCGTTGCGGAAGGGACGCAGCGACAGCAGCGTGGGGCCGGTGAGCGGCGCGACCGCCAGGCCGGGGGGCGCCTTCGCCAGCAGCTCCGGCACCAGGTCGACCTTGTGGATGACGCGAAAGCGGTCGTACTCGAACACCATGTGCACGGGCCGCGCCTCCTGCACCGTCCACAGCCCGTAGGACAGGCCCGCGAGCTGCAGCAGCACCACCACCGCCAGGTCGCGCCGCAGTTCGGCGCGCGGCTTGGCGCGGTTGAAGATGGCGAAGGTGAGCAGCGGGCCGAGCACGATGTCCACGCTCACCACCAGCTGGAACAGCTCGCGGCCGCCCGAGATCTCGCGGTACGGCCACGGGTACCACACCGCGAACACCAGCAGCGCCGCACTGGCGGCGACCAGCACGCTCAGGCCCAGGTGGATGCCGGCGGCGCGCAGGCGGGTGCGCCAGGCGAAGCCGGTCGTATGATGGTCGAGGGAAACGGAAGGTTGTTGCATGAGTGGATTGACTCACTTCGACGGACAGGGCCAGGCCCACATGGTCGACGTCGCCGCCAAGGCGGCGACGCACCGCGTGGCCGTTGCGAGCGGCCGGATCCAGATGCTAGCGGACACCTTCGCGATCATCCAGAGCGGATCCGTGAAGAAGGGCGACGTGCTGGGGATTGCGCGCATCGCCGGCATCCAGGCCGCGAAGAAGACCAGCGACCTGATCCCCTTGTGCCATCCCCTCGCGCTCACGCGCGTCGCCGTGGACTTCGAGCTGCAGCCGGCGCAGGGCGCGGCCGCGGCGGCGGTCGTCTGCACGGCCGCCGTGGAGACCGTGGGCCCCACGGGCGTGGAGATGGAGGCCCTCACGGCCGTCAACGTCGCCTTGCTCACGATCTATGACATGTGCAAGGCCGTCGACCGCGGCATGACGATCACCGACGTGAAGCTGCGCGAGAAGCACGGGGGCAAGTCGGGCAGCTACGTCGCAGGCTAGCGCGCCGGCAGCGGCCGTTTCTGCGCCCGCCGCCAGGCATCGTAGTCGGCCGGGAAGGCGGCGCGGTAGCGGGCCAGCAGCAGAACCGCTTCGTCGTCGCGCCCCAGCAGCACCGCGCTTTCGATCGCGCGCTCGATGACGCGCGGCTCGGGCGAGTAGTGCAGGCTCGCGAGCGCCTGCGCGTGCATCCATGGCGCATTGGCGCGCGAGGGCGTGGCCAGCGTCAGCTCGGCGAAGCGGGCGGGGCCGGCGAAGAGCCAGGAGCGTTCGACGTGCTGCAAGGTGTCCTGCGCCCAGGCGGGCCGGCGCTGCTCCGGCGGCAGGTAGATCTGGCTCACGCGCGCGTAGTCCCAGGCGGCGTAGCCGGCGGCCGCGAGCAGCACGGCGGCGAAGCCGTAGACCGTGACGCGCTCGCGCGCCTGCGCAGGCGCGGAGGGTGCGGCGAGCCAGCCGAGCGTCGCGCCCAGCGCGATCTGGAAGGGGCCGTACCAGAGCGGATATTCCAGCAGCGAGTGCAGCACGACGAGCGCCAGCACGGCCCACGCGAGCTGGCGCTGCGCGTCGCTTTCACGCCAGGGCCGGCGCCGCAGCGCCCACGCCAGCGCGCCCGCGCACACCAGCACCGCGGCCGGCACCCCGAGCTCCACCGCGAGGTGCAGCGGCAGGCTGTGCGCGTTGTCCAGGATGTCGCAGAAGCGGGCGCCGTCGTACAGCGTCGCGAAGTGCGCGTAATCGAGCTCGCCCCAGCCCCAGCCCGCCAGCGGCTTCTGCGCGATGAGGTGCAGCACGTTGGACCAGAGCACCAGCCGGCTGCTGCACGGCGCGCCGCCGCCCATGCGTCCCCACAGCGTGCGCGCCGGCATGGCGCCGGTCGCGGCGTCGAGCAGCACGGGCAGCAGCACGGTGGCCGCGAAGTAGGCGAGCGCCGCGACGGCGCACAATGCCAGCCGTTCGCGCCGGCGTGGCCCGGCCCACGAAGCCGCCAGCAGCGTGAGCACGAAGCCTTGCAGCAGGCCCGTGCGCGAGACCGAGGCCGCGCTGCCGGCCGCGAGCAGCACCAGCAGGGCCGCGGCCGCCCAGCGGGGCAGGCGCAGGCCGCCGAACAGGAGCACCGCGGCGCCGATCCAGCAGAGCGTGGCGTACTGGTTCGGCTGGCGCAGGTTGGCGTAGGCCTCGCCGGCCTCGGCCCCGTTCACCCAGGGCGCGAACCAGGCCGAAATGCCGAAGTACTGGGCCAGGCCCATGAGGGCGCTGAGGGCCGCGGCCAGCAGCCAGCCCGCCTGCAGCGCCCGCGCGATGCCCTCATCGTGCGCGAGCCCGGCGCCGACCAGCACCAGCGCGAGGCCGCCGGCCAGCATCACCGTCTCCGGGCGCAGCGGCAGGTGCGACAGCGCGGCCCAGGCCACCAGCGCGACGCAGGACCAGAGCAGGCCGCGCGGCGGCACCGCGCGTTGCGGGCCCGCCGCGGCCGCGAGCCACAGCGCGAGCGCGCAGGCAGCGCTCACCAGCCAGGGCGTGACCGAGGGCGAGGGGCCGCGCGTGATCGGGTTGAGCCAGGGCAGCGCGGCGAGCAGGAGCGCGGGCAGGGCGCGCCAGGGGCCGGCGTTCGCGTTCACGGACCGGTCAGGCCTGCAGTGCCCGCGATGGCGCTTCCAGGCCCTCGGCCAGGCCCAGCGCCGCCTCGACGGAAGAGGGGTCTCGCCGCCACGCGGCCCATGCCCCTTCCAGCACGCGGCGGAAAGCCTGCTGGAACACCGGCTCGTCGAAGCGCTCGGCCCAGCGGCGGCAGTCGTGCGGATCGATGGCCGCGCCGTCGAAGGCTTCGACCGCGGCCTGCAAACTGGCCGGCGTCTGCTCGTCGAAGAGCAGGCCGGTGGGCCGCGTCTCGCTGCGCACGTCGCGCACGGTCTCGCGCGAGCCGCCCACGCCATAGGCGATGACCGGTGTGCCGCAGGCCTGGGCTTCCACCGGCGAGATGCCGAAGTCCTCGTGCGCGGCGAACAGGAAGGCGCGGGCGCTGCCCAGGTACTGCTGCACGGCCTCGTGCGGCTGGTATCCCAGCAGCTTGACGTTGGGCGGGCACACGGACCGCAGCCGCGCCGCCTCGGGACCGTCGCCGATCACCACCAGGCTGCGCGAAGGCATCGCGCGGAAGGCCTCCAGCATCAGGTCGATCCTCTTGTACGAGACCAGGCGCGACACGGTGACGTAGTGGTCGCCCTTGCGCTCCTCGAACGCGAACCGCCCGATCGCGACCGGCGGGTGCATCACCACCGAAGGGCGGCGATAGGCGCGCCAGATGCGCCTCTGCACGTGGCGCGAGTTGGCCAGGAACAGGTCGACGTTGTTCGCCGTCTGGCGGTCCCACTGGCGCAGGCGATGGAAGATGTAGCGGGCCAGCCCCCCCTTCGCGCCGCGATCCAGGCGGTAGTCCGCCAGGTAGTCGTGGTGCAGGTCCCAGGCATAGCGCATGGGCGAGTGGACGTAGCTCACGTGCAGCTGCTCGCCGGTGGTGAGCACGCCCTTGGCGAAGGCGTGGGAGCTGGAGACGATGACGTCGGCGCCGCGCAGGTCGTGCGTTTCGACGGCCAGCGGGGTCAGCGGCAGGTAGTTCCAGAATCGCGTTCGCGCTCCGGGCAGCCGCTGCAGGAAGGTCGTGTGGATCGGCACCCCGCCGAACCGGGCGCGGTGGTCGGGGGCGAGGAAGTCGATCGTGGCATGCAGCGCCTCGCCCGGGACGGCGCGCAGCATGGAGCAGGTCACGTCCTCGGAACCTCCCCAGTCGGTGAGCCACTCGTGCACGTAGTGGATCCGGGGATCCGCGAGCCCTGCTTGCGCCATCGGGGCCGATCGTATCAGCGGCACGGGAGCGAAGCTACACTGCGCGCGGTGCAGCCGCCCATCTTCTTCGACTCGCGCTGGAACGGGCCCCACGGCATCGGCCGCTTCGCGGAGGAGGTTCAACGGGGCGTCCCGGGCATCGTTCCGCTGCCCATCGCCGGGCCCAAGCTCTCGCCCTACGACCCGCTGGCCTGCACCCTGGCGCTGGCCCGGCTGCGCGAAGGCTGCTTCCTCTCCCCGGGCTTCAATCCGCCGCTGCGCAGCCCGATCCCCTTCGCATTCACCATCCACGACCTGGTGCACCTGCGCGTGCCGGCGGAGTCCTCGCCGCTGCGGCGCGCCTACTACGCCGGCGTGGTGCGGCCGGCCACGCGACGCGCGTGGCGCATCCTGACGGTGTCGGAGTACTCGCGGCGCGACATCGCCGAATGGTCCGGGATCGACCTCGCGCGGATCCACGTCGTGGGCAACGGCGTGTCCTCCGTCTTCCGGCCCGGGCCCGGGCGCGCCTCGCGCGATCGCTTCTTCCTGCACGTGGGCCGCCGCGCCGGCCACAAGAACATCCGCGGCCTGCTGCAGGCCTTCGCCCTCTCCGGCCTGGCCGGCGACTTCCGCATGGTGTTCACGGGCACGGCGGATGCGCCGACGCTGCGGCATGCGCGCGATGCGGGCGTCCTGGACCACGTCCGCTTCTCGGGCCCGGTCGACGACGGGGCGCTGCTGGACCTGTACCACCGCGGCACCGCCCTGGTGTTCCCGTCCGTGCACGAGGGCTTCGGCCTGCCGGTGGTGGAAGCGATGGCGACCGGCACGCCGGTGGTGACGTCCACCACCACGTCGCTGCCGGAGATCGCCGGCGCCGGCAACGCGCTGCTCGCCGATCCGTCGGACCCGGAGCAGATCGCCCAGGCGATGCGGCGGCTCGCCGGGGATGCGGAGCTCTGGTCCACGCTGGCGGCCCGCGGCCTCGCGCGGGCGCGGGAATTCACGTGGGAGCGGGTCTGCGCGCGGGTGGGGCGTGCGCTGGAGCTGCCGGGGCGCTGAAGGCGCCCTCTCGCCATCGGATCATCGGTCGATGGGGCCCGCAACTGACGGATGGTGCAGCCGTGCCGGCATTCGGCGCAGGCTGGCGACAGGGGCTCACTAGAATCGAATTCGTCCCCGCATCCGGATTCCCACGTGCGTGCGCGGCGCGGGAGCTTCCTCCCACTGCCCATGACCACGCTCGCCGACGCCGCCCTGGCCACACCGCTCCGGCCCGCAGCCGCGAACCGCGCGGCCGAGGGAATCCATCCGGCCTACCGTGCCGACATCGACGGACTGCGCGCCCTCGCGGTGGTGTCGGTCATCGTCTTCCACTTCTTCCCGTCGGCGCTGCCGGGCGGATTCGTCGGCGTCGACATCTTCTTCGTGATCTCGGGTTACCTGATCTCGCAGATCATCATCGGCGGCCTGGAGACCCACGCCTTCAGCGTGGCGGGCTTCTACACGCGGCGCGTGCGGCGCCTGTTCCCCGCACTGGTCCTTGTGCTCGCTGCATCGCTGGCGTTTGGATGGACGACCCTGTTCCGGGCCGAGTACGAGCAGCTCGGCGAGCACGCAGCCGCCGGGGCGGCCTTCCTCGCCAATTTCGCCTTCTGGAGGGAAAGCGGCTACTTCGACCAGGCGGCGATCGCCAAGCCCTTGCTGCACCTCTGGTCGCTGGGCGTCGAGGAACAGTTCTACATCTTCTGGCCCGTGGTGCTGGCGCTGGCCTGGCGGATGCGATGGAACCTGCTGCTCGTTGCCGCCGCGATCGCACTCGTGTCCTTCGGCGCCAATGTGTTCGCGAGCGCCACGGCGCCCCCGGCGGCGTTCTACTCGCCCTGGACGCGGTTCTGGGAGCTGATGATCGGCGCCACGCTGGCGTGCCGCGCGCCGCGTCTTCCCGCAAGCGCGGCGCGCCCTGCATGGCATGCGGCGGAGCGCCCGCGGCTCGCCTCGGCCGTGTCGATGGCCGGGATCGTGCTGGTCCTGCTGGGCATCGTGTTCGCGCGGGAGAAGGGGTTTCCCGGCTGGCAGGCGTTGCTGCCCACGGGCGGCGCCGCGCTCCTGATCGCGGCGGGGCCCGGCGCCGCGGTGAACCGCATGCTGCTGTCACGCCGGATCCTGGTCGCCATCGGCCTGATCAGCTATCCGTTGTACCTGTGGCATTGGCCGCTGCTCTCGTTCCCCAGGATCGTCCATGGCGAGCTCGGCCCGGGTCTGCGGGCGGTGCTGCTCGTGCTGGCCGTGATCCTCGCGGCGCTGACCCATGTCCTCGTCGAACGCCCGGTCAAGGCCGCGCGCAACCGAGGCGCGCAGGCCGCTGTGCTCGTGGCGCTGATGGCGGCGGTGGGGGGCTTCGGCTTGCTCGTGGCGGCGCAACGGGGGCTGGAGGAGCGAGCCGTGGTCCAGGCCAACGTCTCTCTCGATACGGCCCGCGCAGCCGGCTTCCCGCCGTTCGCGGTCGCCTGTCCCTTCGTGCCGTCGTCATCGAAGAACCTGTTCCAGTGCTTTGTGGATCGACGTGAGCCGCCTCGCTTCGCCTTGCTCGGCGACAGCAAGGCCGGGGCCCTGTTCGCCGGCGTCTTCCGCACCTCCGCGCCGGGGGGATACTGGATGATGATCGCATCGGGAGACAGTGGCCCGCTGGTGCCGGTCTTGAGCGACAGCCCGGTCTACGCGTACGTGAACGGGAATGCGGTGGATACGGCGGTGCGCACGCTGGAAGCCGCGAACTCGGTGGAGACCGTGGTCATCGCCACCGCCGCGCGCGCGCTGTTCCACCTGGGGAGCGACCACTCCATCGCCGACCTGCCCGCGAGCCGCAACGGCAAGGTGGCGCTGGACGGCCTCGATGCGACCGTGTCGCGGCTCGTCGCGGCAGGCAAGCAGGTGGTGCTGGTGGTCGACAACCCCACGCTGCCGCATCCCGAAGACTGCGTCGAGCGCAAGACGGCCTCGGCGCTCGTCGACGCGTTGCTGGCTGCGCCGCCCAATCCGGCCTGCTCGATCGCCGTGGCAAAGCACCTGGAGCTCTCGCGGCCTTATCGGGAACTGCTGGAGGAGGTGCGGAGGCGCCACCCCGGCCGGGTCGCATTGTTCGACACGCTCCCGGACCTCTGCGACCAGTCCACACAGACCTGCGCGGCCACCCTGGACGGACAGTTCCTGTACGGCGTGACCGACCATGTGTCCGCGGCCGCCGCGCGCAAGCTCGGGATAGCTCTCAACCGGCAGTTGCGGTCCCTGCCAGTGCTGCAGGCACCGGGTCGCGATACGGCGAACTGATGAGGGATCGCCGATCTCCCATCATCGTCCTTCGTCCCGGCGCAGCCACTGCCCGGGCGCGAACATCAGCTTCAGCACCAGCGCCGCGCGCGCCGACTCTCCGTGCAGCAACCGGTCCAGCACCACCAGCGCCAGGCTGGACCAGACCACCGGCAGGCAGTGCGGCCAGAACTTGCCGGTGATCCGCAGCCGGTTCACGACGCCGTAGTGCTCCGACAGCAGGGACTTGTTCCGCACGCCGCCGCGCGACCCGGTGCTCGCGCCTTCCTTGTGCCGCAAGCGGCTCCTGAGCGCCACGAGAGGCCGGTAGCCCTGGCGGCGCCCGCGCTCGGCCCAGTCCATTTCCTCGCAGTAGAGGAAGTAGCCGGCATCGAGCAGGCCGACCTGGTCCAGGTATGCGGTGCTGACGTACATGGACGCACCGACGGGATAGTCCAGGGCCCGGGACACCTCGCTCCCATCGCTGGGCAGGCCCTTGTCGTGCCAGCCCACCCCCAGCCAGCGTCGGTAGATGCCGGCCACCGCCTGGATGCGGTCCGGCTCGTCCCATTCGAGCAGCACCGACCCGCAGATGCCGGCGTCCGGCACGCTGGCGTGCGCCGCCACCAGCGCGTCGAGCGCGCCGGGCTGCGCCTGCACGTCGTTGTTCAGGAGCCAGAAGCCGCGCGGACTCCATCGCTCCCGCGCCCACCGGATCCCCGCATTGAGGGCGCCGGCGTAGCCCAGGTTGCGCGGCAGGGGCAGCAGGTGCGCCGACCGCACACCTTCGCCCGGCTCGGGATTCGCGAAGCCCGGCGCCCCGGCTGCGGCCGGCCACCCTGGCAGCCGCTCGCGCAGGTAGCGTTCGAGCTCGGGCACGGATCCGTCGTCCGAGGCGTTGTCGCAAACGATGACGCGCATCGGCGTGCCGCCGAGTGCGAGCAGGCTCTCCAGGCAGACGAGGGTGTCGCGCCAGCCGTTCCAGTTGACGACGACGGTGCAGATGGCGTGCGGATCGGAGACGCCGTCGGCGGGCCGCATGATCAGGCTTCTGCCATGTCCGGTTCCGGACCGCCGAGCGCGGAGAGCGACAGCTCCCGGGCTGCGAGCGGGACGAGGCGGCCTTCGGCCAGCTCCCAGACCGCGTCGGCCGCCAGGAGGGGCGCCGACCGGTGCGACACCACCACGATGCCGGTGGTCGACGCGAGCTCCTTGAAGGTGGAGAGCAACTGCTGTTCGGTCTCGGCGTCCAGCGCCGCCGTCGGCTCGTCGAGCAGCAGGTAGTCGCAATCCATGTAGAGCGCCCGTGCCAGGGCGAGCCGCTGGATCTGCCCGCCCGACAGCCCCTGGTGCGAGCCGAGCGGGAAGTCGAGCTGGCCCGGCAGCGCGCGCACCACGTCGTCCAGGTGCGCGCGCGCGAGGGCGTGCCACACGGCCCCGTCATCGATCGCCTCGGGTGCCAGGCCGAAGGCCACGTTGGCGCGGATGGTGTCGGGGAAGACGGCAGGCTGCTGCCCCGCATAGGCCACGCGGCCGACGAGCGCCTGCTTGTGCGCGATGCGCTCGCCGTCCAGTTCCACCTCGCCCGACGTCGGCGTGCGCAGTCCCGCCATGATCTCCAGCAGCGTGCTCTTGCCCGCGCCCGACCGGCCCTTCACGGCGATCAGCGCACGGCGCGGCAACTCGAAGTCCACCCCCTGCAGCACCGGCTTGCCCGGGGTGTAGGCGTATGTCACGCCGGTCAGGCGCAGGGCGCCCTCGGCCACGCCGCTGCGGCCGCGCCCCCCGGGAGGCGGCGCAGCCGGGCTCGCCAGCACATTCGCGACACGGTCGACGATGGCGCTGGCGAAGCGCATCGCCTGCACGCTGCCGACCACGCGGTTGATTCCCAGCAGCAGGCGGAAGCCCGCCACGCCGAACACCCCGATGCTCACGACCAGCGTCGGCTCCAGTCCGGACTGGACGCGCAGGTACACCACCACCAGCAGGGCCCCTACCAGCGTGACTTCCAGCGCGAAGCGCGGCGCGGCGGAGAGCAGCTGGAACCCGCGATAGGTCGTCCCGAGCCGCGCCAGCTGGCGTTCCATGTGGGCCACCGCGCGGGGCCCGGCCGCATAGATGTACATCTCGCGCAGGTGCCCGAAGATCCCGGAGAGCAGGCGCAGGCGCTCGTCCTCCAGCTGGTGCCGGTCCCGCCCCAGCCGCAACACGAGCCGCCGGCTCACCAGCACGAGCGCGCCGGCGACAATGCAGAGCGTCGCCAGCATCCCGGCGGAGAACAGCGGCTGCGTCAGCAGCAGGAACAGCACCAGGGCCGTCATCAGCGTCCCTTCGGCCAGCAGCGTGAGTCCCGGCAGCAGCACGTTCTGCGACAGCGCACCCATGCCGCCCATCACCAGATTGGTGTTGGCGCTGCCGTCCGCCCGGCTGGTCAGCTCGTAGTCCTGCTTCAGGATCGCCGCCAGCGCCTTCGCGCTGAAATGGGACTGCACACCGAACGCCAGCCGCGCCTCCAGCCACGCCAGTCCCGCCATCAGCACGTTCTTGCCCACGTACACCGCGCCGCAGGCGACCGTGACCGCGCGCAGGTCCGCGCCGCCCGCCGTCCCCGCCATCTCGGTGAGCCAGAAGCCGGCGGGCATGGCGCCTCCCTGCGTGATGCGCAGCAGCACGATGCCGAACAGCGCCAGGCCCAGGACCTCCAGCACGGCGGCAGCCAGGTTGCCGAGGATCAGGGCGACGGCACCGAGACGATGGAGCGGAGCCAGGTGGCGCCAGAGCAGCAGGTACTGTCGATTCATGCCTTGGGTGGGGTTCGATGCGGCAAGGGGCAGGGCACGGGCATGTCTTCAGGAACGGCCCATGAAGATGTCTGCGCCCCAGGCGTTCCCGAGGCTCTTGCGCATGCGGTTCGGTGAAAGAGCGGCGCCGACGGAGGGCGGCGTCCGGCACGCGACGCCGACGGCGGACAGCACCGGAGCCCAGAACTGCGGCAGGTGGACGGCCGGCCGGATCTGGAGGTATTCGGTCCCGGTGAAACCGTCTTCCGAAAACACATACGGGTACGGAGCGAAATGCTCGCCCACCTTGCCGAAATAGCGCGCCTCGATGGAGGTGCTGGAAGTGATGCTGTAGACGTGCGAAATGCCATTCTGCGACACCAGATGGTAGAAGTTCGCATCCGTCTCCACCATGTTCGGAAACAGGCGCTTCAGCAACCTGGTCGGATTGCTGCGGGCCGAGGGATGCGGCTTCACCAGGATGCGCTCGTGCCGCGCGGCCATGGCCGCGAAGGACTCGAGGAAATTCGTCGGCTGCATCAGCGTGCCGTCGCGGATCAGCACCTTGTCGTCACCCGTCTGGCAGGCGAACAGGGCCCAGTCGTCGGCCTCGGCGCAGGCAGGCGGGGGCGACAGGCGAGCCAAGGTGGCGAGGGCCAGGCCCGCGCCGATCCGGATCTCGTCCTCCTTCAGGACCCATGCGCGCAGGGCGGTTGCGAGCTCCGCGACGTTGCTGCGGATGCCGAAGGCGATGTCGTCCAGGAAACGCACCGGATGGATCGTCACGTCGACATACGGGATGCCGAGCGAAGCCAGCCCGCTCCGGATGATCTCCGGGAGCTCAAACGACAGCACCAGTGCGTCCTCGAATGCGCTGCCGATGCAGGCCAGGTCGCCCTCCGAGGGCGTGCGCCCGTAGAGCTCCACCCAGTTGCGCAGGCACGGGTCGCATCCGTTCGCGCGATAGAACTCGAACGCCGGATTGCCCGGGACGCGCTCGTGCAGCAGCGCCTCCAGCGGCAGATCGGTCAGCATGCCGAGCGCCGGCTGCACGAGCCGGTGCAGCCACCGGATGTTGACGTTCTGCGACTCGGTGCCGCTCGCGCTCACGCGCAGGATGTCTCCCGTCACGACGATCCGCTGGATGGAAGTGTTCATCTGCGAGAAGGGCTTGCGTGACCGGACCTGCGCAGGATCCTGCCCAGTTCCGTCACCTGTTCGGCATTCCAGCACCTGGCGTCCTCGAACGCGAGACGCCCCGCCTGCCGGCGCCGGCCGGCGTCCTGCAGAAGCCGGACGATCGCCGAAGCGAATCCTGCATGGTCGGCATCCGGAATGGCAAGGATGCCACGGCGGTACGCCTCCGGCAGCCCGCGGACGCCGGTCGCGGTCGACACGGTGGGCACGCCGGCAGCCATGGCCTCCAGCAGCTTGATGTTGATCCCCGTGCCGACGAGGACGGGGTTGACCGCGAGCGGCGCGCTGGCGAATGCGGCCCTGGCATCCTCGACCCACCCCAGCCTGGTCACGTTCGGCCGGTCCGGGACATGGGCGCAGATCGCACCCGCGAGCCGCAGGTCGAAATCGGGAAGTTCGCGCACGACGCGCGGCAGCACGTTCTGGAGGAAGCTGTTCACGGCGTGCCGGTTCGCCGAATTGTCGGAAGCGATGAAAACCGCGGCGTTGCCGGTGCCGCACGCCACCGGCGCGTCGCCCGGGTCCACGATGTGGCTGATCACGGCGATCTCGGGAGCGGGTTGTCCCGGCTCGGACGCAAGCTGCCTGGCAAAGCTGCGAGCCTCTTCCGGCTGGATGGCCAGCACGACGTCGGCGCGGCGGAAACCGGCGTTCTCGTCGCCAGGCCTCAGGGAGACCCAGTAGTCGGCGACGCCCCGGGCGAGGTAGGAGCGATGCCTGTCGGCGAAGGCGTCATGCGTGTCGAGCAGCCGCAGCGAAGACGGTGGGAAGCAATCGAACACCCATGAATTGAACACGTATTCGACGATGACGACGTCCACGTCCCTTCCGATCGCGGCGAGCTGCGCGGCACATTCCGGGGTGCGGGAGCGATCCAGCGGCGCATAGTAGGCCCCCTCGAGCCCAGCCAGCCGCCTGGACGCATAGCCAGCCCTGACGAACTGCCGCAAGGTCCAGCCGCCCCACCGATGCTGGTGCATGCGGCGCGCGGTCCGCTGCAGCCCGGTGCGGATCTGCCGAAGCGTCCACTTGCCCGGCCAGTTGCGGCTTTCCGATCCGTCATCCTGCGTGCCAGGGGCGAGCCTGACGTAGCCCTCCTTGCCGAAGGCCGCCAGGTGCGCCGCATCGTCGACGAACTCGTCTCCCGCGGGCAGCAGCACGAAGGTCAGCTCGTGCCCCAGCTGCTGCACCGCGCGCGCGAGCTGCCGGATGCGGCTGCGGTTGCCCGCGCTGGCCGGGAATGCCGGGAAACTGGTGACCAGCGCGACCTTCACCGTTCCACGGTGCCGAGGCACCGGCCCAGTTCGGCCAGCTGCTCGCGATGCCAGCGATGGGCATCCTCGAGCGCGGCGCGGCCCAAGTCTTGGCGCAGGCCCGCATCCCGCGCGAGCCGGACGATGGCGTCCGCAAAGCCTGGCGCATCGTCGTCGGCCACGGCGACGATGCCCCTGCGATAGGACGGCGGCAGGCCGCGCAGGCCGGTGGTCGTGGAGACCGTCGCCACCCCCGACGCCATGGCGTCGAGCAGCTTGATGTTGATGCCGGTCCCCAGCACGACCGGGTTGACGGACAGCGGCGAGCGCGCGAACACCTCGTGCACGTCGCCGACCCATCCGAGCCGGGTGACGTTCGGCATGTCCGGCACGGCCTTGCAGATGGATCCTGCGAGTCTCAGGTCGAAGGCCGGGATCTCGCGCACCACCCGCGGGAGGACGTGCCCGAGGAATGCGCCGATCGCATGGCGGTTGGCGGAATTGTCCGAGGCCAGGAAAGTCGCCGACGCGTCGACTCCGTAGTCCACCCGGCCCGCGCGGAGCTCGAGCAGGTGGCTGACGACGGCCACTTCGGGGTCGCCGCCCTTCGGGTCGCCGGCCAGCTGGCGCCGGAACCGCTCCGCCTCGTCCTGCTGGATGGCCAGGAGCACGTGCGCGCGGCGGAAGCCTTCGTTCTCGCTTTGCGGGCGCAGGGAGATCCAGTAGTCCGTCACGCCCCGCGCGATGTAGTCCTTGTGCCGGTTGCCGAAGGCATCGTGGGTGTCGAGCACGCGCCGCGCCACACCGGGGAAGGCCTGGAAGGCCCAGGAGTCGAGCACGTACTCCACGACCACCGCATCGGCGCGGAGATCCAGTCGCGACAGCTCGGCGAGGGCACGCCGGTCGCAGAGGCGATCGAGCGGCGAGTAATAGGCCGCCTCGACGCCGGCCGCCCTCAGGATCCGCTTGACGCCGCCCTTGGCCACGTCCCGCATCCAGCGGGCGAGCCAGCTGCCCTGCCCGACGCGGATGAAGTTCCCCTTGCCGAAAGCAGCCTCGTGCGCGGCGTCGTCCGAGGCTTCCCATTTCGACGCGAGCAGCACGAAGCGCAGCTCGTGCCCCAGCCCCTGGATCGCCTGCGCGAGCTGCCGGATGCGGCTGCGATTCCCGGCCGTGGACGGGAACGCCGGGAACCTGGAGACGAGGACGACCTTCATGGCTGGCCGCCCCGTACAGGAATCCGCCGGACGCCCCTTTCCCGGAAGCTCATGGCGTGCTGGCGGCCGTCACGTGCAGGTCGGGCATGCCGAGCCGCAAGGCCTGCTGCATCGCTTCCATGGAAAACCGGCCCTCCATGTAGCGCTGCTGCCCCCCGGAGAGCTCGCGCCAGCGCGCGTCGTCGTGCAGCAAGGCGCCGATCTGCTGTGCCAGGAAGTCCGCGTCCTCCGACACCGGCACGACGGACTCCAATCCTTCCAGCCCCTGCGCTCCGACCGGCGTCGTCACGAGCGGCAGGCCGTGATGCAGCGCCTCGATGACCTTGCCCTTCATGCCCGCGCCCATGCGCAAGGGCACCACGGCCACGCGGGCCGACCGGTAGAACGCGAGCAGTTGTTCGTCCGTCACGTAGCCTGTCACCGTGACATCCGCGCCGCCGAGCCCCCTGATTTCGTCGGTGGGGTTGGAGCCCACCAGCCAGAGATGGACGCGATCCGGTGAGGCGGCCTGGACCTTCGGCAGGATCTCGCGCACGAGCCATCGGGCGGCGTCGATGTTGGGGGGATGGGCGAAGCCGCCGACGAACAGGATGCCGCTGCGGCCCTCGGGCACGGGCAGGGGTGGTGCATCGTCGAAGAAGTACAGGGGCATGGTGAAGGCCTGCACCCCCGGGACTTCGGCACGAACCACTTCGGTCTCGGTGGCCGACGGGTAATAGACCACGTCGACCTCGCGCCAGAGCGATTGCTCCAGCTTCCGGAATGACTCGGCCTCGTGACGTGCCGTGACGGAGCCCGTCAACGCGTACTCCTGCAGGAGCCGCGCATGGTGCAGGTCGTGGCCGTAGTACAGGATCCTCGCGCGGGTGCGCCGGCGCAGTTGCGGCAGGAAGTCCGGGGCCACGGTGGGGCGGCTCAGCAGAACGTAGTCCAGGCGCGGACCGTTCGTCTCCAGCCAGTCCGCGAAGTTGTCCCTGAGCTCGTCGCCCACCAGCACCTCGATGCCGGCCTGCTGCAGCCAGTCGGTGTATTCCGGATCGAAGGACTGGTCGTGCGGCCAGAACTTCACGACGAGCCCCAGCTTCACGAGCGCGCGAAGGATGCACCACATGGAGCGGGAACCGGCGTCGCGGTCCGGCTGCGGGACGAAGTGGTCCACCACCAGGATCATCTTCCGGCCGACGGGACGGTCGTGGGAACGCAGCGGCTCCCAGAACTGGTCTCCATGCTCGGCGCGCAGCACCTCCTGCCAGCGCTCCCGGAACTTCTTCTGGTTGACCACGTGGTAGGCCTTGACGCCGCTCGTGACATCCTTTCCGTGCGAGATGCCTTCGTGGTGCACCACCAGCGACTGCGGCTGGTACATCACGCGCTTGCCCGCGGCGCGGATGCGGAACGCAAGGTCGGTGTCCTCCCAGTAGGCGGGCACGTAGGCCTCGTCGAACCCGCCCAGCGAACGGAACAGCGCGGCGGGGACCAGCAGCGACGCGCCCGAGCAGTAATCGGCTTCCCGGACGTAGTTGAACATGCTGCGCTCGGGCGAGGCCAGCCTTCCGAAGTTGTCCGCCGCGCCGTTGCGCCAGACCACGCCGCCAGCCTCCTGCAGTCGGCCGTTCGGAAACACCAGCATGGAGCCCACCAGGCCGCAATCCGGGCGGGCGTCGAACAGGGCCAGCATGCTGTCCAGCCAGCCCGGCATCACTTCCGTGTCGTTGTTCAGGAAGTGGAGGTACTGCCCGCGCGCCGCCCGCGCGGCGGCGTTGCAGGAGCGGATGAATCCGAGGTTCGAGGGATGCACCATGAAGCGCAATCCCTCGATCTCCCGCAAGCGCAGGATCTCGGGGTCGCCGGAGGCATCTTCCGCGACGATCACCTCGATCGACGCCTTGGGCATGTTCTCGTGGATGGAGCGCAGGCAGGCCAGCGTGTGCCTGATGTTCCCGTAGGCCGGGATGATGATCGACACCAGCGGGGACGGCGGCTGCGGAAAGCGGATCGCGGCCAGCACTTCGGGAATCCGCGCTTCCACGATGGGCGCCACCCGGATGTCGATCCGGCGCCCGCGGTTCTCGCGCTTCCAGAGCTCGTAGTTCCGGTCGCCCTTGAAGATCCACCCCGTCATGCGATAGACGACATATGCGATGCGGTTCTTCCACTTGACCGGGAGGGGCACGAAGACGTAGCCGACATGCGCCGCCTTGCGCAGCCAGGTGCGCAAGACGCTGGCCATCGGCTGCGCGGGAACCGCCGGCGTGGAGGGTGTAGCGTCCTTGTGCATCATGGCAGGCCCAAGCCTAGATCTCCCGCTCCCAGGGCATTCCCGATCGCCCGCGGATGTTGCCACAGTCGATCCGCGACTTTCCCGCGAGCACGTCGTCCTTCTTTCCGACCAGCACGGGATTCAGCGCGCGAAAGTACTTGTAGTACACATCGCCGTCGTCGTACACGTAGACCTTCATCTCCGCCTGCATGTAGCTGCGCACCTCGCCGGCGGGCAGCGCGAGGCTGGGGCCGTCGCCATTCGCGGGCAGGAAGCGCGGGCACTGCTTTTCCAGCGCGGCGAACACCGCGTCGTAGCGGTGCCCGTACGCCGCCGGTTGCGAGCCTGGTGCGACGCGGCGCAGGTCGCACAGCCAGAAGCCGGCTTGCGCACGCTGCTTCTCCGTCTTTTCTTCCAGTCCCATGCTCGCCAGGCTGCGCGAGTGCAGGAAGCGGCAGGCCTGGGGCTGCGCGAAGCCCAGGCCGTAAGGAGCCAGTTGGCTGGCTATGACTTCGGAGACCTTGGCATCGGGCAGCAGCGCCTCGGTCAAGAAGCCGGGAATCGCCGGCACGAGCAGGCGCAGCTTGCCTCGTGCCTGCGCCAGGAAGGCTGCCGTGCGTTCGCTGTTGAATTGCCCCGTGCCGGGCGCGGGTGCGCTGGCCAGGTTCATCCAGCGCGACTGAGGGTGGAACTGCGGGATCAGCAGCGAATAGCTGATGACCGACATGGTCACGTAGGTGGCTGGTTCCGCCTTCACCTCCGGTGGCAGGTCCACCTGGAAATACGGCGGCTCCTTCCACTCGGCCAGCCCCCAGGCCTGCCATGGCGCGCTCTGCTGCAGGGCGAACGCCTGCAGGGCCACCATGCCCGCCGCCAGCGTGAGCCGCAGGGAGCGGGTCACCGGCAAGCGCCAGGCCAGCCCGACGCACACGGGCCCCACCAGGAGCAAGCCCGGAAGGAAATACCGGCCGTTCCCCGAAGTCCCCAGCCAGGGAACGAAGGCCACGGCCAGGGCCGCCGCCAGGACGAAGACCGTGGCAGGCGCGCCGGCATTCCCGCCGCGCGCACGCAGGCGCATGCAGAGCAGCAGGACCAACAGGAGCAGCGCGAACACCCAACGGAAATCCGGCGCCATCATTTCCACGTACACGTGGCTGTCCGGCGAAGCCATCGCGACAGGCCTCAGCAGCGCCGCCAGCCAGGTGTCGGGCTCGAATCGGTTCATCGCGCGTCAGCCCATTCCCGCCCAGCGGCGCAGGGGCTCGAACCAATGGTGGTAGAACGGAAAGATCGGGTTGCCGAAGGAGCGCCACAACAGCCAGCCCCACCAGCCATAGAGCGCCGCAAAACCCAGCAAGGTCGCCGCGCCGCCCAGGGCGATCGCCATCACCCGCTGCCTCCATCCGTGGCCGCACAGCCACCACAGCCCCGGCATCAGGATGGCGAGCGGCCCGTTGCTCAATTTGGCCGCCACCGCGGCGCCCGCGCACAGGCCCGAGAACAGCACCAGCCGGCGCACCGTCGCTGCATCGCGGCCCTCGGCCGGCATCGCCTCCACGGCCAGCGCCACCGCCCACACCAGCGGCGCGGCGGCCAGCAGGTCGTTCATCGTGGCGTCCAGCACCGACAGGGCCACGCCCGTCAGGAAAGCCAGGGCCACGCCGAGCACGCGCATCGCCGCGTCGAACCAGGTCGCGCCGGGCATGCAGGCGCGCGCCAGCAGCCACACGGGCGGCGCGAGCAGCAGGCCTTGCAGCGCCGCCAGCGCCACGCCCACGGCCACGCCGGACCAGCCCGCGGCCGCCATCCGGTACAGCGGCCAATAGAGGTAGGGGAAGGTGTAGGACTGGTAGCCCGCCGCGACGAAATCGAGGTCGAAGCGAGGCTGCTGCGCGGTCCAGCCCAGGTAGATGTGGTGGTTCAGCGCGTCCGAGCCCAGGCCCAGCTCGCCCTGCGACAGCGGAACCGCCACGAAGCAGGCCACGGTCAGCAGGCAGACCAGCAGCCCCTCCCAGCGCAGCAGGCCTGCGAGCGCCGATGGGCGTGCGGCTGCCGCCTGGTTCACGGCTGGCCCGTCCTGCCCTGGCGCTCCGCCGAAGTCCAGTTGAAGTTCAGCGCGCCGGCGAACAGCGAGCCGGCCGCGACTTGCGCGCCCAGGATCATGAGCGTCACGGCGGGAATGGCGACCCGCATGGTCTGCTCGGGATCCAGGGCCCCGAAGCCGGCCGCGCCCCAGTCGAGGGTCAGACCCACGGACACGGCCAGTCCCAGCAGGATGAAAAGCAGTCCTGCCAGCAAGCCGGTCTCGATCTTCAGGAAGGGCGACAGGCGGGCCAGCCAGCGCTGGGAAGGCACCACGCCCGAGACGATGCCGATCCATTTCGTCAGCAACGCCAGCTGGATCAGTTGCCCGCCCAGCACGGTGGCGGCGGCCATGTAGAGGAGGGAGTGCACCCCGAGCACCCGGGCCGCCGCCCCGAAGGCGAAACCCGCCAGCCCCAGCAGCATGAGCAGCATGCCGGGGTACAGGAACAACCAGCGGGGGCAGAACAGCAGCAGGAAGCGCAGGTGCCGCCAGCCGTCGCGCCAGGTGCGCAAGTGCGGCGGGCGGTCGCGTCCGTCGGGGCGCAGGGTGGTCGGCACTTCCTCGATCGCCAGGCCGGCCAAGGCCGCCTTGGCCACCATTTCGCTGGCGAACTCCATCCCCGGCGAGACCAGCCCCAGGCCCAGCATGGCCTCGCGGGAAAAGCCGCGCAGCCCGCAATGGAAGTCGCCGATCGGCACGCGGAAGAAGAGGCGCCCGATGAAACTCAGCACCGGGTTGCCCAGGTAGCGATGCAGCCACGGCATCGCGCCGGGCGCGATGCCGCCCTGGAACCGGTTGCCCATCACCAGCTGGGCGCCGCCGCGCAGCCGCTCGACGAACGCCCGCAGGTTGGAGAAATCGTAGCTGTCGTCGGCATCGCCCATCACGACGAAGCGCCCGCGCGCTGCCGCGATGCCCGCGCCCAGCGCCGCGCCATAGCCGCGCCGGGGCACGTCGATCACCCGCGCGCCGGCCTGCCGTGCCAGTGCCTGCGAGCCATCGGTGGAGCCGTTGTCCGCCACCAGCACCTCGCCCGCCACCCCCGCGGCCTGCAGGAACCCGAGGGCAGCACCCACGCAACGCCCGACGGTGCGCGCCTCGTTCAGGCAGGGCACGAGCACCGTCAGTTCGAGCGCGGAGGCACCCGGCTCCGCATGCAGGGGCAGGACGGCCGGCTCGGCGACAGGGGCGATCATGGGTGCCATTTGCTCTTGAAATCAGCGCCGCGAAAAAGGGGCGAGCGGCCCGAAGGCCGCTCGCTTGCAGTCAGATGGCCTCACCCCCTCAGAGGATGAGGCCGGCGTTCATCAGCCCTGGCCGCGGCAGGAACCGGGCAGGTACTTCGAAGCCACGGTGGTTTCCTTGATCTGGGTGGCGGGAGCCGGGCCAGGCGTGCCGGTCGCCGTGCCGCCGCAGATCCACTTGCCGATCAGCTTGCCGGCCGCGATGGCGTCGCCGTTCTGCTGTTGCGGGACCATGACGACCACGCCACCGGCGGTGCCGTCGACCTTGTTGTTCACGGCCTGGCTTTCGACCAGGATTTCGCCCAGGTCGGTCGTGTTGACCGACTTGACGTACTTCGTCTGGGCGGCGGTGGAGGTCACTTCGCAGCCCCACTTGCCGCCCTCGGGCAGCGTGTCGGACGAGGACTGGACCACTTCCGTGATCGACGTGCGGCAGGCCGAGCCCGCCAGGATCACTTCGGACATCTTGGCGCGGATGGTGTAGTCCTGGTAAGCCGGCAGGGCGACGGCGGCCAGAATACCGATGATCGCGACCACGATCATCAGTTCGATCAGGGTGAAACCCTTCTGGATAGCACGCTTCATTGGGACCTCCATGTTGAAGAAGCGAGGAGGTAGTGCAAGGGGCGTGCCAACCGGTTTTCGTGAACTAGTTGGCAGGTTCTAGGCCCTGTGGCGCCACTCGACCGACATTCCGCGTCCATCCGCCTGACAAATTTCGTCAGTCCACTAGCGGATGCAGACAGAACGGACCTGCTTCAAGTCGGTCAGGCCGATCATGATCTTCTCCATCCCGTCCATCTTGAGCGTGCGCATCCCGCCGGCGACGGCCGCCACGAAGATGTCGGCGACCCGGGCGCGTTCCTGGATCAGGCGCTTGATCTCGTCGTCGGCCACGAGCAGCTCGTGCAGCCCGACGCGCCCCTTGTAGCCGCTCTTGTTGCACTTCTCGCAGCCGACGGCGCGGTGGAACTTCAGCTGGCCGTCCTGGCCGTAGGTTTCCACCCACTGCTCGTACAGCTTCTGGGCCTCGCCGCCGGGGTCGTCCTTCCAGGCCTGCGTGTTCTTCAGGTCCAGCGCGTATTCGTTGATGAAGCCGCGCAGTTCCTCGTGCGAGGGCACGTACGCTTCCTTGCAGTCGCACAGGCGCTTGGCCAGGCGCTGCGCCAGGATGCCCAGCAGCGCGTCGGCGAAGTTGAACGGGTCCATGCCCATGTCCAGCAGGCGGGTCACCGATTCGGGCGCGGAGTTGGTGTGCAGCGTGGAGAACACCAGGTGGCCGGTGAGCGAGGCCTCGATGCCCATGCCCACCGTTTCCTTGTCGCGCGACTCGCCCACCATGATGATGTCCGGATCCGCCCGCAGGAAGGCGCGCATCACCAGGGCGAAGTCGATGCCGGCCTTCTTGTTCACCTGCACCTGGCGCAAACCCTTCTGCGTGATTTCCACCGGGTCCTCGGCTGTCCAGATCTTGGTATCCGGCGTGTTGAGGAACTTCAGGATGGAGTGCAGCGTGGTCGTCTTGCCGGAACCGGTCGGGCCGCAGACGTAGAACAGGCCGTAGGGCTTGCTCACCGTGCGCACCAGGTTGTCCTTGTTGTGCTCCGTGAGCCCCAGCTTCTCCAGCGGGATCGGTTCGCCGGCGGCCAGGATACGCATCACGACGTCCTCGACGCCGCCGGCCGAGGGAATCGTCGCCACGCGCAGCTCGATGTCCAGCGGGCCGAACTTCTTGAACTTGATCTTGCCGTCCTGCGGCTTGCGCTTCTCGGAGATGTCGAGGTCGCACATGATCTTCAGCCGCGTGACCATGGCCTGGCGGAAGTGCGCCGGCACCTCGACGTAGGGCACCAGCGTGCCGTCGATGCGGAAGCGGATGCCGGTCTTGAGCTTGCCCGGCAGCGGCTCGATGTGGATGTCGGAGGCGCGCTGGTTGTACGCGTCGATGATGACCTTGTTGACGAACTTGACCAGCTCGTTGTCGGCGGCGGCGGATTCGAGCGAGCTGTCCTCGCCGCCCTCGTCGTCGACCGGCGAGGACAGGTCGGCCAGCAGCTCCTCCACCGACTGGCCGCTGTCCTGCGAACCCCACAGCTGGTTGAGCGTCTGGTTGAAGTCGGTCTGCGTCGTGACGCGCCAGGCGATGCGGCCATGGCGCGGGAACACCTGCGGCACGACCCGCGAGCCGCGCACCGCCTCCGGGTCCAGGCACATGACGACCAGTCCGTCGGGGCCTTCCTCCAGCGGGATCCAGCCCTGCTCCATCACGAACTCGGGCTTGAGGGCGCCCTGCAGCGCGTCCACGCGCAGCCGCCCCGGATTGGAGGGCTCGTAGGGCACGCCGAAGAACTTGGCGAGCGAGGGCCCGATCTGCGCCGGCTTGATCGAGAACTGCTCGATCAGCACCTGCTCCACCGGCACGGCGTCCTCGCGGGCCTGCAGCACCGCGCGCTGCAGCTCCTCCTGCGTCAGCACGCCATCGGCGATCAGGCCGTCGTACTTGGTCGCCTTGCGGCGGGTGCCTTCCAGCTCGCGCTGCACGCGCTGGTGGATCGCGGTCGCCAGCGTCTTGCAAAGCTGCGTCGCGCCTTCGACCTCCAGATCGCCGAACGGCTGGTCGCTCTTGTTGTTGATCACCTGCAGCACGCCGTGCAGCACCTCGCCGTCGAGGATGGGCACGACCAGCATCTGCTTGGTGCGGTAGCCGGAGCGCTTGTCCACCTCCTTCAGGAAGGACAGGCTCGGGTGGATGCGCTTGAGGGCCGCGTCGTCGTAGACGTCGGAGATGTTCACCAGCTCCTTCGACAGCGCCACGTAGCCGGCGATCGACTGCGCGGTGATCGGCAGCTTGAGGTCGCGGCTGGTGTTCAGCCCGGTCTTGACCTTGGAGACGATGGCCGTGCGGTCCTCGTTGACGGCGTACAGGGTCAGCCGGTCGGCGTTGAACAGGCGGCAGATGTCCTGGCTCGCCTCCAGCATGATCTCGTCGATGTGCTCGGTGGCGTGGATGCGCGTGGTGACCGCCTGCAGCTGGCGGAAGAACAGCGCCTCGAAGGAGATGCCCCGCTTGTCGGGCGGCAGCTGCTGCGAGTTCAGGAACTCCTGCTCGCTGTCCCGCCCCTTCAGGACGGCGCTCACAGCTCGAACTCCTGGCCCGCGCGCAGCCAGCGGATGTCGTGGCTCACGTCGGGGCCGAAGGGTTGCGTCTGGTCGAAGCGTTGCACCTCGCTCATGATCAGCTCGGTCTCCGCCGGTTTGGTGTGGGTGATGAAGATCGGGAAGCGCTTGTCCCGGGAGATGCAGTCCAGTTCCGCGGCGAGCGCCAGCGGCGACAGGTGGAGGCTGCGCCGCGCGAGGTCCTGCTCGCGGTTGCTGAAGGCGGTCTCGATCACCAGGGCGGCGACGTCCAGCTGGTTGATGCGGTTCCAGAACGCCGGGTTGCGCTCGGTGTCGCCGGTGAACACCCAGCAGCCCTGGCCCGCCGTGACCGCGTAGCCGCAGGCGGGCACCGTGTGCACCGCCGGCAGCACCTCCACCGTCTTGTCCCCGAATTCCAGCACCTGGCCGACCTGCACCTCGCGGAAGGCGACGAAGGGCGCCTGGGGCGAGGGGATGCGGCTGAAGTCGGGCCAGATCACGTTGTTGAAGATGTGCGCCTTCAGCGCCGCGATGGTGCCCGGCAGCGCATGCACCTGGATCGGCTCGGACAGCTGGGAAGCCACCGCGTCGATCATCAGCGGCAGCGCCGCGACGTGGTCCAGGTGGGAGTGGGTCAGCAGCACGTGGCGGATGCCGCGCATTTCCTCCAGGGCGAGGTCGCCGACGCCCGTGCCGGCGTCCACCAGCACGTCCCCGTCGATCAGGAACGACGTGGTACGGCAGTCCTTCGCGATCGCGCCGGAACACCCCAGCACCCGCACCCGCATTGGCAGCGCCCCTTTTATTTCGTCTCGAAATTGGTCGCGCCGTCCCAGGCCGGGTCGAATGGCAGCAACCGCATCGAGGCTACACGTTCGTGGTACAGCTCGTAAAGGTATTTTTTGGCGCCGAGCCGCTGGAGGTTCAGCAGCTGCAGCTCGCACTGGTCCCAGTCCTGGGCCCGGTAGGCCTTCAGGAACGCGGCCCACGTGCGCAGTTCTTCGGCGGTGTCGCGGTCCACCGCGTCAGCCGGGGCGACGGGGTAGAAGATGCCCACGGCCTGCTCCTTGCCCTTCACCCGCACCCGGTCCAGCTCCTGCCAGGCGAAGCCCGGCGCCTGCTTGCGGGTGGTCTCGCTCACCACGATGTCCACCCCGTACACCTTGGACAGGCCTTCCAGCCGCGAGCCCAGGTTCACGGCGTCGCCGATCACCGTGTAGCTGCGCCGGATGTCGGAGCCCATGTCGCCCACGCACATGGTCCCGGTGTTCAGCCCAACGCCGACGCCGATCTCGGGGATGCCCCTGGCGCGGTGCTCCTCGTTGATCTGCCGCACGGCGCGCGACATCGCCATGGCGGACTGCACGGCCAGTTCCGCGTGGTTGGGCGTGTCCACGGGCGCGCCCCAGAAGGCCATCACGCAGTCGCCCATGTACTTGTCGATGGTGCCGCGCTGGCCGCGGATGATGTCCGTGAGGCGGCTGAAGACCGCGTTCAGCAGCTCCTGCAGCTGCGTCGGCTCCATCTTCTCCGACATCTTGGTGAAGCCCCGCATGTCGCAGAACATCACGGTCAGCTCCTTGCTGGCCGCCTTCATGCTGTAGCTGTCCGGGTCCTTCACCATCTCGTCGACCAGCTCCGGCGGCACGTAGGTGCCGAACAGGTTGGCGAGCTCGCGCTTGTGCCGGCTCTCGACGAAGTAGCCGTAGCTCATGTTCAGCGCGAAGGCGGTGCCCGCCATCACCAGCGCGGAGGCGAGCGGCATCACCAGGCCGTGGGCGATGAACAGCCAGTAGTTCAGGGCGACCAGCAGCGCCACCACGCCCACGCTCACCAGCACGGCGACCGTGGCGGAGATCAGCGGCAGCAGGAAGGCCAGGGCGAGGCCGGACACCAGCAGCATCACTACCTCGTAGCCCACCGCGTAGTCCGGCTTCACGAACAGCCGCCCTTCCAGCAAGCCGGAGATCACGTTGGCGTGCGTTTCCACGCCGGGGTAGGTCTCGCCCACGGGCGTCACCCGCAGGTCCAGCAGGCCGGGCGCGGTGGTGCCCACCAGCACGATCTTGTCGCGCAGGTCGGCCTCCGGCAGGCGCTTCATCAGCAGGTCGGATGCCGAGACGTAGCGGAAGGAGCCGCCCGCCGCGCCGCCCGGCCCGCGGAAGGGCACCAGCGTCGCGACGCGGTCGTCCACCGGGATCGCCAGCTGCCGCGAGCCCTGCTTCAGGAGGATGCTCTCCAGCCCGCCGTAGCCGCGCCCCACGAAGCGGTCGCGCGGGAAGCCCGGCTCCACCGCGGGCTCGCCGGCCAGCAGCCGGAACACCGCCAGCGCCAGCGACTCGTAGTAGGCGCCGCCATGCTCCGCCACGAGCGGGATCGAGCGGACCACGCCGTCGCTGTCGGTGATGGAGTTGAAGTAGCCGGCCACCGGCGCCGCCTGCGCCAGCTGCGGGATGTTGGCGCCGTAGCCGTCCCAGCTGGTGAACGCGATCGGGCGGCCCTGCAGGCTCTCGCGCGTCATCACCGGCTTCGGCAGCACGCCGCTCTTGCGGCCGTCGCGGTCGCTCGTGAGGTAGTAGCCCAGGACGACCGGCCGCTTGTCCAGCGCGCGGGCGAAGGCGGCGTCGTAGTCGAGGCTCGCCTGCAGCTGCCCCAGGCGCTGCTGGAAGCCGGCGGCTTCCTTCAGTTCGCCGCTGGCCAGCTCGCGCAGCTGCTTCAGGCCCGAGCTCTCGTCCGGCTCGGCGAAGACGACGTCGAAGGCGACGACGGCGACCTTCTGGCGGTCGAACAGTTCGTCGACCATCGCGGCCAGCTTGTTGCGGCCCCACGGCCAGCGGCCGGCTTCGGCCAGGCTCTTCTCGTCGATGTCGACGATCACGACCCGCGGGTCGAGCGTGCGCGGCATGGTCGCGCGCAGGCGCGCGTCGTAGAGGATGGCGTCGAGCCGCTGCAGGAAGCCGATGGGGAGCGCGCCGGTGGCGTGCAGCAGCGCGAACAGCAGCGGGACCAGCGTGATCGCGATGCGCGGCCAGTGCCTGGCGAGCAGCCCCATGCCGTCGTCGAGCCGCCGGGGCGGGCGCTCAGCCCGCCTGGAGGAACTGCATCTGCGTGCCGGCCAGCTCCAGCATGTCGCCGTTCTTCAGCGTCACCGGCTCGGGGCCGATCGCCTCGCCGTTGAGGGTCGGCTTGTTGGAGCCTTCCACGTGGGCCACGACGAAGCCGTGGGACCGCTTGGTGATCGCCGCGACGGCCACGCCGGGCTTGCCGATGGTGGTGACCACCTTGACCAGGGGCACCTCGCGGCCGGCCGCCGCGCCCGACAGGACCTTGATGCTGGCGGTGGCGGCCGCGTCAGGCGCGGCACCCGCGGGCTTGGCCGCGCCCGGGGCCGCGGCACCCGCGCCGGCCGGCTTGGGCATGGGCGGCACCATGCCCGGCTTGATGATCATGGTCTTCTCGAAGGTCGCGCCCGGCGCCTCGTTGATGAACTTGATCTTGTACTTGCCGATCTCCACCGTGTCGTTGTTCTGCAACAACTGCTTCTTCACGGCCTTGCCGTTCACGTAGGTGCCGTTGGTGCTGTTCAGGTCTTCCAGGTAGACGTCGTTGCCCGTGAGCTGGAGGACGGCGTGCTCGCCCGACACGGCGAGGTTGTCGATGACGATGTCGTTGTACGGCCGCCGCCCCAGGGTGGTCCGGTCCTTCGTCAGCTGCACTTCCTTGATGACGACACCGTCGATCGAAACGATCATCTTCGGCATGCCCCACTCCTCAATCTAGATCCCTACTGCCCGTTGTCCGTCCCGGTTCACTGTCCCAGCCAGCGCGAGATCAGTCCCCGCTTCCTGGAGCCGCTGCTGGCCTGCGCCAGCAGCACCGAAATGTTGTCGCGACCGCCATTGGCGTTCGCCCCGTCGATCAGCTGCACCGTCTTCTGCTCCAGCGAGCCCTCGCCCGAGAGCACCTGCGCGATGGCGTCGTCGTCCAGCATATCCGAGAGCCCGTCCGAGCACATCAGATAGATGTCGCCAGGCTCGACCTTGTGCTCGTTGACCTCCAGCAGCACGGCGTCCTCGACGCCCAGCGCGCGGGTCACCAGGTTCTTGTTGGTGGAGGTCGCCGCCTGCTCCGGCGTGATCAGGCCGGCGTCCATCTGCTCCTGCAGCAGCGAATGGTCCTTGGTGATCTGCTCGAACTGGCCGCCCCGCAGGCGGTAGCAGCGCGAGTCGCCGATGTGCCCCAGCATCAGGCGGCCGTCCTGGAACACGCCCACCACGAGGGTCGTGCCCATCCCGCTGTACTGGGGGTTGGAGTTGGCGGCGTTGAAGATCGAGCGGTTGGCGTTGTCGACGCAGATCTCCATGGCCCGGCGCACCTCGCGCGCGTTGGCGTGGCGGCCGGCCTGGGCCAGCCAGCGCCCGAGTTCCGACTTGATGAAGGTCGTGGCCATGCCGCTGGCGACTTCGCCGGCGTTGTAGCCTCCCATGCCGTCCGCGAGGATGCCGAGGCGGGTCGGCTCGTCGACGGCGACGGAGTCCTCGTTGTTTTCGCGCGCAAGACCGGGGTCCGTGCGCATGCAAAACTCGTAGTTCATAGTTGCGGGTCAAGGCTCCTGGCCGGTGTTCCCGCCGCCGGCCTGGGGCCTCTCCGGAGCCCCCGACTTGTTCATCACACTGGGTTCCACGGGCGATGCGCCGTGCAATCGCCCGTGTTCCTGGCCCGCATCATAGCCGGGCAGAGGCGCGGCCGGCGGGAAAGCGTTGCCTGCCGCCATCACTACGGTGTGTTCGGCCGGGCCGTCGCCGGGCGTCCGGGTGGCCACCGGCTGGGGCCCGTCGGCGGCGGGCGGGGCGCTCTCCGCGCCGGCCAGGGCCGCGCGCAGTTCGCGGGCGAACGCGTCGCCATCCTGGAAGCGCTCCTCGGGTTTCTTGGCCAGGGCGCGCGCCACCACCTGCGCCAGCCGGGGCGGCAGGTCCTTGCGGATCTCGCGCAGGTCGGGCGCCTCCTGGTTGGCGATCTTGTACATCAGCTCCGCCATCGAGTCGCCCCGGAAGGGCAGCACGCCCGTGAGCAGCTGGTACAGCGTGACGCCCAGGGAGTAGAGGTCGGAGCGGCCATCGACCTTCTTGCCGGCGATCTGCTCGGGCGACATGAAGCTGGGCGTGCCGAGCACCAGGCCGGTCCGGGTCTTGCTGGCATCGGTGATGCGGGCGATGCCGAAGTCGGTCACCTTCACGGTGTCGCTCTCCGGCTCGTACATGATGTTGGCCGGCTTGATGTCCCGGTGCACCACGTTCTGGCGGTGCGCGTAGGCGAGCGCCTCGGCGACGCGCGCCACGATGGACAGCACCCGCGGCACCGGCAGCAGGCTGCCGTCGCGGCAGGCGTCCACCAGGTCGCGGCCCTTGAGGAACTCCATCGCGATGTAGGCGAGGTCGTGCTCCTCGCCCGCGTCGAAGATGGTCACGATGTTCTGGTGCTGCAGGCGGCCCGCCGTCTCGGCCTCGCGGAAGAAGCGCTCGCGCGCATCGGCCAGCTCGTCGCCCTCGAACTCCTGCGCCAGCGCCATCGTCTTGATCGCGACCACGCGGCCGATCTTGGGATCGCGTCCCTGGTAGACGACGCCCATCGCGCCCTTGCCCAGCTCCTTCTCGACCTGGTAGCGCCCCAGCATCGGCTTTTCCACCGCGCCGCCATCGAGCAGCAGCGTGCCGCCGGGATGGGTGCCGCCGCCGCCCAGGATGACCGTTTCGGACAGGTTCTTCGCGCGATGGAGCTTGGCCTCGAGGTCCTTGTACTTGCGGTCGTGGCGGGCCATGTGCTCGTACACCGCCTGCGCCTTGTTGAACTGGCGCTTGCGCTCGAAGTCCAGCGCCAGGTTGTACAGGTTGGCCATCACCTCGTCGCCCATGGGCACGCGCTGGAAGCGATCGAAGGCCATGTCCAGCTGGCCCTGGCCCTGAAGCGCCAGGCCCATCATCCGGTTGGTCTCCGCCGACTCCTCGTCCGACTTCAGCTTGCCCGCCTCGGTGACCAGGAAGCGCTTGGTGGTCAGCGCGATGTGCCCGATCAGCAGCAGCGTCGCCGGGTAGACCAGCTGCACCCAGGTGGATGCGCCGGAGAGCAGGCCGAACTCCGCGCCGAGCAGGCCCACGAAGATCAGCGCCGTGACCGCGCCGCCCAGGCCGGCCGAGAGCCGCGGCAGGACGGCGATGAGGTAGCCGGCCACCAGCAGGAACACGCCCAGCGAGGCGAGCAGGCTCCAGGCGGGCTGCACGATGAAGTGCTCGCTGAGGATGCTGGAGGTGATGTGCGCGATCAGCTCCACCGGCGCCAGGTTCTGGCCGCCGGGCGCGGGAAAGGGCGTGCCGACGCCGGCGGCCGTCGCGCCGATCAGGACGATCTTGCCGGCGTACTTGGACGGCGGGATCTTGCCGGAGAGCACGTCGTAGAAGGAATCGACGGCGAAGGCCGGCTTGCCGTCGCGGGGCGGATAGAACTGCGGCAGCATGCGCGCGGCGCCGTCGGTGCGCACCTTCAGCTTGCCCACCTGCACCGACTCGCCCACGTTCAGCTTGATGTCGCCGGCGTCGAGGTTCAGGCTCTTGGCCGCCGCCAGCAGCGCCAGCGAGGGCAGCGCCTTGCCGTAGTAGTTGACCAGCATGGGCTCGTAGCGCACGGCGCCGTCCACGTCCACCCACTGGTTCAGGTGGCCGATGCCGGCGGCGGCATTGCCGATCGCGTCGATCGGCTGCTGCGCGCTGACGCTGGAAAGCGAGAAGGCGTCGTGCTCCTCCACCGCGCTCCTGAGCGTGGCGGCGGACAGCGGCCGGTCCGGCTTGCCGAGCGGCTCGCCGAGGCCGAACACGGTGGGCGTGAGCACGTTGCCGGCCCGGGCCATGCTGGCGGCCAGCTTGGCGTCGGTGTCCAGCGCCTGTTCGGCGTCCGCGATCACCTTCTCGGCGCCCTCGATCGCGGCGTTGCCGCCCGGGTCGCCCAGCGCCTCCTTGATCCTGCGGATCCAGGCGAGCCCGCGGTCGGTCTGCGGCTCGAAGAAGAAGGCGGTGTGGACGATGGTCTTGGCGTGCGCCGACGCCAGCTTGTCGATCAGCTCCGCGTGCACGTCGCGCGGCCAGGGCCACCGGCCGATGTTGGCGATGCTCTGGTCGTCGATCGCGATGATCGCGATGCGGTCCGAGGGCTTGCGCGACGTGCTGGTGCTGGCGAAGTCGTAGTAGCGGCGCTCCAGCGTCCCGATGAAGTCGGTGGCCTGGTACAGGACCACGACGGCGACGACCACGAGCACGCCCACGAACCAGTCGCTGCGCCAGAACTGCCGTCGCTTGGTGGATGAGGATGTGCTCACTTCTGCCCCTTGTGCCGCGGCGCCGCGCGGCGGTCACCCCCGCCGCCGCCATCCGGAGCCGGGGGGAGTACATTCTGTTGCAAAAGGCCGGGGGGCGGTCAAGGGGATTGCCCGCACAAAAAAAAGCCGGCCCCTGGGGGCCGGCCGGCAGCGGGAAGCGCGCGCTTACAGCAGCGACTTCAGCAGCTTGCCCATCTCGGAGGGGTTGCGGGTCACCTTGAAGCCGCACTCCTCCATGATCGCCAGCTTGGCGTCGGCCGTGTCGGCGCCGCCGGAGATCAGCGCGCCGGCGTGGCCCATGCGCTTGCCGGGAGGCGCGGTGACGCCGGCGATGAAGCCGACGATCGGCTTCTTCATGTGGTCCTTGCACCAGCGGGCGGCTTCCGCCTCGTCGGGGCCGCCGATCTCGCCGATCATGATCACGGCGTCGGTGTCCGGGTCGTCGTTGAAGGCCTTCATCACGTCGATGTGCTTCAGGCCGTTGATCGGGTCGCCGCCGATGCCCACCGCGGTGGACTGGCCCAGGCCGATCTCGGTCAGCTGCGCCACGGCTTCATAGGTCAGCGTGCCGGAGCGCGAGACCACGCCGATGCGGCCCTTGCGGTGGATGTGGCCGGGCATGATGCCGATCTTGATCTCGTCGGGCGTGATCAGGCCGGGGCAGTTGGGGCCCAGCAGCAGCGTCTTCTTGCCGCCCTGGGCTTCCTTCTGCTTCATCCTGTTGCGCACTTCCAGCATGTCGCGCACCGGGATGCCCTCGGTGATGCAGATCGCCAGGTCGAGGTCCGCCTCCACCGCTTCCCAGATCGCCGCGGCGGCGCCCGCCGGGGGCACGTAGATCACGGAGACGGTCGCGCCGGTCTGCTGCTTCGCTTCCTTCACCGAGGCGTAGATCGGGATGTCGAAGATCTTCTCGCCCGCCTTCTTGGGGTTCACGCCGGCGACGAAGCAGTTCTTGCCGTTGGCGTATTCCTGGCACTTCTCGGTGTGGAACTGGCCGGTCTTGCCCGTGATGCCCTGGGTGATGACCTTGGTGTCCTTGTTGATGTAAATAGACATGAGTCAGTCCTATTCAGTTGGGGACAGAGCTAAAGGTCTGTCCCCAAAAACATTGTTAAGCCTTCACCGCGGCCACGACTTTTTGCGCGGCTTCGGCCATCGTGTCCGCGCTGATGATCGGCAGGCCGCTCTCGGCCAGCATCTTCTTGCCCAGTTCCTCGTTGGTGCCCTTCATGCGCACCACCAGCGGCACCTGCAGGTTCACGGCCTTGCAGGCGGTGATGACGCCGGTGGCGATGGTGTCGCAGCGCATGATGCCGCCGAAGATGTTCACCAGGATCGCCTTGACCTTGGGGTTCTTCAGCATGATCTTGAAGGCCTCGGTCACCTTCTCGGGGGTGGCGCCGCCGCCCACGTCGAGGAAGTTGGCCGGCTCGGCGCCGAACAGCTTGATGGTGTCCATGGTCGCCATGGCCAGGCCGGCGCCGTTGACCAGGCAGCCGATGTTGCCGTCGAGGCTGATGTACGCGAGGTCGTACTTGGACGCCTCGATCTCCGCCGGGTCCTCTTCGTCGAGGTCACGCAGCGCCACGATCTCCGGGTGGCGGAACAGCGCGTTGCTGTCGAAGTTGAACTTGGCGTCCAGGGCGATGATGTTGCCCTTGCTGTCGCGGTTCAGCGGGTTGATCTCGACCAGCGACGCGTCGGTCTCCATGTAGCACTTGTAGAGCTTCTGGCAGACGTCGATGAACTGCGCCTTGGAGTCGGCCGGCATGCCGATGCCCCTGGCGATCTCCTCGCCCTGCGCCTGCGTGAAGCCGACCAGCGGGTCGACGAACACCTTGGCGATCTTCTCGGGCGTGGCGTGCGCCACTTCCTCGATGTCCATGCCGCCTTCGCTGGAGGCGATGAAGGCGACCTTCTGCGTCGCGCGGTCGGTCACGACGGAGAGGTAGTACTCCTTCTGGATGTCCGCGCCGTCCTCGATGTAGAGGCGCCGCACCTTCTGGCCCTCGGGGCCGGTCTGGTGGGTCTTCAGCTGCATGCCCAGGATCTCGCCTGCGAGCCGCTTCACGTCGTCGACCGACTTGGCCACCTTCACGCCGCCGCCCTTGCCGCGGCCGCCCGCGTGGATCTGGGCCTTCACCACCCAGACCGGGCCGCCCAGCTTCTGCGCCGCTTCCACGGCTTCCTGCACCGTGAACGCCGGGATGCCGCGCGGGACGGGCACGCCGAAATTGCGCAAGATCTCCTTGCCTTGATACTCGTGGATCTTCATGAGGTGTCTCTCGGGGATTGGGATGCGGGTTCGGCACGGCCGGGCGACGCTGAGGACGGGGCGGTCGGCGGGAATCGAACGGCGACTGTATCATGGTGCAATGCACCAAAACGCCAGTGGGGCTTACAGTCACCATAAGCGTTCGCTATAGGAAAAGAGATGCCCAAGGTCTTCATCGACGGCGAGGCCGGCACCACCGGCCTGCAGATCCGGGAGCGGCTCGCGACGATGCCGCAGGTCGAGCTCGTGAGCATCGCGCCGGAGAAGCGCAAGGACCCGGCGGCCAAGCGCGATCTGATGGCCGGCGTGGACCTCGTGATCCTGTGCCTGCACGACGACGCCGCGCGCGAGTCGGCCGCCATGGTCGACGAGATCGGCCGGGCGGGCGGGCGCAAGCCGCGCATCATCGACGCCTCGACGGCCCACCGCACGGCCGAGGGCTGGGTGTTCGGCTTTCCCGAGCTGGCCGCCGGCCAGCGCGAGGCGATCGCGCAGGCCGAGCGCGTGAGCAACCCGGGCTGCTACGCCACCGGCGCGATCGCGCTGGTGCGCCCGCTGGTGGACGCGGGCGTGCTGCCCGTGGACTATCCCGTGGTGCTGCCTTCGGTGAGCGGCTATTCCGGCGGCGGCCGCACGATGATCGAGGCCTACGAGGCCGGCACCGCGCCCGCCTACGAGCTGTACGCGCTCGGACTCAAGCACAAGCACCTGCCGGAGATCATGAAGTACACCGGCCTGGTGCGCCGGCCGATCTTCGTGCCGTCGGTGGGCAACTTCCGCCAGGGCATGCTGGTGCAGCTGCCGCTGCACCTGAACACGCTGCCCGGCAAGCCGACGCCGGCGGACCTGGAGACCGTGCTCAAGCGCCACTACCAGGGCAGCGAATGGGTCAGCGTCGAGTCGCCCACGGCCGACGGCAAGCTGGAGCCGACGGCGCTGAACGACACCAACAAGATGGAGCTGCGCGTCTACAGCAACATGGACTACGCCCACGCCGTGCTGGTGGCCCGCCTCGACAACTTGGGCAAGGGCGCCAGCGGCGCGGCGGTGCAGAACCTGAAGCTGATGCTGGGCCTCTAGGCCGGCGGGCGCCGGCCAGCCCTTTCAGTCGTCCTCGCCGCCCAGCACGCGGCGGATCACCGCGCCCTCGAAGCCCCGCGCTGCCAGGAAGCGCGCCTGCTTCGCCCGCTGCGCCGCGTCGGCCGGCGGCGTGCCGAACTTCTTGCGCCAGACCTCGCGGGCCCGTTCGACCTCGGAGGCCTGCAGGCTGGCCACGGCCAGCGCCACGCGCTCGGCGTCGAGGCCCTTGGCCTGCAGTTCCTGCCGGATGCGGGCGGCGCCCAGGCGCGGGGCGCGGCGGTACACCAGGGAATCGAGCACGCGCTGCTCGTCGATGAAGCCGCGGGCCTGCAGTTCGTCGAGCGTCGCCTTCAGCTGGCCCGGCTCGGCCTCGTGGGCCGCGAGCTTGCGTTCGAGCTCGCGGCGCGAGTGCTCGCGGCCGGCCAGCAGGCGCAGCGCGCGGCCCTTCAGCGACAGCTGGCCGAAGGCCATGCAGGCCTTACTTCGCGGGCGCCGCTTCTTCGACCGCGGCGACCGGCAGCAGCGGGATGTCGAGGTGCTCGCGCACCTTGTTCTCGATCTCGCGGGCGAGGTCGGGGTTCTCGCGCAGGAACTCGCGGGCGTTGTCGCGGCCCTGGCCGATCTTCTCGCCGTTGTAGGCGTACCAGGCGCCGGACTTCTCCAGCACCTGGGCGGCCACGCCCATGTCGATGATCTCGCCCTCGCGGCTGATGCCCTCGCCGAAGAGGATGTCGAATTCCGCGGTCTTGAAGGGCGGCGAGACCTTGTTCTTCACCACCTTCACCTTGGTCTCGTTGCCGATGGCCTCCTCGCCCTTCTTGATGGTGCCGGTGCGGCGGATGTCCAGGCGCACCGAGGCGTAGAACTTCAGCGCGTTGCCGCCGGTGGTGGTCTCGGGGCTGCCGAACATCACGCCGATCTTCATGCGGATCTGGTTGATGAAGATGACCATGCAGTTGGTCTTCTTGATCGTGGCGGTCAGCTTGCGCAGCGCCTGCGACATCAGGCGGGCCTGCAGGCCGGGCAGGGAGTCGCCCATCTCGCCCTCGATCTCGGCCTTGGGCGTGAGCGCCGCGACCGAGTCGACGATGATCAGGTCGACCGCGCCGGAGCGCACCAGGCTGTCGACGATCTCCAGGGCCTGCTCGCCCGTGTCGGGCTGGGAGATCAGCAGGTCGGACACGTTCACGCCGAGCTTCTGCGCGTACTGGATGTCCAGCGCGTGCTCCGCGTCCACGAAGGCGCACTGGCCGCCCTGCTTCTGCATCTCGGCCACGACCTGCAGCGTCAGCGTGGTCTTGCCCGACGACTCCGGGCCGTAGATCTCGATCACCCGGCCGCGCGGCAGGCCGCCGACGCCCAGGGCGATGTCCAGGCCCAGCGAGCCGGTCGAGACGACCTGGATGTCCTCGATCTTCTCGCCTTCGCCGAGGCGCATGATCGTGCCCTTGCCGAACTGCTTCTCGATCTGGGCCAGCGCCGCCTGCAGGGCCTTCGCCTTCTCGTTGTCGGCCGGGGCGATCCTGCTTCCTTTGACTTGGGCGTCCATGGGTTTCTCCTTGCGCATCAGTGGTTCGATCTCTTGGGCCGCACCCACTGGTTCGACGAACAGGCTGGATGCATGGCCAGTAATGTAACGAGCGAAGTACCCGGCGGACAACCGCTTTTTTGGTCAGTTTGCCTTACGATCTCGGGATGAGCTCCACCGACGACGGCTGGCGCCTCACCCACCTCGGGCGGCTGCTCGGCCACGCCATGCGCCGCTTCGACGAGCGCGTGCTGCGCCTCATGGCGACCAACATCGACGTGCCGCTGGCCCTGTCCAACCTGGCGGCGCGCGCGCAGATCAGCGCCGCGCACATCCACATCACCCGCCACCTGGAGCTGCAGGGCACCCGCCTGACCGACCTGGCGCAGAAGGCCGGCATGAGCAAGCAGGCCATGGGCGACCTCGTGACCCAGTGCGAGGCCTGGGGGCTCGTCACCCGCGAGCCGGACCCGCGCGACGCCCGGGCGCGCCTGGTGCAGTTCACGCCCACGGGGCTGCTGTGGCTGCAGGCCTTCAAGGAAGCCGTGGCCCAGGCGGAACGCGAATTCCGCCAGGAGGTCGGCGCCGACGTGGCGACCGTCGTCGCGATCGGGCTGGAAGCGTACGCGGGCGGCAGCGCGGCCTAGAATCGCGCAGCCCGGGAGATCCCATGCGCATCCTCATCGCCGAAGACGACCAGGTCCTGGCCGACGGGCTGCTGCGCAGCCTGCGCGCGTCGGGCGCCGCGGTGGACCACGTGGCGAGCGGCACGGAGGCCGAGACCGCGCTCCTGACCCACGACGAGTTCGACCTGCTGATCCTCGACCTGGGCCTGCCGAAGCTCCATGGCCTGGAGGTGTTGCGCAAGCTGCGCGCCCGCGGCTCCAGCCTGCCGGTGCTGATCCTGACCGCGGCCGACGCGATCGAGGAGCGCGTGAAGGGCCTCGACCTGGGCGCGGACGACTACATGGCCAAGCCCTTCGCGCTCTCGGAGCTGGAGGCGCGGGTGCGGGCGCTCCTGCGGCGCGGCATGGGCGGCGCCACCAGCACGATCCGCCACGGACCGCTGGTGTACGACCAGGCCGGCCGCGTCGCCAGCATCGACGGCCGCATGGTGGAACTGTCGGCGCGCGAGCTGGGCCTGCTGGAGGTGCTGCTGCAGCGCGCCGGCCGCCTGGTCAGCAAGGACCAGCTGGTGGACCGGCTGTGCGAGTGGGGCGAGGAAGTCAGCACCAACGCGATCGAGGTCTACATCCACCGCCTGCGCAAGAAGATCGAGCGCGGCCCGATCCGCATCGCCACGGTGCGCGGGCTGGGCTACTGCCTCGAGAAGATCCCCTGACCGCGGCCGGATGAACATCTTCCAGCGTGAGCAGCGCTCGCTGTTCGGCGAGATCCTCGACTGGATGCTCACGCCGCTGCTGCTGCTGTGGCCGGTGAGCCTGGCGCTCACCTGGCTGGTGGCGCAGAGCATCGCCGGCAAGCCCTTCGACCGGGCGCTCGAATACAACGTGCAGGCGCTGGCGCAGCTGGTCACGGTGCAGGGCGGGCGCGCGGCGTTCAACCTGCCGCAGCCCGCGCGCGAGATCCTGCGCGCCGACGATTCCGACCAGGTCTGGTACCAGGTGCTGGGCTCGCAGGGCGAGCTGCTGGCCGGCGAGCGCGACTTCCCGGCGCCGGCCGGGAGGGACGGCGCCGCGTCGGGCGAGACGCGCCTGCGCGACGCGGAGATGCGCGGGCTGGACGTGCGCATCGCGACCACCTGGGTGCCGGTGCCGGGCGCGCCGCCGGCGCTGGTGCAGGTGGCGGAGACGCGCGAGAAGCGCTCGGTGCTGGCCACCGAGATCATCAAGGGCGTGATGCTGCCGCAGCTGGTGATCCTGCCGCTGGCGGTGCTGCTGGTGTGGCTGGCGCTGGTGCGCGGCATCAAGCCGCTGTCGGAGCTGGAGGAGCGCATCCGCCGCCGCCGGCCCGACGACCTGAGCCCGCTGGACGAGAAGGTGGTGCCGCTGGAGGTGGCGCCGCTGGTGTCCTCGGTGAACGACCTGCTCACGCGGCTGAAGGGGTCGATCGCCACGCAGAAGCGCTTCCTGGCCGACGCGGCGCACCAGCTGAAGACGCCGCTGGCGGGCCTGCGCATGCAGGCCGACCTCGCGCAGCGCGAGCAGTTCAACGCCGAGGAGCTGAAGCAGTCGCTCAAGCAGATCGGCCGCTCCAGCATGCGCGCGACGCACACGGTCAACCAGCTGCTGGCCCTCGCACGCGCGGAAAGCAGCGGCAGCACGCTCGTGCGCCAGCCCTGCGACCTGGCGGCGCTGGCCATCGAGGCGGTGCGCGACACGGTGCCGCGCGCGATGGAGCGGCGCATCGACCTGGGGTACGACGGCGCGCAGCCCGGCACGCCCGGCGTCACGGTGCAGGGCAACCCGACGCTCCTGAAGGAACTGGTGCGCAACCTCCTGGACAACGCGGTGAGCTACACCCCTTCCAGCGCCGGCCAGCCCGGCGTGGTGACGGCGCGGGTGCTCGCCGACCCCTTCGGCGGCGTGCAGGTGCTGCAGGTGGAGGACACCGGCCCGGGCATCCCGGAGTCGGAACGCGAGCTGGTGTTCCAGCCCTTCTACCGCGCGCTCGGGACCAACGTCGACGGCTCGGGCCTGGGCCTGCCGATCGTGCTGGAGATCGCGCAGCAGCACCGCGCGCGCATCACGGTGGAGGACGCCCACCCCGGGCAGCACCCGCCGGGGACGCGGGTGACGGTGCGGTTCGAGGCGGGGGAAGACGCCACCCGCCCACCCGAGGAAATGTCATTGCGGGCTTGACCCGCAATCCACTGGCGGCGCAGTGCAACGCATCCGTGGATCCCGGGTCGAGCCCGGGATGACATGGACTGCGACCGTCAGGCCGGCTTGTACAAGTTCAACTGCAGCCGCTCGCGCTCGATCGCCCGCGCCACGCCGGGCAGGCCCGCGACCTTCTGCACGTGCGCCCACAGCGCCGGGAAGCCGGCCGGGTCGATCTGCGCGAAGCCGCCCCAGCGCAGCAGCGTGAGGGCGTAGGCGTCCAGCGGGCCGAAGCGCTCGCCGCCCAGGAAAGGCCGGCCGGCCGCGGCGGCCGCCTGCGCCATCTTCTCGATCTCGCCCAGCAGGCCGGCGTACACCTTCGCGTTGAAGGTCTTCAGCTCCGCCTGCGTCTCCGGCGTGCCGGCGAACTTGTGGGGCATGAACACGTGCGTGAAGGTCGGGTGCACGGTGTTGTTCATCCAGGCCAGCGTCTCCAGCAGCTTCGCGCGCGCGAAGGCGTCGCGCGGCAGGAACTGCTGCTCGGGGAACTTCGCGTCCAGCCAGGTGACGATGGCGACGATCTGCGTGATGGTCGTGTCGCCGTCCACCAGCACCGGCACCTGGCCGCGCGGGTTCACCGCGCGGAAGGCCGCCTCGTTCTGCTCGCCCTTGTGCAGCTTCACCATGACCGGCTCGAAGTCGGCGCCGGCGGTCTCCAGCAGCGTGTGCGGCACGAAGGAACAGGCGCCGGGCGCGAAATACAGCTTGAGGGACATCTCGGGTTCTCCTTGGGTCAGCGGCAGGGCCGCAGGGGTTTGCCGGCCAGCGCCGTCTTCAGTTCGTCCAGGTGCGGGCGCAGGTTGTCGTCCACCGCCGGCAGCACCAGCCGCTGGCCGCGCTGCTCGGGCCGCTCCTGCACCACGCGCGCAGTACGCACACCGCGCTGTGCCAGCGCCTCCAGGTGCGCTTCGGCCGCGGCTTGCGTGGGGAAGCCGCCGAGCGACAGGCCGGGCTCCAGTTCCGGATTGGCCAGGGCCTCGAAGCTCACGCCGATCTGCCGCAGCTCGGCGCGCTTGCGCGCGACCTGCTCGACGCCGGCGTACTTGCCCATGTAGACGATCCAGCGCGCGGGCTCGGCGACGGACTGCAGGCTCCAGGAGCCGGCCGGCCAGGACGCGAGCGCGCCGCGCAGGGGCGCGGCCTGCGCCTCCTCCAGCACGGCGCTCTGCAGGCACTCGGGCGCGCGCGGCCCCTGCGCCGCCTGCGCCTCGACGCGCCGCAGCTCGCCCGCCGGCAGCACCCGCACCGCCTGCGGCCGCACCTGCTGGCGCAGGCGCTGCGGCTCCGACTGCTGCGTGGGGCCGACGCCCCAGGGCAGGAGGTAGCCCTGCGACCAGGCGTAGTAGCCGCCGTTGGCCAGCAGCAGGAGCAGGACGAGCAGGCGCAGCATGGGAAGGATGGATCAGGGGCCTGCGGGACGCACGCTCACTTCGGAGCTGCTGACGGTCCGCAGGCCGGCCGCAGTATGCACCAGCAGGGCGCCCGTGCCGTCCACGCCCTGCGCCGTCCCTTCCGTGCCGTCGCTGAGCGTCACCGGCCGGCCGCGCAGGACGTCGCGGGCCGCGAAGCGGGCCTGGAAAGGCGCGAAGCCGGCGGCGGCGAAGGCGAGCACGTCCCGCACCAGCGGCCCGGCCAGCCGCTGCAGCACGGCACCCGCTTCGGCCTCGGGCCACCGTTCGCGCAGCGCCGCCGCCGGCGTGGACAGCCCGGTATCGGGACGCGGCGCGATGTTGATCCCGACCCCGATCACCGCATACCGCCCTTGCTCCCTCTCCCGCTCGCGGGAGAGGGCCGGGGTGAGGGCGCCGCCGGCGCTCGCCGTCTCGATCAGGATCCCGCCGAGTTTCCGATCCCCCAGCCAGAGATCGTTCGGCCACTTCAGCCGCAGTTCCGGATGCAGGCTCTCCGCCACGCTCACCCCCACCGCCAGCGACAGCCCCGACCAGTCCGCCGGCGCCAGTTCCAGCCCCAGCGAGAAGGTCAGCGAATCCCCCGCGCCGCTGAGCCAGTTGCGGCCCAGCCGCCCCCGGCCCGACGTCTGCCGCTCGGCCACCAGCAGCACCGGCTCCGCCCGCCCGGCCCGCGCCCGGCGCATCAGCTCGCTGTTGCTGGAATCGACCTCGGGCAGGATCTCGACCGTGAAGCCGGGCAGCAGCGGCGCGACCGCCTGCCAGACGGCTTCGGCCGATCCGTTCATTTGCGGCGCTTGGGCGCGAGCAGCGTGCCCCGGCAGTTCTTGCTGCCGCACCAGCACGGATACTCCGCCTTCAGCTTCTTCGTGTACGGTTCGTCGATGATCAGGCCGTAGTCGTAGTTCAGCTCCTCGCCGGCCTTGATGTTGCGGATGCTCTTGATGAACACCCGGCCGTCCTGCTCGTCGGCCTCGCAGTTCGGGTCGCACGAATGGTTGATCCAGCGGGAGGCGTTGCCGCCCACCGCCGCGTCGATCACGCGCCCGTCGTCCACGTGGAAGTAGAAAGTATGGTTCGGGTCTTCCGGATTCCACGGGTGGCGCCGCTGCGCCTCCTTCCACGTGATGATCTCGCCCACATATTCGATGAGGGTCTCGCCCTCGGGGATGTCCTGGAGCGCGAAGACGCCCTTTCCGTGCACCCCCGAGCGGCGGACCTGGATCCTGCGGTTGGTCTTGGGGGCCTGGGGCTTCGCGGCGGGCGTGGGGGGCATGGAAGGATTTCGTGTTAATTTGGATTCGTACACGTGCGCGCATGCGCGTGTGCGCACGCGCGCGAGGAAAAGCGCGATTGTAAGAACAGCCAAGGAGGCGGCGCCGCAAGGGGCCGCGTGAGCGTCCGTGAAAACATTGGTCATTGCCGAAAAGCCGTCCGTGGCCCAGGACATCGTCCGGGCCCTGACCCCCGTGGCCGGCAAGTTCGACAAGCACGACGAGTACTTCGAGAACGAGAAGTACGTCGTGACGAGCGCCGTGGGCCACCTGGTGGAGATCCACGCGCCCGAGCAGTTCGACGTCAAGCGCGGCAAGTGGAGCTTCGCCCACCTGCCGGTCATCCCCCCTTACTTCGACCTGAAGCCGGTCGACAAGACCAGGTCGCGCCTGAACGCGGTGGTGAAGCTGGCCAGGCGCAAGGACGTGACCGAGCTGGTCAACGCCTGCGACGCGGGCCGCGAGGGCGAGCTCATCTTCCGCCTGATCGAGCAGTACGCCGGCGGCGCCAAGCCGCTGGGCAAGCCGGTGCGGCGCCTGTGGCTGCAGTCGATGACGCCGCAGGCGATCCGCGAGGGCTTCGAGAAGCTGCGCAGCGAAAGGCAGATGGAAGGCCTGGCGCACGCGGCGCGCTCGCGCTCCGAGGCCGACTGGCTGGTGGGCATCAACGGCACGCGGGCCATGACGGCCTTCAACTCGCGCGACGGCGGCTTCTTCCTGACCACCGTCGGCCGCGTGCAGACGCCCACGCTGGCGATCGTGGTCGAGCGCGAGGAGCAGATCCGCAAGTTCGTCAGCCGCGACTACTGGGAAGTGCACGGCAGCTTCCTGGCCGATGCCGGCGAGTATCCCGGCAAGTGGTTCGACCCGAAGTTCCGCAAGGACCCCGAGGACCCGGAGAAGAAGGCCGACCGCGTCTGGAGCCTGCAGGAGGCACAGGCGATCGCCGACGCGGTGCGCGGCAAGGCCGCGACCGTCACCGAGGAGTCGAAGCCGACCACGCAGGCCGCGCCGGGCCTGTTCGACCTGACCTCGCTGCAGCGCGAGGCCAACGGCCGCTTCGGCTATTCCGCCAAGACGACGCTGGCGCTCGCGCAGTCGCTGTACGAGCGGCACAAGGCCCTGACCTACCCGCGGACGGACTCGCGCCACCTGCCGCAGGACTACGTGAAGGTGGTGCACGACACCATGGGCATGCTCGCCGACAGCGGCATGCGCCACCTCGCGCCCTTCGCGCAGCAGGCGGTGAAGGAAGGCTACGTCAAGCCGATCAAGCGGGTCTTCGACGACAGCAAGGTCTCGGACCACTTCGCCATCATCCCCACGCTGCAGGCGCCCAGCGGCCTGTCGGACGCCGAGCAGCGGCTGTACGACCTGGTGGTGCGCCGCTTTCTCGCGGTGTTCTTCCCCAGCGCCGAATACCTGGTCACCACCCGCATCAGCCAGGCCGTCGGCCACCACTTCAAGACCGAGGGCAAGGTGCTGGTGAAGCCGGGCTGGCTCGCGATCTACGGCAAGGAAGCGGCCGACCAGGTGGAGGACGCGAAGGAAGGCGACAAGGGCCAGAACCTCGTTCCGGTGCAGCCCGGCGAGATGGTGCGCGCCGAGTCGGTCGAGGCGAAGGGCCTGAAGACCCGCCCGCCGGCGCGCTACAGCGAAGCGACGCTGCTGGGCGCCATGGAAGGCGCAGGCAAGTTCGTGGAAGACGACGAGCTGCGCGAGGCCATGCAGGAGAAGGGCCTGGGCACGCCGGCCACGCGCGCGGCCATCATCGAAGGCCTGATCAACGAGAAGTACATGCTGCGCGAGGGCCGCGAGCTGATCCCCACGGCCAAGGCCTTCCAGCTGATGACGCTGCTGCGCGGCCTGGGCGTGGAGGAGCTGAGCAAGCCGGAGCTGACCGGCGAATGGGAATACAAGCTGGCGCAGATGGAGCACGGCAAGCTCTCGCGCGAGCAGTTCATGCGCGAGATCGCCGACATGACGAAGCGCATCGTCATGAAGGCCAAGGAGTACGACCGCGACACGGTGCCGGGCGACTACGCGACGCTCAAGACGCCCTGCCCGAACTGCGGCGGCGTGGTGCAGGAGACCTACCGCCGCTACAACTGCATCGGCAAGGCGGGCCAGCCGCCCTGCGGCTTCTCCTTCACCAAGATCCCGGCCGGCCGCGCCTTCGAGCTCGACGAGGTCGAGCAGTTCCTGCGCGACAAGCGCATCGGCCCGCTGCAGGGCTTCCGCTCCAAGGCGGGCTGGCCCTTCACGGCGGAACTGGCCCTGGTCTACGACGAGGAAGAGAAGAACTGGAAGCTGGAGTTCGACTTCGGCAATGAGGCCGACCCCGCCGAGACCGGCGAGGTGGTGGACCTGTCGGCGCAGGAGCCGCTGGGCCCCTGCCCCAAGTGCGGCCACCGCGTGTTCGAATGGGGCAGCAACTACGTCTGCGAGCGCGCCGTGCCGACGCAGGAGCACCCCACGCCCAGCTGCGACTTCCGCAGCGGCAAGATCATCCTGCAGCAGCCGGTGGAGCGCGAGCAGATGGCCAAGCTGCTGGCCACCGGCAAGACCGACCTGCTGGACAAGTTCGTCTCCATGCGCACGCGCCGGCCCTTCAAGGCCTACCTGGCCTGGGACGCGGAGGCGGGCAAGGTGAACTTCGAGTTCGAGCCCCGCGCCTCCAAGTTCCCGCCGCGCAAGACGGCCGGCGCGGCGACGAAGACGACGGCGGCGCAGCGCGCCAAGGCGAAGGAGCCGGCGTCCGACTACAAGGTGACCGCGAAGGCGGCCAAGGCAGCGGCGAAGAAGACCGCGGCCAGGAAGGCACCGGCGAAGAAGGCCGCCGCCAAGGCCCCGCGCAAGCCGGCGGCCGGCCTCAAGCCGAGCCCCGAGCTGGCCGCCGTGGTGGGCGAGGAGCCGATCGCGCGCACCGAGGTGATCAAGCGGATCTGGGACTACATCAAGGCCAAGGGCCTGCAGGACGCGAAGGACAAGCGCGCCATCAACGCCGACGAGAAGCTGCGCCCGGTGTTCGGCAAGCCGCAGGTGACGATGTTCGAACTGGCGGGCATCGTCGGCAAGCACCTGTCCTGATCGCCGGGCTCGCGCGGCGCGGGCGCTTCTGTCAAACTGCCTCCCCCTGCATTCCAGGAGGATGCCCATGATCCGAAGCCTCAGCGCCGCGGCCATCCTGGCGACCGCCTTCGCCGGCAGCGCGCACGCCGCCTTCAAGCTGGAAAGCCCCGACATCAAGCCGAACGCCACGATGGCGAAGAAGTTCGAGGCCAACGTGTTCGGCTGCAACGGCGAGAACAAGTCGCCGGCGCTGAAGTGGAGCGGCGCCCCCAAGGGAACGAAGAGCTACGCCGTCACGGTCTACGACCCCGACGCGCCCACCGGCTCGGGCTGGTGGCACTGGTCCGTCGTCAACATCCCGGCGGAGGTCACCGAGCTGAAGCCCGATGCCGGCAACGCGAGCAACGCCAACCTGCCGCCGGGGGCGCACCAGGTGCGCATCGACTACGGCGTGGCGGCCTGGGGCGGCGCCTGCCCGCCGCCGGGCGACAAGCCGCACCGCTACGTCTTCACCGTCTACGCGCTGAAGGTCGACAAGCTCGAGCTGCCGGCCGACGCGACGGCGGCGCTGGCCGGCTTCATGATCAACGCCAACAAGCTCGCCAAGGCCAGCTTCACCGCGAAGTACGGCCGCCCCAAGGCGAAGTAGCGGCGGGCACAATGGCCGGGTGAAACGGCCGCAGCCGCCACTGGAGATCGCGCCCGATCCGGGGACCGAGCGGCTGCGCCTGCGCAGCGTGCTCATCGCTGCCGCCGCCCTGGTCGGCCTGCTCTGGCTGGACCTGCTCTCCGCGCTCTTCGCCGGGCTCGCCGGCTTCGTGCTCTACCGCCGCGTGCGCAGCTTCACCGGCCCGGCCCACGGGTCCTGGTCCCGGCGGGCGGTGCGCTGGCTGATCGTCTCGGCGGCCGTGTTCGCGCTGGCGCTCGCGCTGCTGGCGGCCTTCGAGCTGCTGTTCAAGTCGGGCGGACTGGGCCGGCTGATGCAGCTCGTGGCCGATACGCTGGACCAGATCCGCGCGACGGCGCCGGGCTGGGTGGTGGAACGCCTGCCCGAGTCGGCCGATGCCGTGCAGCATGCCGTCAGCCAGTGGCTGCGCGCGCACGCGGGCGACGTGCAGCGCTGGGGCGGCGAGGCGCTCAAGATCCTGGTGCACATCATCATCGGCGTGGCGATCGGCCTCATGGCGGCGGCCGCGCGCCACGACGACCGCGGCCCGCCGCAACGGCCGCTGATCGTGCTGGCGCAGCAGCGCATGCTCCAGCTCGCCAATGCCTTCGGCGACGTGTTCTCGGCGCAGCTGCGCATCTCCCTGATCAACGCGCTGCTCACGGGCGTGTACCTGCTGGTCGTGCTGCCGGCGCTGGGGTATCGCGTGCCGCTGGCGCCCACGCTGGTGGGCTTCACCTTCTTCGCGAGCCTGGTGCCCATCATCGGCAACCTGCTGTCGAACGCGGCGATCACGGTGGCGGCGCTGACGGTGTCGGTGTGGGTCGGCGTCGCCTCGCTGGGCTTCCTGGTCGTCATCCACAAGCTCGAATACTTCCTCAACGCCCGCATCGTCGGCGGCCGCACGCGCGTGCCGACCTACGCGATGCTCGCGGCGATGCTGGTGCTGGAATCCGCCTTCGGGCTCGCCGGGCTGGTGGCGGCGCCGATCTATGCGGCGTGGCTGACGCGGGAGTTGCGGGAGGGGGAGTGGGTTTAGCTGGGGTTCGCTGCGCTCACCGCCAGCCTACGAACAGCCGCCGGACGGGTCCCGTAGGCTGGTGGTGAGCGCAGCGAACCCCAGCAACTTCACGCACTTCTCAGGTGCCACGCCTTCGTCCGCGTGAACGCCTGGATTCCGTAGCGCGAGAGCGTCAGCCCCACGCCCGAATCGCCGACGCCGCTCCAGGGCAGGCGCGGGCTCACGCGGTCGCAGCAGTTCCAGTACACGCTGCCGGCGTGCACCTGCGCCAGGATGCGGCGCGCCCGCGCCTCGTCGCGCGTGTAGACACCGGCCGTGAGGCCGTAGCGCGTGTCGTTCATCAGGCGCACGGCCTCCTCGTCGTTCGCCACCTTCTGGATGCCGATGACGGGCCCGAAGCTCTCCTCGCGCATGACCTCCATGCCGTGGTCCACGTCGACCAGCACCGTGGGCTCGTACCAGTTGCCGGGGCCGGCGCCGATGCGGCCGCCCAGCAGCAGCGTGGCCCCCTTGCGCTGCGCGTCGGCGACCTGGTGGTCCAGCACCTTCAGCTGCGGCGCGCGCGTGATCGCGCCGATGTAGGTGTCCTCGCCCAGCGGATCGCCCATGCGGAAGCCGCGCACGGTGCGCACGAAGTGCTCGACGAAGGCATCGTGGATGCGCTCGTGCACGTAGATGCGCTCCACCGAGCAGCAGCTCTGGCCGGTGTTGTACATCGCGCCGTCGGCCAGCGACTCGGCCGCGGCCTTCGGGTCCGCGTCCTCGCAGACGTAGGTGGGATCCTTGCCGCCCAGCTCCAGCTGCAGCTTGAGGAAGCGCCCCGCCACGGCCTGCGCGATGCGCTGGCCAGTCGCGTGCGAGCCGGTGAAGAACACGCCGTCCAGCGGCTGCGCGAGCAGCGCCGCGCCGACTTCGCCGGCGCCGACCACGCACGCCATCACGTCGGGCGGCACGCCGGCCTCGTGCAGCAGCCGCGTGAGCGCCAGGCCCGTGAGCGGCGCGTACTCGGAGGGCTTGTACAGCACGGCGTTGCCGGTCAGCAGCGCCGGCAGGATCACGTTGCAGCCGACGAACCAGGGGTAGTTCCAGGCCGAGATGTTGGCCACCACGCCGAGAGGCTCGTGCTGGATCTGCTCGCGCATGCCGCCTTCGTCGTGCACCGTCTCGCTGGCCGTCGCGCCTTCCGTTTCCGCGAGGAAGAAGTCGATCCGCGGCAGCAGGCCGTTCAGCTCGTTGCGCGACATGCGGATCGGCTTGCCGGTCTCGCGCGTCATCACCTGCGCCAGGTCCTCCAGCTCGCGCACGACGCCGGCGCGGAAGCCCTCGATGCAGCGCCTGCGCTCGGCGAGCGGCCGGGCGGCCCATGCGGGCTGGGCGGCGCGCGCGGCGCCCGCCTTCGCCGCGACCGAGTCGGCATCGTCGGCCGGCAGGCTGGCCAGCAGCGCGCCGGTGGCGGGGTTGTAGACGGCCAGGAGGTTCATCGGGCGCGCGCCGCGCGGGCGGCTTCCAGGAAATCGCGCAGCAGCGGCGTGTCGTCCACCACGCCCAGCTCGGGCCGGTGGAACTCGGGATGCCATTGCACCGCCGCGACCCAGGCGTCGCCGCCGTGGCGGATCGCCTCGACCACGCCGTCCACGGGCGACACCGCCTCGACGTGGAAGCCCGGCGCGACGTCCTTGATGCCCTGGTGGTGCACGCTGTTGATCTTGTGGCGCCCGGGCGGCAGCAGCTGCGCCAAGCGCGTCTGCGGCAGGATCTCCACCTCGTGGAAATTGAGGTCGTAGGCCGCGGCGTCGCGGTGCACCAGCGCGCCGGGCTTCTGCGTGCGGATGTCCTGGTACAGCGTTCCGCCGTGCGCCACGTTGATCAGCTGCAGGCCGCGGCAGATGCCGAACACCGGCTTGCCGGCGGCCGAGAAGGCCTTCACCAGCGCGATCTCGTATTCGTCGCGCACGCGGTCGCCGTGCCACTCGGGGCGCAGGGGCTGCTCGCCGTAGCTGCCCGGCCAGACGTCGGCGCCGCCGTGCATCACGAGGCCGTCGAGCCACTGCGCGTAGTCCGCCACGCGCACATCGCCGCGGAAGGTCGCGCCGTCCAGCGAGGGGATCATGACCGGCAGGGCGCCTTGCGACATCACCCAGTGCGCCGTGGACTGCTCGATCCACAGCAGGGTCTTGGAGGGCGCCGCCTTGCGCTCCCCGTCGGGGTGGAAGAAGCAGGCGCTGATGCCGATCTTCAGCCGGTCCATGCTCACAGCGCCGCCGCGAACAGCCGCTCGAAATCCTGTGCCGTCACCGGGCGCGGGTTGGTCTGGTGGCAGATGTCGGCCACGGCGATCTCCACCAGGCGCGGCACCTGCTCGCGCGTCACGCCGTGGCTGGCCAGCGTGCCCGTGATGCCGATGCGCTCCTTCAGCTGGCGCAGCCAGGGTACGAAGGCGCGGCCCCCGCCGGCGACGCCGCAGGCGTGCGCCAGCTCGTCGAACTTCCGCGGCGCGCTTTCGAAGTTCCAGGCCAGCACGGTGTCGATCATCAGCGCGTTGGCCAGCCCGTGGTGCAGGTCGCAGACGGCGCCCAGCGCATGCGCGCAGGAATGCACGGCGCCCAGGTCCTTCTGGAAGGCGATGGCCCCCATCATGGAGCTCATCATCATGTCGCCGCGCGCCGCGAGGTCGGAGGGCACCCGCACCGCCTGCTCCAGCGAGCGCGCGGCGATGCGAGCGCCTTCCAGCGCGATGCCGTCGCACAGCGGGTGGTACGCGGGCGAGAGGTAGCTCTCGATGTTGTGCGTGAGCGCGTCCATGCCGGTCGCCGCGGTCACGTGCGGGGGCAGCGCCAGCGTCAGCTCCGGGTCGGCGAACACCTGCCGCGCCAGGATCTTCGGGCTGAAGACCACGCGCTTGAGGTGGGTGCCGTCCTCGCTGATCACGGCGGAGCGGCCGACTTCGGAGCCGGTGCCGGCGGTGGTGGGCAAGGCGACGAAGTACGGCAGTTCCCGCGTGATCGCGCGCACCTGCGGGTGGTCCCACGCGTATTCGATGATGTCGCCCTCGTGCGTGGCCGCGAGGCCCACCACCTTGGCGACGTCCAGCGCGGCGCCGCCGCCGAAGCCGATCACGCAGTCGGCGCCGTGCGCGCGGTAGGCCGCCGCGCCCGCCATCACCTGGCTCGCCGTCGGATTGCCCGCAACGCCGGAGAAGACGATCGCGTCCAGCTCGCGCAGGTGCCACTGGAACTCGGAGAGCACCGGCAGCGCCGCGAGCGCCCGGTCGGTCACGATCAGCGGCCGCTGCAAGCCCTGCTCCTGCAGGTGCCGCTGCACTTCCTTGCGGGCGCCGGGGCCGAAGCGGATCGCCGTCGGGAAGGAGAAATTCGCCAGGCTCATGCTGCGTTCAGATGATCTCGAAGTAGCGCTTCAATTCCCAGTCGGTCACCGCATCCTGCCACTGCCGCCATTCCCATTCGCGCGTCGCGGCGAAGTGTTCGACGAAGGTGTCGCCCAGCCAGTCGCGCGCGATGCGCGATTCGCGGAACACGCGGGTGGTCTCGATCAGCGTGCGCGGCGCGCGCGGCACGTCCTCGCCGCCCTGGTTGGTGCCGGTGATCGGCGGCGTGGTGAGCTTCAGGCCCTGCTCCACGCCGTGCAGGCCCGCGGCGATCACCGCCGCCATGGCCAGGTAGGGGTTCACGTCCGAGCCGGGACAGCGCGTCTCCAGCCGCGTCGCCTTGGGCGAGCCGGCCAGCACGCGGAAGCTCGCCGTGCGGTTGTCCATGCCCCAGGTCGGCTTGACGGGCGCCCAGAAGCCGTCGACCAGGCGCTTGTAGCTGTTGATGGTGGGCCACAGCAGCGGGCCGAACTCCATCAGGCAGGCCACCTGCCCGGCCAGGTAGCTCTCGAACAGCGGGCTCATGCGCCGCTGCGCCTTTTCGTCGTGGAAGAGGTTGGCCTTGCCGTCCGAGAGGCTCTGGTGGATGTGGCCGCTGCAGCCCGGGTATTTCTGGCTCCACTTGGCCATGAAGCTGGGCATGATGCCGAAGCGCTTGCCGATCTCGCGCGCGCCGGTCTTGAAGAGGATCGCGCGGTCGGCCTGCTCCAGCGCCGGCGAGAAGCCGATGGCGGCTTCGTAGACGCCCGGGCCGGTCTCCGTGTGCAAACCCTCGATGGGCACGCCGAAGGCGAGCATCTCGTCCATCAGCGCGTTGAAGAAGCCGGGGTTGTCGGCCATGCGCAGCAGCGAGTAGCCGAACATGCCCGGCGTGATCGGCTCCGGCGGCGCGCCGTTCTTGTCCGCCCAGGTGTGCGGCGTCTCGCGGAAGTTGAACCACTCGAACTCCATGCCGGTCATGACCTGGTAGCCGAGCTTTTCCGCGCGCGCCAGCACCCGCTTGAGCACCTGCCGCGGGCAGACCGGGAAGGGCGAGCCGTCCGCGTTGACGAACTCGCCGAGGAAGAACGGCACGTTCCCGTCCCACGGCACGCGGCGCGCCGTGTCCAGGTCCACCCGCGCCAGCGCGTCGGGGTAGCCGTGCTGCCAGCCCGTGACCGAGGTGTTGTCGTAGGTCACGTCCAGCATGTCCCAGCCGAACACCACGTCGCAGAAGCCGAAGCCGCCGGCGGCCGCGCCCTCGAACTTGTCGATGTGGAGGTACTTGCCGCGCAGCACCCCGTCGATGTCGCTCACGGCCACCTTCACCTTGGTGGCGCCGTCCTTGCGCAGCTGTTCGAGGGCCGGATGCGTGCTGGCCAAGTTGCCGATCTCCCCGCGCGCCGTCATGATGCGCGCGTGCCCGCTATCTTGACAGTCTTCGCGCTCGCGTGGGGCCGCTGCCCCCGCCCATGACCCTCACCTGGCCCGTCGCCGCGGCCGTCCTGTTCGGCGCCCTGCTGCACGCCGGCTGGAACGCCATGGTCAAGTCCAGCAGCGACAAGGCGCTGGACACCGCCGTCATCCACCTGCTCGGCTCGCTGGTGGGCCTGCCGCTGGTGCTGCTCGTGGGCCTGCCGCCGGCGGCGTCCTGGCCCTTCATCGCGGCGTCGGTGACCATCCACATCGGCTACTACTTCGCGCTGGCCGGCGCCTACCGGCATGGCGATCTCGGGCTCACCTACCCGCTGATGCGCGGCACCGCGCCCCTGCTCGTGGCGCTGTCGTCCACGCTGGTGCTGGGCGAGGCGCTCTCGCCGCTCGCCTGGGCGGGCGTGCTGGGGGTGAGCTGCGGCGTGCTGGCGCTGGGGCTGTCGCGCCACGCCATGGACTCGCCGCGGGCGGTGGCCTTCGCCCTGACCAACGCCGTCGTGATCGCGGTGTACACGGTCGTCGACGCGCTCGGCGCCCGCAGTTCGGGCAACGCGCTGCAGTACGTGGCCGCCCTGTTCATGCTGGACGGCTGGCCTTTCGCGCTGCTCGTGCTGCACCGTCGCGGCTGGCGCGTGGCCTGGCCCTATGCGCGGCGGCGCGCGCCGCTCGCGCTGGTGGGCGCGCTCGCCTCGCTCGGCTCCTACGGCATCGCGCTGTGGGCCATGACGCGGGCGCCGGTCGCCACCGTCGCGGCGCTGCGCGAAACCTCGGTGCTGTTCGCGGCGCTGCTGGGCAGCTGGTTGCTGAAGGAGGGCTTCACGCCGCGCCGCGCGCTCGGCACGGCCGCCATCGTGGCGGGCGTGATGGCGCTGCGGCTGGGATGACAACGGCGCCCGCGACCCGCCGCTAGCCGGCGCGGTCTTCCTGCGGTGGCGGGCCTTCGTGCTCGGGGGCCAGGTCCTCGCCGTGCCCGGCGGCGCGGATCGAGGTCTCGCTCAGCAGGGCGAGCTGCTTCTGCAGCATCTGGCGCTGCAGGGGCTTGCCCAGTTCCTTCGTGTAGTAGGCGAGTTCGAACTCGGGCGTGCCCCCAACTCGGTTTCGATTCCTGTCGGGCATGGGGAGGCAGCTTAGCAAGCACGCGCTCACATTCTGTAGGAGCGCTCCGCGATCCTTGTGGGACAAGGCCGACTCTGCATTGACGCGTGCCGCGCAGGCCGAGCTGAGAGCGTTGCGGGGACCCCGCGAGCTGCGTAGGATGGTCCTCCCTTTGTTCGCTGGAGGGCTCGTTCAGTGGCAACCCATCGCGACATCGCCGCACGGCGCACGCTGGCCCTGGTGGGCCCGAGCGCCGGCGGCAAGACCAGCCTGGCCGAAGCCTTGCTGTGGAAGGCCGGGGCGGTGGGCGCACCCGGCAGCGTAGAGAAGGGCAGCACCGTGTCGGACCACGACCCGCTGGAGAAGCGGGCGCTGCGTTCGCTCAACACGGCGCTGCTGCACTTCGAACACCGCGGCATCACCACCCACCTCGTCGACACGCCCGGCGCGCCCGACTTCCTCGGCCAGTCGCTGCCGGCCCTGGAAGCGGTCGAGACCGCCGTCGTCGTGGTCAACGCGGCCGCGGGCGTGGAGCCCATGGCCGTGCGGATGATGGAGTGGGCGCGGCAGCGCGAACGCGACCGCATCATCGTCGTCAACAAGATCGACGCGCAGGGCGTCAACCTGCAGGCGCTCGTGGGCGAGCTGCAGGCCGCCTTCGGCAAGGAGTGCCTGCCGCTGAACCTGCCCTCGCAGAAGGGCGAGCGCGTCGTCGACTGCTTCTGGAAGCTGCAGGACGACGGCCCGCCGCCCGACTTCTCCTCCGTGGAGCAGGCGCACCGCGCGCTGGTGGAGCAGGTCGTGGAGGTCGACGCCGCCTTCGTCGAGCGCTACCTGAACGACGGCGACGTCGCGCCGGAGGAACTGCACGCGCCGCTGGAGCAGGCGCTGCGCGAAGGCCACCTCGTGCCCATCTGCTTCGTCTCCGCGCGCACGGGTGCCGGCGTGCCGGAGCTGCTGGACGTGATCGAGCGCCTGCTGCCCGACCCGAGCGAAAGCAACCCGCCGGCCTTCCTGGAAGGCGAGGGCGAGGATGCGCAGCCGATCCGGGCCGAGGCCGACCCCGACAAGCACGTGCTGGGCCACGTGTTCAAGATCACGCAGGACCCCTACGTGGGCAAGATGGGCGTGATCCGCGTGCACCAGGGGACGATCACGCGCGACAGCCAGTTGTACGTCGGGGACGGGCGCCGCCCTTTCAAGGTGGGCCACCTCTTCATGCTGCAGGGCAAGGAGCTGAAGGAGGTGGCGAAGGCGGTGCCGGGCGACCTCTGCGCCATCGCGAAGGTGGAGGATCTGCACTTCGACGCGGTCCTGCACGACGCGGCGGAAGACGCGCACATCCACCTCAAGCCGCTGCAGTTCCCGGTGCCGGTGCACGGCCTGGCGATCACGCCCAAGCGGCGCGGTGACGAGCAGCGCCTGCACGACATCCTGCAGAAGCTGGTGAGCGAGGATCCCTGCCTGCGCGTGGAGCACGTCGCGACCACCAACGAGACGGTGGTGTACGGCCTGGGCGAGCTGCACCTGCGCACGCTGCTGGACCGCCTGACCGAGATCCACAACTGCCAGGTCGAGACGCGGCCGCCGCGCATCGCCTACCGCGAGACGATCACCGCGCCGGCCGAAGGGCACCACCGCCACAAGAAGCAGACCGGCGGCGCCGGCCAGTTCGGCGAGGTGTTCCTGCGCATCGAGCCGCTGCCGCGCGGCAGCGGTTTCCAGTTCGTCGACGAGGTGAAGGGCGGGGCGATCCCGAACAACTTCATGCCGGCGGTGGAAAAGGGCGTGCGCCAGGCGATGGAGGCCGGCGTGATCGCGGGCTATCCCGTCGTCGACCTCAAGGTGGTCGTGTACGACGGCAAGCACCACACGGTGGACAGCAAGGAGATCGCCTTCATCCAGGCCGGCAAGAAGGCGCTGATCGCCGCGGTGCAGGCGGCGCGGCCCTGCGTGCTGGAGCCGATCGTCGACGTGGAGATCGCCGCGCCGGAGCAGAACATGGGCGACATCACCGGCGACCTCGCCTCCCGGCGCGGCCAGGTGAGCGGCACGCAGTCGGCCACCGCGGGGGCGCTGACGGTGCTGGCCCAGGCGCCGCTGTCGGAGCTCGCGAGCTACCAGTCACGCCTGAACTCGCTCACCGGCGGCCAGGGCCGCTACACGATCTCCTTCAGCCACTACGAACCGGTGCCCCCGAACGTGCAGGCGCAGCTGGCGTCGCAGTACAAGCTGAAGGACGAGGGCTAGGCTCCTCAGGGCACCAGCCGGAAGCCCTGCGGCCGGCCTTCGCCGCCGCCGCGATGGCCGCGGGCTTCACCGCGGCCGCCGCCGCGCACCGCGCGTTCCTGCTCCACTACCGGCACGGACGCGCGGCGCGGCACCTGCACCGGCTGCTGCTGGCGGATCATCCGCGGCTGCTCGGAGCGTCCGCGCTCGGCTTCGCGCTGGCGCTGCCAGCCGCCGCGGTCGCGGTCCTGCCCGCGTTCGCGCTGCCACGCTTCACGCTGCTCGCGCTGCGCTTCCCGCTGCCGCTGCCACGCTTCGCGCTGCGCGCGCTCCTGCTGGTCGCGGCCGGCCTGTTCGCGCTGGCGCTGCCATTGTTCGCGCTGCACGCGCGGGTCCTGCAGCTGGCGGTTGCGTTCGGCTTCGCGGATCTGGCTGCGCGCGTTGCGCTCGGCGTCGCGCTGCAGGCGGTCCTGCTCGCGCTGGGCGCGGGCCTGGTCGCGCACGGCGGGCGGCACGTCGCGGTGGCCCCAGAAACGCTGCGGCTGCACGTTCGCCGGCGGCGTGCTGCGCAGGCGCCGCACGGAATCGAATTCGCGCCCGCCGTGGCGCTCCGGGCGCCCCGGCACCGCGCCGATGCGGGCGTGGCGGATCGCGTCGGCCGGCAGCGCGCGCCAGTGGCGATACACCGGGCGGCCGTGGCGGAAGTCGTCCTCGCGCACCGCCGTGACGGCGAAGGGGCGCTGGCGCCAGTAGTGGTTGCCGTAGTTGCGCGGGTACCGGTGCAGGTCGATGTTGTAGTTGACGAAGCCGACATAGCGCGGGCTGGTGCGGTAAGTGGGCCACCAGGCCTCGCCGGGCGCGAGCGGGTACCAGCCGACCGCGGGGCCGGAGCCGATGCTCAGGCTGAACTGCGCGCCGTCGCCGCCCAGGAAGGCGACCATGGCCGGCGAATAGTAGGGACGCGCGGCCAGGCGGCCGGGCACCCAGGCCCAGCGCTCGTGGATGCGCGTCCAGCGGCCGTAGTGGAAGGGCGCGAAGCCCCAGGACGCATCGTCGATCCAGGTCCAGCCCCAGGGCGCGATCCAGGACCAGTGGCCGTAGCGGTAGGGGGCCCAGTCCGCCACCGTCACCTGCGGGTACCACACCGTGCCGTAGGTCGCGTCCTGGCTCCAGGTGCCGTGCTGGTCCAGCTCGGCGTAGCCGACCACGCCGCGCGGCACGTGGCGCGCGGCGATGGACTGGTCCTCCTGCCGGTTGCGCTCGGCGGCCCACAGGCCGAAGCTGTCCTGCTGGTAGGCGGGGCCCTGCACCTGCGCCAGCGTGCGGCCGGCGAAGCTCAGTTGCTGCCCGGCCCCGAGCTGGATGGACTGGCCGTCCTCGCCGTACACCGCCGCCAGGCCGCTCTGCACGCTCACGCGCGTCTGCTGCGTGGCGGGATCGACGTCGACGCGGTAGTCGCCGGGCTGCAGCGCACGCACCGCCACGTTGGGCGTGTCGATCTCGAAGTTCTCGCCATCCAGCAGCTCGCGCACGCGGGCGTTCACGGCACCCTGCTGCACGATGAACTGCGCCGCGCGATCGTCGAGCGCGCTCACGCCGATGTGGCTTTCGCCGTCGACGTGCAGCGTGGCCGAGCCGAGCTGCAGTTCGGCGCGCGCGCCGCGGTCGCTCCAGAGCCGGTCGCCGACGGTGAGCGGCCGGTTCTGCGGCAGGTCGATCCACTCCTCCTCGCCCTGCGGGGCGAACACGACCCCGCCTTCGCGGAAGCTGAGGTGGGCGACCCGGCCGGGCGGGTCCACGGCGTCCTGCGCGAAGGCCGCGGTGGCCAGCCAGAACACGAGCAGCGCACCGAGCCAGGGCAGGGCGCGACGGAAGCGGCGGTAGGTGACGGAGTGCATGGCGATGGACATGTGGCGGGACCTCATGGACCCTCAACGCGCGAGCGTGAACCGTCGCGGTAAAGCCCCCGTAAATTCCGCAACGCCGCCCGTCCGCCGAGGCGCCGGGCGTGATTTGTTCACGCCCGCACGGCCGGGCTCAGGCCCGGAAGATCTCTTCCAGGTCCGCCTCGCCGTTGGTGTGGTCCAGCTGCAGGCTGCCTTCGATGTGGTCCAGGTGGTCCAGCATGATCTTTTCGGCGCGCGCTCGGTCGCGCTTCGCGACGGCATCGATGATCAGCTGGTGTTCGTCGTCGCGGCAGCTCTGCGCGGTCGGCGCGTCGTACAGGAAGATGGTCAGGCAGGTCAGCATGCACAGCTCGCGCATGCTGCGCGCCAGCGCCGAATTGCCGGCCTGGTCGGCCAGCAAGGTGTGGAACTCGCCCGAGAGCCGGATCACGGCGCGCTTGTCGCCGCGGCGGCGCGCATCAGTCTCCAGTTCCAGGTGCTGGCGCAGGCGCTGGGTCTTCTCCGGCGTGAGCGTGTCGACCAGCCGGCGCAGCACCGCCGGCTCGATCAGCCGGCGCGCCTCGAACACGTCGCGGGCCTGCTCGATCGTGGGCTTGGCGACGTAGGCGCCGCGCTGCGGGAACAGCTCCACGATCTGTTCGTGCGCGAGCCGCGCCAGCACCTCGCGCACCCGCGCGCGGCTGACGCCGAAGATGTCCGCCAGCCGCTCCTCGCCCAGCTTGGTGCCGGGGTGCAGGCGGTGCTCCAGGATGGCCGTGTAGATGCGCTCGTAGATCTCGTCGACCGACTTCTCGCGCTCGGCGCGCGCCGCGGGCGCCTTGCGTGCCGCCCCCTTGGCGGCGGCGCGGGAGCGCTCGGGCGCGTGGCCGTTGTCGGCGACGCGTTCAGCGGCCTTGCCGCGTCCGGGGCTCAGCTCCATTGGAACAGCTCCCCCCAGCCGGTGATGCGTTCCGGCGCGCCTCCGGCGGCGCGCACCATGCCCCACACGGTGGTGCTCACGGTATCGAGCAGCGGGATGCGGTGCTGCGCCTCGAAGTCGGGCGCGAGCTGCGCCGCCCGCAGGTTGGTGCAGAACGTGGCGATGGCCTGCGGCCGGGCGCGGGCCACGTCGTCCATCAGCTCGCGCAGCTGGCGCGGCGTGACGCCGGCGAAATCGTGGTTGACGCGGATGCCCAGGTGGCGCTCGGCGACCACCTCGATGTCCAGGTCGCGGTAGTTGGCGACGATGCGCTGCTGCACGTCGGGCGTGTAGGGGCTCACCAGGGCCAGCTTGCGGATGCGCTTGAGCGCCATGAGCTCGTTCAAGGCCAGCACCGCGGTGGTGGCCGGGATGCCGGTGCGCTCGCGGATGCGCTCGCACAGCTGGCGGTCGCGGTCGAAGCCCAGCCAGCCGGAGGAGGTGCCGCTCCAGCCGATCGCGTCGACCTTGGCGTCGGCCAGCAGCTCGGCGGCCGCCAGGATCTTGCTGTCGTCGAACTGTCCGAGGGCGGCCGCGTCGAGCGCGATCTCGGTGACGCGGAAGCGCGAGAAATGGGCGCTGGCGCCGGGCAGGGCGGCGACCAGCGCACTGGTGAGCGGTTCCAGCGCGGTATTGGAAGAGGGGGTCAGCACCCCCAGGCGCAAGGCTTGGGTCACGAAATCTCCTGGACGGGACGGGCAACGCACGCCCCGCCCCGGAGTATGGCGAAGGCGGGCCGGCGATTCCACATATTTTGATCCAAATTGTCGACATTGGTGTAAACACCAACCGCGCACCCCGGGCCCGTCGTCCATAGTTGCCTCCCACCGGCCGGCCGGCCCTTTCCCGGGACCCGCGGACGCGCCGCCACCTTGACGAAAGCCATGACCAACCCGCGCTCCGCCAACGAATTGTCGACAACCCTGTCTGCATCCAGCGCCGCCACCGGCCTGGACCTGGTCGTCCGCAACGCCCGCGTGGCGACGGCCAGCGACACCTTCTCCTGCGACATCGGCATCCGCGGCGGGCGCATCGCCCTGCTCGGCGAGGGCCTGCCGGCAGGCCGGAAGGAAATCGACGCGGCCGGCCGCACCGTCACGCCCGGCGGGGTCGACGCCCACTGCCACCTCGACCAGCCGATGGAAGGCCCGGCGAAGATGGCCGACGACTTCCTGAGCGGCACGCGCTCGGCCGCCTGCGGCGGCACCACCACCGTGATCCCCTTCGCGGCGCAGATGAAGGGCCAGTCGCTGGAGGCGGCGGTAGTCGACTACCACGGCCGCGCCGAAGGCAAGGCCTGCATCGACTACGCCTTCCACCTGATCGTGAGCGACCCGACGCCGCAGGTGCTGCAGAAGGAACTGCCGGCGCTGATCGCGCAGGGCTACACCTCGTTCAAGGTCTACATGACCTACGACGACCTGAAGCTGGACGACGCGCAGATCCTCGACGTGCTGGACGTGGCCCGCACCCACGGGGCGCTGGCCATGGTGCATGCCGAGAACGCCGACTGCATCGAGTGGCTGACGAAGCGGCTGGAAGCCGCCGGCCGCACGGCCCCCCGCTGGCACGCGCACGCGCGCCCCATGCTGGTGGAGCGCGAGGCGACGCATCGCGCGATCGCGCTGTCGGAACTGGTCGACGTGCCGATCCTGATCGTGCACGTGTCGGGCCGCGAGGCGATCGAGCAGATCCGCTGGGCGCGCAGCCACGGCCTGTCCATCTTCGCCGAGACCTGCCCGCAGTACCTGTTCCTCACCGCGGAGGACCTCGGCATCGACGACAGCTACCTGGGCGCGCGCTGCATCTGCAGCCCGCCGCCGCGCGACAAGGCCAACCAGCAGAAGATCTGGGAAGGCCTCACCGACGGCCTGTTCACCGTCTTCTCGTCCGACCACGCGCCCTTCCGCTACGAGGACCCGCAGGGCAAGAAGATCGGCGGCGAGGAAGTCGCCTTCCGCCACATCCCCAACGGCATCCCCGGCGTGGAGACGCGCCTGCCGCTGCTCTATTCCGAGGGCGTGCTGGGCGGCCGCATCACGCTGCAGAAGTTCGTGGAGCTCACCGCCACCAACCCGGCCAAGGCCTACGGCCTGCACCCGCGCAAGGGCACGATCGCCGTCGGCAGCGACGCCGACCTGGTGCTGTGGGACGAGCGCGAAGTCACCATCCGCAACGACAGGCTGCACCACGCCGTGGACTACACGCCCTACGAAGGCATGCAGCTGAAGGCCTGGCCGGCGCTGACGCTTTCGCGCGGCGAGGTCGTGTGGGACGGCCAGTCCTTCACCGGCCACGCCGGCCGCGGCAAGTTCCTGCCCTGCGGCACGCCCTCCCTGCTGCCCAAGCGCGCCTGAGGCCGCCATGCGCATCCTGCTGGTCAACCCCAACATCTCGGACAGCGTGTCGGACCTGATCCGCGCCGAGGCGCAGCGCAGCGCCTCGCCCGGCACGGAGATCGAGGTGCGCACGGCGCCCTTCGGCGTCGCCTACATCGAGACGCGCTTCGAATCGCTGGTGGGCGCCTATGCGACGGCGCAGGTGGCCGCCGAACACTGCGGGACCTGCGATGCCGTGGTGGTCGCCGCCTTCGGCGACCCCGGGCTCACGGGCCTGCGCGAACTGCTGCCGGTGCCGGTCACCGGCATGACGGAAGCGGCGCTCGCCACGGCGCACCTGCTGGGCCACCGCATTTCCATCATCGCGATCTCGCAGCGCATCCAGGCCTGGTACCGCGAGGTGGTGGAGAGCTACGGCTTCGGCGACCGGCTGGCCAGCATCCGCGCCCTCGACCGGCCGCTTTCCAGCATCGGCGGCGTGCAGGAAGAACACGCGCAGGCGCTGAAGGCGCTGGCCGAACGCGCCGTGGACGAGGACGGCGCCGAGGTGATCATCCTCGCCGGCGCGCCGCTCGCGGGCCTCGCGCGCTCCTTGCAGGGGCAGTTGCCCGTGCCCGTGGTGGACGGCGTCTCCAGCGCCGTGCGCCACGCCGAAACCCTGGTGGCCCTGAAGCCCGGCCGCGCGCGGCGCGGCAGCTTCGCGCCGCCGCCCCAGAAGCCGCACCGCGGGCTGCCCGAGGGCATCGCGCGGCTGCTCGACGCCACCCGACCCTGAACAGAGGACCCGCATGCTGAAGACCTCCATCGCCCGCGCCGCCCTGGCCGCCGTCCTGGCGCTCGGCGCCGCGCTGCCCACCGCCGCCCAGCAGAAGCTGCAGATCGCCGGCAACTTCGCGACCGAGCATCCGTCCAGCGTCGCCGTGGAACAGGTGTTCCGCAAGGAAGTCGCGCGCCTGACCAACAACCAGCTGCAGGTGGACGTGTTCCCCGCGATGCAGCTCGGGGGCGCCAAGGAGAACGTCGACGCCGTGCGTTCCGGTACGCTGGCGCTGACCTGGGTGGGCGCGGCCTTCCTCTCGCGCATCGCCCCGGAGCTGGAGGCGGTGAGCCTGCCCTTCGTGTTCGCCAACCGCGAGTCGGCCTTCCGCGTGATCGACGGCCCGGTGGGCCAGGCGATCGACAGGAAACTGCAGGACAAGGGCTTCATCTCGCTGGGCTGGATGGAGCTGGGCATGCGCCACGTCACCAACAGCAAGGGCCCGATCCGCACCAAGGCGGACCTCGACGGCCTGAAGGTCCGCCTGCAGCCCAACGACACGCACCTGGCCACCTTCCGCGCGCTCGGCGCCAACCCGGTCGCCATGGACGTGAAGGAACTCTATTCCGCGCTCGAGCAGCGCGTGGTCGACGGCCAGGAGAACCCGTACAGCGTGATCTCCGCCAGCCGCTTCAGCGAGGTGCAGAAGTACCTCTCGAACACCGGCCACTTCTTCGACTTCATCGCGGTCGTCGCCAGCAAGCGCGCCTTCGAGCAGTTGAAGCCCGAATACCAGAAGGCCGTGCGCGAGGCCATGACCGCCACCATCGCCTACCAGCGCAAGCTGGCCGCCGAGGAGGAGGCCAAGCAGCTGGCGCAGCTGAAGGCCAAGATGACCTACACCGAGATCACGCCGGCCGCCCGCGAGGAGATGCGCAAGGCCACGCTGCCCGTGATCGAGCACGTGAAGAAGCGCGCCGGCGCCGACCTGGTGAACCAGGTCCTCGCCGAGGCCGCGAAGCACTGATCCCTCATGAAGGAGCACGGCATGGAACACGCCCTGCCCCTGCCGGCCGCGGACGCCGTGCCCGCCGCCTGGCCCCTGCGCCTGCTGCGCGCCGCCGACCGCGCGCTCACGGCCGTCCTGCTCGCCTCGGTGGCCGTGATGGTCGGCGTCGTCTCGGCGCAGGTCGCCCTGCGCTACGGCTTCAACGAATCGATCGACTGGGCCGACGAGATCGGGCGGCTCGCCTTCGTGTGGGCCATCTTCCTCGCGATCCCGCTGGGCGTGCGCGACGGCGCGCACATCGGCATCGACCTGCTGGTGGACAAGCTGCCGGCCGCCGGCCAGTCCGTGCTGCGCCGCGCCGGCGCGGCCCTGGCCGCCGCGATGATGCTGGCGATCGCCTGGGCGGCCGTGCGCACCTGCCGCGAGCAGTGGGACGAGCTGATGGCCACCGTGGACATCAGCGTCGGCTGGTTCATCGTGCCCGTCGCCATCGGCGCGCTGTTCAGCGCGCTGCACCTGCTGCGCATCGTGATCGCCGGCCCGCCGGCCAGGAAGGCGGGAGGCGCGGAATGAGCGCCGCCGTCATCGCCGGCTTCATGGGCCTGTCGCTGCTGGGGCTGCCCATCGCCTTCGCCATGGGCGTGGCGGCGCTGGTGGCGCTGCTCGCGAGCGGCGTGGACCTGACGATGGTGCCGCAACGCATGATGCACGCCATCAACTCCTTCCCGCTGATGGCGATCCCCTTCTTCATGCTGGCGGGCGAGCTGATGATCAAGGCGGGCATCGTCGAGCGGCTGATCGCGCTGGCCAACACCATCGTCGGCCGCGTGCGCGGCGGCCTGGCGCACGTGACCATGCTCTCGGGCGCGGGCCTGGCGACGGTCTCCGGCGCCGCCGTCTCGGACGCGAGCGCGCTGTCCTCCATCCTGGTGCCCTCGCTGTCCAAGGTGTACGACAAGGGCTTCGCCACCGCCATCGTCGCGGCGGCGGCCAACCTCGGGCCGATCATCCCGCCCAGCGGCGCCATGATCGTCTACGCCTTCATGGCCGGCTCCTCGGTGTCGGTGGGCGGCATGTTCATGGCGGGCGTCCTGCCCGGCCTGATCATCACCATCGGTTTCATCGCCCTGTGCTCCTGGATCGCGACGCGCCGCGGCTGGGCCGTCACGGGCGAACCCTTCCGCCTGCGCACCGTGCTGGCGGAACTGCGCCGCTCGCTCGTCGTGCTGGCCATGCCGGTGCTGGTGATCGGCGGCATCGTCGGCGGCGCCTTCACCGCCACCGAGGGATCGGCGATCGCCGTCGTCTACTCCGCGCTGCTCGGCTTCTTCGTGACGCGCACGCTGACGATGAAGGACCTGCCGGGCATCGTCGTGCGGGCGGCCATCACCTCCGCCATGGTCGGCGCGCTGATCGCCTTCGCCTCGGTCATCACCTACCTGATGACGGTGGACCTGCTGCCGCAGAAGCTGACGGTGCTGCTCAAGGCGATCACCGACAGCCCGCTCGTGTACCTGGCGCTGGTCTCGCTGCTGCTGTTCGTGGTCGGCATGTTCCTGGAGTCGAACGCCGCCTACATCATGCTGGTGCCGCTGCTGCACCCGATCGCCATCCAGTACGGCATCGACCCGCTGCACTTCGGCTTCCTGTTCGTGCTGAACCTGGTGATCGGCATGCTGACGCCGCCCGTGGGCGTCGTGCTGTTCGTCGTCTGCGGCATCACCGGCGTGCGCATGCGCGAGCTGGTCGCCAACGTCTGGCCCTTCATCGCCCTGATGTACGGCGTGCTGGTCGCCTGCATGCTGTTCCCGCCCCTGGTGACCGCGCTGCCGCGCGCGCTGGGTTACTGATCCCCCCTGCCCACTCCACCCACCCTGAGGAGCTCCACCATGTCCCTGCGACCCCTGAAGTCCCTGGCGGCCGTCGCGCTCGCCGCCACGCTGGCGCTGCCCGCAGCCGCGCAGCACATCCAGTTCAAGATGATCGGCCAGCCGCTCGCGACCGGCCTGATCCAGAAGAACAAGGAACAGGCCTTCTTCGAGCACTTCGCCGAGAAGACGGGCCTGCCGATCGACGTGGACTACAAGCCGATCGACACCCTGGGCCTGAAGGACACCGAGCAGCTGCGCGTGATGAAGGCCGGCCTGTTCGACATCGTGTCGCTGCGCGTGTCGCAGAACTCGCGCGACGAGCCCACGCTGCTGGGCCTGGACCTGGTGGGCGCCTCGCCCGACTACGCGACCGGCCGCAAGGTGGCCGACGCCTACTTCAAGACCATCGACGAGCGCCTGCAGAAGCAGTTCAACGTGAAGCTGCTGGGCGTCTGGCCCTTCGGCCCGCAGGTGCTGTTCTGCAAGAAGCCGATCGCCAAGCTGGCCGACATCAAGGGCATGAAGGTCCGCGTGTACGACCAGAACCTGGCCAAGTTCATCGAGCTGGTCGGCGGCACGCCGGTGCCGGTGTCCTTCGCCGACACGCACCAGTCGCTGTCGCTGGGCGTCGTGGACTGCGCCATCACCGGGCCCAGCTCCGCCAACTCCGCCGGCTGGCCGGAAGTGACGACGCACCAGATGCCCCTGGGCTTCCAGATGGCGCTGAACGGCTACGCGATGACCCTCAAGGCCTGGAACCGGCTCAAGCCCGACCACCAGGCCAAGCTGACGGCCGCCTTCCAGGGCCTCACCAACGACATCTGGTCCTACTCCGAAGAGCTGTTCCAGGACGCGCTGAACTGCAACACCGGCAAGGAGCCCTGCAAGACGGGCAAGAAGTTCAACCTGGTGAACGTGCCGGTCTCGCCGGCCGACCTGGAGCTGGTGCGCGGCGCCGTGAGCAAGGTGTCGCTGCCGGTCTGGGCCGAGGTCTGCGACAAGTCCAACCCGGACTGCTCGAAGAAGTGGAAGGCGACCGTGGCGCCGGTGCTGGGGCTGAAGTGACCGTGGCCACGCAGACCAGCGACCTGCTGGCCCCGCCCGTCGCGGGCGGGGCGGCCAAGCCGGCGTCGGCGGCCTCGATGAAGGACCGCGTCGAGACGGTGCTGGCCACCGTCTTCGGCGCGCTCTTCCTCGGGCTGTCCGCCGTGGTGACGGTCGAGACGCTGTCGCGCAAGCTGTTCAACGTGTCGCTGCAAGGCGCCGACGAACTGGGCGGCTACGCGCTGGCGGTGGGCTCCACGATCGCCTTCAGCCTCGCCCTGATGGGCCGGGCGCACATCCGGGTGGACGTGTTCCACGAGCTGCTGCCCCGCAGGCTGCAGTCCGTGCTGAACTGGTTCGCCGTCGTCTCCCTGGCGGCGCTGGGCGTGTTCATCGCCTGGATCGCCTTCAAGGTGCTGGCCGACACGCTGCAGTACGGCAGCACGGCGCAGACGCCCTGGGCCACGCCCCTGATCTATCCGCAGACCGTCTGGTACATCGGCCTGGTGGTCTTCGCGCTGGTGGCGTGCGGCTACGCGCTGCGGGCCTCGCTGCTGCTGTTCGGCGGGCGCATGGACCGGCTGAACCACGAGTTCCAGCCCAAGAGCGCCAAGGAAGAACTGAAGGAAGAACTCGAGGACCTGGCGCAGCGCCAGGCGGCCGAAGGAGAGCAGAAATGAACGTCATGGTCATCTCGCTGGCCTTCTTCGCCATGCTGGGGATGATGCTCGTGGGCCTGCCCATCGCCGTCTCGATGGCGGTGGTGGGCATCGTGGGCGGCATCGCCGCCTACGGGCACCCGTTCATGGACTCCATCGCGCCGGTGGTCTGGGGCGTGCAGAACGACAACCTGCTCACCTGCATCCCGCTGTTCGTGCTGCTCGGCGAACTGCTGCTGCGCTCGGGCATCGCCGACCGCATGTACATCGCGCTGTCGGCCTGGCTGGGCCGGTTGCCTGGCGGCCTGCTGCACACCAACATCGGCAGCTGCGCGCTGTTCGCGGCGACTTCGGGGTCCTCCGTCGCGACCGCGGCGACGGTCGGCACCGTGGCGCTGCCCTCGCTGCAGAAGCGCGGCTACTCCATGCGCGCCTCGCTCGGCTCGCTGGCGGCCGGCGGCACGCTGGGCATCCTGATCCCGCCCTCGGTCAACATGATCGTGTACGGCTCGCTCACCAACAACTCGATCGGCAAGCTGTTCATCGCCGGCATCATCCCCGGCCTGCTGCTCACGGGCTGCTTCATGCTCTGGATCTGGATCTCCAGCGTGATGAGCGGCGAGGTGAAGCGCGAGGCCAAGGTGCCGCTGGACGAGCGCATGCGCGTCCTGGTCCACCTGGTCCCGCCGGCCGTGGTGTTCGGGATCGTCATGGGCAGCCTGTACTTCGGCATCGCCACCGCCACCGAGAGCGCGGCCCTCGGCGTCGTCGCGGCCCTGGTCTTCGTCTGGCGCTCCGGCAAGCTGAACTGGGAGGTGATGCGCACCTGCTTCATCTCCACGGCGCGGATCAGCGGGATGATCCTGCTGATCATCATGGCGGCCTTCATCCTGAACCTGACCATCAGCCTCACGGGCGTCGCCGAGGCGATGACCAAGTGGGTGGCGGGCCTGGGCCTGTCGGCCACCGGGCTGATCCTGGCGCTGATCGTGTTCTACCTGATCCTGGGCATGTTCATGGACGTGCTCTCGATGCAGGTGGCGACGATCCCGATCACCTACCCGATCGCGACGGCGCTGGGCGTGGACCCGATCTGGTTCGGCATCTTCATCGTGCTGATGTGCGAGCTGGGCCTGATCACGCCGCCGGTGGGCATGAACCTGTTCGTGGTGCACGGCATCCGGCCGGACAAGGGCGGCATCCAGGACGCCATCTGGGGCGCGCTGCCCTACGCGCTGATCATGATCCTGTTCACCATGCTGCTGCTGGCCGTGCCGCAGCTCGTGACCTGGCTGCCCCGGAACATGTGAGGCCATGACCAGCGAACCCCTCTGGCGGCTGTCGGCCGCCGACATGCGACGGGGCTACCGCGACGGCAGCCTGACGCCCTTGAAGGTGGCGCAGGCCTGCCTGGCGCGGCTGGAGGCGGTCAACCCGAAGATCAACGCGGTGGTCGCGCGGCGCGACGCGGCGTTCATGGCGGAGGCCGATGCCTCCACCGAACGCCACGCGCGCGGCGCGCCGCTGTCGCCCATCGACGGGATCCCGCTGTCGGTGAAGGACAGCCTGTACACGGCGGACCAGCCGACGACCTGGGGCTGCCCGGCGCTGCGCGCGCACGCCACCGGCCAGGACGAATTCGCCGTGGGCCGCGCCCGCGCGGCCGGCGCGCTGATCATCGGCAAGACCAACGTGCCGGAGTTCGCGCTGGAGGGCTACACGGCCAACCCGATCTTCGGCGTCACGCGCAATCCCTGGAACACGGAGCTCACGCCGGGCGGCTCCAGCGGCGGAGCCGTCGCGGCGGTCGCGGCCGGCATCACGCCGCTGGCGATCGGACAGGACGGCGGCGGCTCGATCCGCCGGCCGGCCTCGCACACGGGGCTGGTGGGGCTGAAGCCGTCCCTCTCCGCCGTGCCCCGCGAGCACGTGCTGCCCAGCCTGCTGCTGGACTTCGAGGTGATCGGGCCGCTGGCGCGCACCGTGGAAGACGCGCGCATGCTGTTCGAGGTGATGCGCGGGCCGGCGGCGGTGGACCGCTCGTCGCTCGCCGCGGCGCACGCCGCCTCCGAGGTGCGGCCCGCCCGCGCCCTGCACATCCTGTACGTCGAGCGCTTCGGCACCGCCCCCCTGGACCCGCAGATCGCCCGCAGCGTCGGCCGCGCGGTGGAGCGCCTGGCGTCCCTGGGCCACGAGGTCCGCACCGGGCCGCTGCCCCTGGACCTGGATTTCTACGCCGAAGCCTGGCCGCAGATCGGCCAGGCCGGACTCGCGCAGCTGTTCGAGCGCCACCCGGACTGGGCCGCCCAGGCCTCGCCGAAGTACGTGGAGATGGCGGAAAAGGGCCGCGCCCTGCCGGCCGCCCGCCTCTGGCAGATCCTGGAACAGGTGAAAAAATTGCGCCGCGACAGCGTCGCCCTGTTCGCGGAGACCGACGTGATCGTGCTGCCATCAGCGGCGGCCCTGCCCTGGAAAGCCGAAATGGCCTACCCTGCGCGGATAGCCGGCCAGGAAGTCGGCCCCCGGGGCCACGCCGTCTACACGGGCTGGGTCAACGCCGCCGGCCTGCCGGGGCTGGCGCTTCCCTGCGAGCCCTCGGCGGAGGGCCTGCCGATCGGCATGCAGCTGGTCGGATCCTATGGTTCCGACGCACAACTGTTTCACCTTGGCGCCGCCTACGAGCAGGCGTACCCTTGGGCCGGGCTGTGGCCCAGCATTTGAACAACACCCGGTAGTCAGAGGAGTGATGACATGTCCACCCACCGCAAGATCCTGATCCTCGGAGCCTCGTACGGCTCCCTGCTCGCCTCCAAGCTCCTGTTCGCCGGTCACGAGGTGAAGCTCGTCTGCCTGCCCGCCGAAGCCGACCTGATCAACAGCGAGGGCTTCCGCGTGCGCATGCCGGTGCGCGGCCGCGCCGAGCAGGTGGTGATCGACTCGCGCCAGCTTCCCGGCAAGGTGTCCGCCGCCGGCACCGACGACGTCAACCCCGCCGACTACGACCTGATCGGCCTGGCCATGCAGGAGCCGCAGTACCGCTCGCCCGGCGTGCGCGAGCTGCTGGACAAGGTGGCGAAGTCGCGCGTGCCCTGCATGTCCATCATGAACATGCCGCCGCTGCCCTACCTGCGCCGCATCCCCGGCCTGGACGCCGACCAGCTCAAGCCCGCGTTCACCGACGCCAGCGTGTGGGATTCCTTCGAGCCCGGCCTGCTGACGCTGTGCAGCCCCGACCCGCAGGCCGTGCGCCCGCCGGAAGAAAAGGTCAACGTGCTGCAGGTCACGCTGCCGACCAACTTCAAGGTCGCCCGCTTCGATGACGAGAAGCACACGCAGATGCTGCGCGAGCTGGAGCAGGATGTCGACGCCGTGCGCTACCAGGCGCCGGAAGGCCCGATCGAGCTGCCGGTGAAGCTGCGCGTGTCCGACTCCATCTTCGTGCCGCTCGCCAAGTGGTCCATGCTGCTGGCGGGCAACTACCGCTGCATCACGCCCGACGGCATGCGCACCGCGCAGGAGGCCGTGCACTCCAACATCGCCGAGTCCAAGTCCGTCTACGACTTCGTGTTCGACCTGTGCGTGCAGCTGGGCGCCAAGCCCTCCGACCTGGTGCCCTTCGAGAAGTACGCCGCCGCGGCCTCCAGCCTGACGCGCCCGGCCTCCGCCGCCCGCGCGCTGCAGAACGGCGTGCCCTACATCGAGCGCGCCGACAAGCTGGTGCAGCTGGTCGCGCGCCAGAAGGGCCTGCGCCACCCGGTGATCGACCGCATCGTCGATCTGGTGGACACGCGCCTGCACGCCAACCGCGAGAAGGCCGCCGGCCGCTGATGGCCGACACCGCGCTGAAGGCCGTCGCCGACGCGCTGCTGCAAGCCCGCCGCGCCCAGCGCCGGGCGGACGCCGCGCCGCTCGAAGGCCTGCTCTCGAACGCCGAGGAGGCCTATGCCGTGCAGGAGCGCGTCGGCCGCGAGGCCGGCTGGTTCGACGCCGGCGTGCCGCGCCACTGGAAATCCGGCGGCCCCTCTCGCAGCGCGGTGCTCACGCACGCGCCGCTGCCGCCGCAGAACGTCTGGCCCAGCCCGGCCGACGGGCGCGCCACGCACTTCAACCTGCGCCTGATCGAGGCCGAGGTCGCGCTGCGGCTGGGCCGCGACGTCACGCCGGCGGAAGCCGCGGCGCTGGCGGACGACGCGGCTGCCTCGCTGGTGGACGCGATGACCGTGTCCATCGAGATCGTCGACACGCGCTGGCAGCAGTTCCCCGAGGTGAGCGCGCTGCTCAAGCTCGCGGACTTCCAGGTGCACGGCGCGCTGGTGCTGGGCGAATGGAAGCCTTACGCGCCGCGCGACTGGGCGCAGCAGGCCTGCACGGTGCAGGTCGGCGCCGCGGCGCCGCAGTCCTTCCGCGGCACGCATTCGCTGGGCGAACCCGCCTGGCTGCTGCCCACCTGGCTGCGCCACGTGAGCCGCCATGGCGCCACGGTGCCGCGCGGCACCATCGTCACCACCGGCACGTGGTGCGGCATGCTCACGGCGCAGCAGGGCGACAAGGTGAAGGCGGTGTTCGAGGGCATCGGCGAGGCGGAAGTGCAGCTCTGACCCGTCACCGCGAAGGCGGGGATGACGAAAATCCCCCCGTGTCCTCCCCATCGCCTTCCCCCCGCGGCGCCTGGCTGATGCTGCTGGTGCTGATCTCCGGCTTCGCCCTCAGCCAGGCCTTCCGTACCGCGGCCAGCATCATGGCGCCGCCGCTGCAGCAGGCCTTCGCGCTCACGCCGCAGCAGCTGGGCCTGTTCGCCGCCGCCTTTCATTTCTCCTTCGCCTCCCTGCAGCTGTTCATGGGCATGGGCATCGATGTCTACGGCCCGCGCCGCACCGTCCTCGCCGTGTTCCCGCTGGCGATCGCCGGCGCGCTGGTCACGGCCGGCGCGCAGGGCTACGGCATGCTGATCTTCGGCCAGGTGCTCACCGGCATCGGCTGCGCGCCCGCCTTCCTGGTCTGCACCGTCTTCATCTCGCGACGCTTCCCGATCGAGCGCTACGCCGCCGTCAACGGCGCCGCCCTGGGGATCGGCTCCATCGGCCTGCTGCTCACCGGCACGCCGCTCGCCTGGGTGATCGAGCAGTTCTCGTGGCGGGCCGGGTTCGTGGTGCTGGCCGCCTGCGCCGCGCTCGCCTGGCTGGCGATCCTGCTGCTGGTGCGCGACGGCCACGACAGCGACCGGGGCCGCCAGCCGGTCGACGTGATCGGCGCGCTGCGCGGCTACGGGGAGCTGTTCCGGCTGCCGCACACGCTGGGCATCATCGGGCTGGCGCTCTTCAGCTATGCGGCCTTCATGGCCTTGCGCGGCCTCTGGCTGGTGCCGCTGCTGATCGAGCGCTACGACTTCACGCTGGTGCAGACCGGCAACGTGGCGATCGCGATTTCCGTGCTCGGCATGGTCGGTGCGCCGCTGTTCGGCAGGCTGGATCCCGGCGACCGGCGGCGACGGTCCTGGATCGTCGGCTGCGCCCTGCTCACGGCCGCGCTGTTCTTCGTGATCGCGCTCGGCCCCGGTGCCTGGCTCGACGTGACGCTGGCGCTCGCCATCAGCCTGCTGTCCGGCTTCTGCACGCTGCAGTACGCCGACGTGCGCGCGGCCTACCCGGCCCGCATGACGGGGCGCGCGATGGCCGTGTTCACCATGGCCATGTTCCTCGGCGTGGCGGTCATGCAGTGGCTGACCGGCGGCGTCGCCTCGGCCGCCGCCGCGCTGGACATCGAGCGGTACGCGGCGGTGATGGGCGCCATCGGCGTGATGCTGGTCGGCGGTGCGCTCGCGTTCCGGTTCCTGCCGGCGCCGCGGCAGGCGAGCGCGGCCGCGGGCGAGCCGTCACAATCGAGTCCATGAAGATCGCGAAAGACACCGTCGTCACCCTGCAGTACAAGGTGGCCGACACCGCCGGGCGGCTGATCGAGCAGAGCAAGGAGCCCATGGTCTACCTGCACGGCGGCTACGACAACACGCTGCCCAAGATCGAGGAAGCGCTGGAAGGCCAGGAGCCCGGCTACCAGGTGACACTGGAGCTGCAGCCGCAGGACGCCTTCGGCCTGCGCGACGAGGCGCTGGTGCGCGTGATCCCCAAGGCCGAGTTCCCGCCGGGCGTGAAGGTGGGCGGCCAGCTGGAGGGCCACACCGACGACGGCACGCCGCACGTCTTCCACGTCATGAAGATCAAGGGCCAGGAGGTCCACCTCGACGGCAACCATCCTCTCGCCGGCAAGGCGCTGAAGTTCACGCTGAAGGTCACCGGCGTGCGCCTGGCCAGCGGCGAGGAAATCGCCCACCGCCACGTGCACGGCGCGGGCGGGCACCACCACTGAACACGGGGACCGGACGCAAAAGTCGCAAAGGTTGCGCCAAAGAAAGCCAAAAAAGTCCTTTTGAATCTTTTGCGACTTTTGCGCGACCTTTGCGACCTCTGCCTCCGGCTGTCCGCATTGAAAGGCTTCGCATGACCTCTCCCGTCCTCGACGTCAAGCCGCTCGGCTTTCCCTGGGAAACCGAGGATCCCTTCCTGTTCTGCGCGCACCACGACGACGCCTATCCGCGGGGCAACGGCCGGCTCGGGCCGGACGCGTCGCTGGCGGGGCGCGACATCGGGCAGGACTTCAGCCGCAAGGACGGCTGGAGCATGTACCACGGCGACAGCGTGCCGGGCTTTCCCGCGCACCCGCACCGCGGCTTCGAGACGGTGACCATCGTGCGCAAGGGCCTCATCGACCACAGCGACTCGCTGGGCGCGGTCGCGCGCTTCGGCGCCGGCGACGTGCAGTGGGTGACCGCCGGCCGCGGGATCGTGCACTCCGAGATGTTCCCGCTGCTGGAGACCGCGCAGGACAACCCCACGGAGCTGTTCCAGGTCTGGCTGAACCTGCCGAAGCGCAGCAAGATGGCCGACCCGCACTTCACGATGCTGTGGAGCGAGCAGGTGCCGCGCCGCGTGCTCGAAGACGCGGCCGGCCGCAAGAGCGAAGTGGCCGTGATCGCCGGCCGCTTCGGCGACCTGCAGGCCCCGCCGCCGCCGCCCGACTCCTGGGCGGCGCAGGAGGAAGCCGAGGTCGCGATCTGGACGCTGCGCATGGAGCCGGGCGCGACGCTGCAGCTCCCGCCGGCGCTGCGGGTGGGCACGCGGCGCACGCTCTACTTCTTCGCGGGCAGCGCGGCGATGGTGGGCGGGCAGGCGATCGAGGGCCCGGCCGCGGTGACGCTGGACACGGGCGTGGAAGTGGCGCTCGCCGCGGGCGATGACGTCTGCGAGTTCCTGGTGCTGCAGGGCCGGCCCATCGGCGAGCCGGTGGCGCAGTACGGGCCCTTCGTGATGAACACGCAGCAGGAAATCATGCAGGCGATGCAGGACTACCGGCGCACGCAGTTCGGTGGGTGGAGTTTCCCGGACGCGGGGCCGGTGCACGGGAGCGAGCCGCTGCGCTTCGCGCGCTATCCGGACGGCACCGAGGAACGCCCTTAGGAATACGGACAGCCGGACGCATTGAAAAACGCGCCGAAGGCGCGTTTTCTGCTTGTGTGAAGAAGCGGCTTACTTTCCGGCCACCACCCGCACCATCTCCAGGCACTTGTTCGAGTAGCCCCACTCGTTGTCGTACCAGCTCACCAGCTTGACGAAGTTGTTGTCCAGCGCGATGCCGGCGTCGGCGTCGAAGATCGAGGTGCGGGCGTCGCCGACGAAGTCGGTGGCCACCACCTTGTCCTCGGTGTAGCCCAGCACGCCCTTCAGCGGGCCCTGGCTCTGGGCCTTCATCTCGGCGCAGATCTCGGCGTACGTCGCCGGCTTCTCCAGCTCCACCGTCAGGTCCACCACCGACACGTCGGAGGTGGGCACGCGGAAGGACATGCCCGTGAGCTTCTTGTTCAGCTCGGGGATCACCACGCCCACCGCCTTGGCCGCGCCGGTGGAGGAGGGGATGATGTTCTCCAGGATGCCGCGGCCGCCGCGCCAGTCCTTGTTGGACGGGCCGTCCACCGTCTTCTGCGTGGCCGTGGCGGCGTGCACCGTGGTCATCAGGCCGCGCTTGATGCCCCACTTGTCGTTCATCACCTTGGCGATGGGCGCCAGGCAGTTGGTCGTGCACGAGGCGTTGGAGATGATGTCCTCGCCCTTGTACTTCCTGTCGTTCACGCCGTAGACGAACATGGGCGTGTCGTCCTTGGACGGCGCCGACATGATCACCTTCTTCGCGCCGGCCTGCAGGTGCTTCTGCGCCCCGTCCTTGTTGAGGAAGATGCCGGTGGACTCGATCACCACCTCGGCGCCCACCTCGTTCCACTTCAGCGCGGACGGGTCCTTTTCCTGCGTGAGGCGGATCTTCTTGCCGTTGACGACCAGCGTGTTGCCCTCGACCGAGACCTCGCCCTTGAAGCGGCCGTGCACCGAGTCGTACTGCAGCATGTAGGCCAGGTAGTCCGGCTCCAGCAGGTCGTTGATGCCGACGATCTCGATGTCGGGGAAGTTCTGCACGGCCGCGCGCAGCACGTTGCGCCCGATGCGCCCGAACCCGTTGATGCCTACCTTGATTGCCATTGTTGACTCCTGGAAGAAAGAAACCGATCAGCCGCGGCGCAGGACTGCGCGCACGGTATCCGCCACATTTTGCGCCGTGAAGCCGAAGTGCTTGAACAGCACGCCCGCCGGAGCCGACTCGCCGAAGGTGTCGATGCCCACCACGGCCGCGCAGCCGTACTTCCACCAGAAGTCGGTCACGCCCGCCTCGACGGCGACGCGCGGCAGGTCCTCCGGCAACACGCTTTCCTTGTAGGCGCGGTCCTGGCGGTCGAAGGTCGTCGTGCTGGGCATGGACACCACGCGCACGGCCACGCCTTCCTGGGCCAGCGCGTCGCGCGCCTGCAGGGCCAGCTGCACTTCCGAGCCGGTGGCGATGAGCACCGCCTCGGCCTCCTCGTCGTCGGCCAGCACGTAGGCGCCGCGGGCGATGTCCTCCAGCCCCTGCTTGGGCGCATAGGCCAGGTTCTGGCGCGACAGCAGCAGGGCCGTCGGCCGGTTCGTGTTCTGCAGGGCCACCGTCCAGGCGACGGCGGTCTCGGCCGTGTCGCCGGGGCGCCAGACGTCGAGGTTGGGGATCAGGCGCAGGCTGGCGGCGTGCTCGATCGACTGGTGCGTCGGGCCGTCCTCGCCCAGGCCGATGGAGTCGTGCGTGAACACGTGCACCACGCGCCGCTTCATCAGCGCCGCCATGCGGATCGCGTTGCGGCTGTAGTCGCTGAAGGTCAGGAAGGTGCCGCCGTAGGGAATGAAGCCGCCGTGCAGGGCGATGCCGTTCATGATCGCGGCCATGCCGAACTCGCGCACGCCGTAGTTGATGTGCCGGCCGACCTTGCCGTCGGTGCGCACGACTTCGCCCGACTGGTCGAAGCGCAGCGGCGGCGTGCTCTTCGTGTTCGTGAGGTTGGAGCCGGTGAGGTCGGCCGAGCCGCCCAGCATCTCGGGCAGCGCGGCGGTGAAGGCTTCCAGCGCGATCTGCGAGGCCTTGCGCGAGGCGACGGACTCCGCCTTGGCGTGGGCGGAGGCGACGGCGTCGGCGGCCACGCGCAGGAAGTCCTGGGGCAGCTCGCCTTTCATGCGGCGCACGAATTCGGCGGCCAGTTCCGGATGCTCGGCGCGGTAGGCCGCGAAGCGGCGCTCCCAGTCGGATTCCAGCTCGTCCCCCTTGGCCGTCGCGTCCCACTCGTCGTACACGGCGCGCGGCAGCTCGAAAGGTTCGTGCTGCCAGCCCAAGGCCGTGCGCGTGAGCGCGATCTCGTCGGCGCCCAGCGGCTCGCCGTGCGCCTTGGCGGTGTTGGCGCGGTTGGGCGAGCCCTTGCCGATGTGCGTCTTGGCGACGACGAGCGTGGGCTTCTCGCTGCTGCGGCGCGCGTCGGCGATGGCGCGGTCCACCGCCTCGATGTCGTGGCCGTCCACCGGGCCGATCACGTTCCAGCCGTAGGCGCGGAAGCGGCCGGGCACGTCGTCGATGTACCAGGGCGTGACCTGGCCGTCGATGGAGATGCCGTTGTCGTCGTAGATGCAGACCAGCTTGTTCAGCTTCCAGGCGCCGGCCAGCGCGCAGGCCTCGTGGCTGATGCCCTCCATCAGGCAGCCGTCGCCCATGAAGACGTAGGTGTGGTGGTCGACGATCGCGTGGCCGGGCCGGTTGAACTCCGCGGCCAGCAGCTTCTCGGCCAGTGCCATGCCCACGGCGTTGGTGAGGCCCTGGCCCAGCGGGCCGGTGGTGGTCTCGACGCCGGGCGTGACGTCCACCTCGGGGTGGCCGGGCGTCTTGCTGTGGAGTTGCCGGAAGCCCTTGAGCTCGCCGATCGGCAGCTCGTAGCCGGTCAGGTGCAGCAGGGCATAGATCAGCATGGACCCGTGGCCGTTGGACAGCACGAAGCGGTCGCGGTCCATCCAGTGCGGGTTCTTCGGGTTGTGGCGCAGGTGGCGGTGCCAGAGGGCGACGGCGATGTCGGCCATGCCCATGGGCGCGCCCGGATGGCCCGAGTTCGCTTGTTGCACGGCGTCCATGGCGAGCGCGCGGATCGCGTTCGCCATCAGGGAATCGTTGGCCATCGGTGGCAGCTCCGGGAAGATCAGGGGAAACCCGGGATTTTAGATGACGGCCCCAGCCGGGGCCGCGCGGGTACATTGATGCCATGAAAGGCCTGCACCTCACCGCCGACCTGTACCGCTGCCGCTGCGAGCCGGCGTGGCTCGCGGACGCGCAGCAGCTCCAGGCCTGGTGCGAGGCGGCCGTGCAGGCCGTGGGGCTGCAGCCGCTGGAGCAGGTGTTCCATGCGGGCGGCGATGCGGCGGGACTGGGCGCCGCGATCCTCATGCCCGGCGCCCACCTGTGCCTGCACACCTGGCCGCAGTCCCGCAGCGTGACGGCGGACGTGTACGTGAGCAACGCGGACGGCGACCAGTCCGCCAAGGCCCGCGGCCTGATGTTCGCCCTGGTCAACCGCTTCCAGCCCGAGTGGACCGAGCAGCGCTCGCTGGACCGCGGGGAAGAAGAATGACGACCGACAAGGCCGAAGCGATGATCCTCGCGGCGGGGCGCGGCGAGCGCATGCGGCCGCTCACCGACAGCTGCCCCAAGCCCCTGCTGAAGGTGCACGGCAAGGCGCTGATCGCCTGGCACCTCGAGGCGCTGTGGCGCGGCGACTTCCGCGACGTCGTCGTCAACACGGCCTGGCTGGGCGAGCAGATCGAGGACGCCTTCGGCCACGAGACCGAGGACGGCATGCGCATCCGCTACTCGCACGAGGGCCGCGACTTCGGCGGCGCGCTGGAAACCGCCGGCGGCATCGCCCGGGCGCTGCCGCTGCTGGCCGACGTCTTCTGGATCGTCGCCGGCGACGTGTACATGCCGCGCTTCCTGTTCACCCGCGCCGCCTACGAAGACTTCGCGGCGAGCGGCAAGCAGGCCCACCTGTTCCTGGTGCCCAACCCGCCGCACAACGCGAAGGGCGACTTCGGCCTTTCGCCCGACGGCCTGGCCTTGAACCAGGCGGAGGTGCGCTACACCTATTCCACGACGGGCCTGTTCCGCCAGTCCTTCTTCGCCGGCCTGCCGCACGGCAACCCGCAAGGCGAGAAATTGGCGCTGGCGCCGCTGCTGCGCGCCGCGATGGACCGCGGCGAAGTGAGCGCCGAGCTGTACCACGGCCCCTGGACCGACGTCGGCACGCCCGAGCGCCTGGCCGCCCTGAACGCGGATCCGCAAACGCGGACAATGCCACCATGAACACCACCGTGCCCACTTCCGTCTATGCCCAGCGCCGCGCCCGCATGGCGGCGCAGCTGGGCCGCAACGGCATCGCCCTGATCCCGACGGCGCCGGAGCGCCAGCGCAACCGCGACTCCGACTTCCTGTTCCGCCACGACAGCTACTTCTACTACCTGACCGGGTTCACCGAACCCAACGCCTGGCTGGTGGTCACCGGCGACGGCCGCAGCACGCTGTTCTGCCAGCCCAAGGACCTGGAGCGCGAGATCTGGGACGGCTACCGGCTGGGCCCCGAAGCGGCGGTGGGGGCGCTGGCCGTGGACGCCGCCTTCCCCATCGGCGACATGGACGCGCAGATGCCCCGGCTGCTGGAGAACCGCGACGCCGTCTGGTACCCGTTCGCGATCCACGAAGGGCTGGAGCAGCGCGTCGCCGGCTGGCTCAACCGGGTGCGCGCCCGCGTGCGCTACGGCGCGCTGTGCCCCGAGCAGCAGCGCGACCTGTGCGCCGTGCTCGACGAGATGCGCCTCGTGAAGGATGCGCACGAGCAGGACATCATGCGGCGCGCCGCCGCCATCAGCGCCCGGGCGCACGTGCGCACCATGCAGGCCTGCGCGCGCATGCTGCGCGAAGGCAAGGACGTGCGCGAGTTCCACCTCGACGCCGAGCTGATGCACGAGTTCCGCATGGGCGGCTCGCAGTACCCGGCCTACAGCTCCATCGTGGCCGCCGGCGCGAACGCCTGCGTGCTGCACTACCGCGCCGACGTGGCGCCGGTGCGCGCGGGCGAACTGGTGCTGATCGACGCCGGCTGCGAGCTCGACGGCTACGCGAGCGACATCACCCGCACCTTCCCGGCCGACGGCAAGTTCACCGGCCCGCAGCGCACGCTCTACGACATCGTGCTGGCTTCGCAGCAGGCCGCGGTCGATGCGACGAAACCGGGCGCCCGCTTCACCGACCCGCACGACGCGGCCGTGAAGGTGCTGGCGCAGGGCATGCTCGACGTGGGCCTGCTCGACGCCGACAAGGTCGGCTCGCTCGAGGACGTGATCGAGAAGCGCGCCTACTTCCCCTTCTACATGCACCGCACGGGCCACTGGCTGGGCATGGACGTGCACGACTGCGGCAGCTACGTGGAGCCCGGCGAGCTGGGCCAGGTGAGCGAACGCAAGGACCCGCTGTCCGGCGAGACGATCCAGAACCGCCCGAGCCGCATCCTGCAGCCCGGCATGGTGCTCACCATCGAGCCGGGCATCTACGTGCGCCCGGGCGAAGGGGTGCCGGAGCAGTTCCACAACATCGGCATCCGCATCGAGGACGACGCGATCGTCGACGCGCAGGGCTGCGAACTGATCACGCGCGGCGTCCCGGTGGACGGCGACGAGATCGAAGCGCTGATGCGCGCCTGAGCCAGCCGCCGCGCGTCCCGGTGTGGGCGCGCGCCGAGCTTGCAATCGGAAACGTCCGACACATCGCCGCGGCAGGTTTCGGGAAACTTTGCCGCGGCGCCTGCATTCATGGGCGCCTCGCTGGGAGGCGATCATGGCAATGGCGCGTTTTCGGCCGCAGGCCGGCTTCACCCTGATCGAACTGATGATCGCCGTCGCGATCATCGGCATCCTGGCCGCGATCGCGCTGGGGCAGTACCGCGACTACACGCGGCGCGCCCGCATGTCGGAGGTCATCCTCGCCACGGCCCACTGCAAGACCCGCATCGCCGAGTCCTACCTGTCGCTGCCGTCGCCGCCCGCTTCCGCCGCGGCCTGGGGCTGCGAGGCGCCGGGGACGACGCGCTACGTGAGCGCGATCCAGACGTCGGTGGACGGCGCGATCCGCGTCACCATCGACCACCTCGACCCGGTGGTCAACGGCCAGCACCTGTTCCTCGTGCCGGCCCGCAGCGACGGCAGCCCGCTCAGCGTGGCCACGGACCTGGGCAACGCGGTGCCGCGCTGGCTGTGCGGCTCCGACTCGTCCTTCGTGCGCAAGGCGCTGCCCTCCACCTGCCGCGACGACGCGACGCCCTACGCCTCGGGCGACTACGAGTAGGCGCCGCGCTCAGACCAGGTTGCGCAGTTCGCGCAGCGCCACCGACAGCATCGCGAGGTCGCTGCCCGGCGTCTCCTGCAATTCCACCAGCAGCCGCTGCGCGCGCTCCAGCGCCTGCCGGTTGCCCTGTTCCCAGCGGTCCAGCACGACGCCCGCCTCGCCCTCCTGGTGGGCCACGGCCTGCAGCGCGATCGAGCGCTGCAGGTCGGTCAGGTCGTCGGCCAGCGCGAGCCGCGCCAGACCCTGCCAGTAGCTCTCGGCGGGCAGCAGCTCGATCTGCTGGCGCATGCGCTCCAGGCCCAGCCGCTCCCCGACGCCGGCATGCACCTGCGCCGTGAGCGCCAGAGGCCGCTTGCTCGCCTCGGCGATCTCGGCGATGTCGAGCGCGAAGAAGAGGCGCCCGGCGCCGTCCACCTGCGCCGCCAGTTCCGCCGGGACGCCGTCGGCGCTCCAGCGCTCGGCGCGCGGTGAAGCCGGCGTCGCGGACTCCAGGTGCGAGGCCAGGGCCTGCACCGCCGGGGCGAAGCGGCTCACCTGCTGCTCGGTGGGCTCGAACAGGCGCCGCGAACGCAGGAACCAGGTGGTCGCGCGGGTCACCAGCCCGCGCAGCGCGAGAACCATCTCTGCCTGCACCTCGTCCGGCACTCGGCTGTCCAGCGCCTCGATCTGCTGCCACAGCGCGACCAGCCCGAACACTTCGCGGCTCGCCAGGTAGGCGCGCACCACCTGCGGCGGCGTCGCGCCCGTGATCTCGCCCAGCCGGTGCACGAAAGTGGGGCCGACGCGGTTCACCATGCTGTTCAGCACGTGCGTGGCGATGATCTCGCGCTTGAGGGGATGGCGCGGGATCACCGCGGCGAACCTCTCCTTCAGCTGCGTGGGGAAGTAGCGCTCCAGCGCGGTGGCGATCCAGGGATCCTCCGGCAGGTCGGAGGCGATCAGCTCGTCGTTCAGCCACATCTTCCCGTAGGCGAGCAGCACCGCCCGCTCGGGATTCGTGAGCCCCAGCCCCTTGGCCTTGCGCTCGGCGATGGCTTCCTCCGACGGCAGGAACTCGATGGCGCGATCGAGTTCGCCCTTCTTCTCCAGGAAGCGGATGAAGCGCGCCTGCTCCTCCAGCTGGCGCGGCGCGATGCGCCCGCCGATGGAGAGCTCCTGCGTCTGGAAGTAGTTGTCGCGCAGCACCAGCGCCGCCACCTGCTCGGTCATCTGCGGCAGCAGCGTGTCGCGCTGGCGCCCGGTCAGCTCGCCGTCGGCCTGCGCGATGCCCAGCAGGATCTTGATGTTCACCTCGTGGTCGGAGGTGTCGACGCCCGCGGAGTTGTCGATCGCGTCGGTGTTCAGCTTCACGCCGTGCAGCGCCGCCTCGATGCGGCCGCGCTGCGTGAAGCCCAGGTTGCCGCCTTCGGCCACCACCTTGCAGCGCAGCTGCGCGCCATCGATGCGCACCGCGTCGTTCGCGCGGTCGCCCACCTCGGCATGCGACTCGCTCGAGGCCTTCACGTAGGTGCCGATGCCGCCGTTGTACAGCAGGTCCACCGGCGCCTTCAGGATCGCGCTCACCACCTCGGCGGGCGTCAGGTGCTCGGCCTCCACGCCCAGCACCGCGCGCGCCTGCGGTGACAGGGGAACGGATTTCTCCGAGCGCGCCCAGACGCCGCCGCCGGCGGAGATCAGCTTGCTGTCGTAGTCGGCCCAGGACGAGCGCGGCAGGTGGAACAGGCGTTCGCGTTCGGCGAAGGAGGCTTCGGCCTGCGGGTCCGGGTCGATGAAGACGTGGCGGTGGTCGAACGCGGCGACGAGCCGGATGTGCCGCGAGCGCAGCATGCCGTTGCCGAACACGTCGCCCGACATGTCGCCGATGCCGGCCACGGTGAAGTCGGTCGCCTGCGTGTCCACGCCCAGCTCGCGGAAGTGGCGCTTGACGCTTTCCCAGGCGCCGCGGGCGGTGATGCCCATCTCCTTGTGGTCGTAGCCCTTGCTGCCGCCGGAGGCGAAGGCGTCGCCCAGCCAGAAGCCGTACTCCGCGCTGATCGCGTTGGCGATGTCCGAGAAGCTGGCCGTCCCCTTGTCGGCGGCGACCACGAGATAAGGATCGTCGCCGTCGATGCGCAGCACCTGCGGCGGCGGCACGGACTGGCCGGCGACCAGGTTGTCGGTCAGGTCCAGCAGCCCGCGCAGGAAGTCCTGGTAGCAGGCCACGCCCTCCTTCAGGAAGGCCTCGCGGTCGCTGGCGGGCGGCGCCTTCTTCAGCACGAAGCCGCCCTTGGAACCCACCGGCACGATCACGGTGTTCTTGACCATCTGCGCCTTCACCAGGCCCAGCACCTCGGTACGGAAGTCGTCCGGCCGGTCCGACCAGCGCAGCCCGCCGCGCGCGACCTTGCCGCCGCGCAGGTGGATGCCCTCGAAGCGCGGCGAGTAGACCCAGATCTCGTAGAGCGGCTTCGGCTCGGGCAGGCCGGGTACCTTGCGCGAATCGAGCTTGAAGCTGAGGAAGGGCCGGCGCGGCCCGGGCGCGCCGCTGGCGCCCGGGCCGGTGCGCCAGTGGTTGGTGCGCAGCGTGGCCTGCGCGAGCGCCAGCAGCTGGCGCAGCACCCGGTCCTCCGAGAGCTTGCTGACCTTGTCGAGCGCCTGCTCCAGCGCGTTCACCTGCGCCGCCGCGCCGGCCGCGTCGTGCGCCTGGGGATCGAAGCGCAGCCGGAACAGCGCCACCAGCATGCGGGCGATGCGCGGATGCGCCGCCAGCGTCGCGGCGATGGTCGCCTGCGACTGGGCGAAGCCGATCTGCTGCAGGTAGCGCGCATAGGCGCGCAGCACCACGACGTCCTCGGCGGCGAGCGCGGCCAGCAGCACCAGCCGGTTGAAGTCGTCGTTCTCCACCTCGCCGCGGAACACGCGGGCGAAGGCGTCCTCGAACAGGCGGGCCAGCGCCTGCGGCTCGATCTCCGCGTTGACCTGCGCCTCGAGCGCGAAGTCGTGCAGGAACACGGGCCCGCCTTCGCCGGCGCGCTCCAGCCGGTGGTTGTCCTCCGCGAGCACGCGCACGCCCATGTGCTCCAGCATGGGCAGGCTGTCGGACAGCACCACGGGCGCGCCGAGCCGGTACACCTTCAGCCCGAGCCGCCCCTCGGGCGCGCCCAGGGGCCAGTACAGGGAGAGGGCGAGCGGCGCCTGCGGCGTGAGCGCCTCCAGCTTGCGGATGTCGTGCACGGCCGCCTGCACCGGCACGCGCTCGCGGTAGGCGACCGGGAAGGCGGCGGTCCAGCGCCGGTCCAGCGCGAGGCCGGCCGCCTCGCCCTCGCTCTCCACCAGCGCATCGCGCAGCGCGTCTTCCCAGCGGCGCGCCACGGCGGCCAGCCGCCGCTCGAGATCCTTGCGGTCGACGGCCGGCAGCGGGTTGGGCGCGACGCGCACGTTGAAGTGGATGCGCGCCAGCTGCGTGCCGGACAGCAGCACGTCGAAGTCGATGTGGCTGCCGCCGAAGGCCTGCAGCAGGATGCGCTGGAACTTCAGCCGCAGCTGCGTGGAGAAGGCCTCGCGCGGCACGAACACCAGGCAGGACACGAAGCGCTCGAAGGGGTCGGGCCACAGGAACAGGCGCAGGCGGTGGCGCTCGCCGAGCGCGAGGATGCCCAGCGCGATCTCGTACAGCTGGTCCTCGCCCAGCTGGAACAGGTCGTCGCGCGGGAAGGTCTCCAGGGTGTGCAGCAAGGCCTTGGCCAGGTGGCCGCCGGGCGAGAAGCCGGCCCGCTGCTCGATGCGCTGCACCTTGCGGCGCAGCAGCGGCGTCTCGGTCACGCGCTCGGAGTAGGCGCTGGAAGTGAACAGGCCGATGAAGCGGTGTTCGCCCACCACGGCGCCCGAAGCATCGAAGCGCTTGATGCCGATGTAGTCGGTGTAGCCGTCGCGGTGCACCGTCGATCGGGTGTTCGCCTTGGTGACGATCAGCAGCGGCTCCTTCGCGCGGGCGAGCGCGCGCGCGGCCGGGGGCAGGGCGGCGAAGCTCGCCGAGGCCTCGCCGGGCCCCGCGCGCAGCACGCCCAGGCCGCTGCCTTCCACCGGCTTCAGCGCGAGGCCGTCGCCCTGTTCCACCAGGTCGTGCTCGCGGTAGCCGAGCAGGGTGAAGTGGTCGTCGGCCAGCCACTGCAGGAAGGCGCGGATCTCGGCGACCGTCTCGGGCGCCACGCCGGGCGGCGGGTTGGCAAGCGTTTCACGCACCGCGTCCAGGCGCGCGAGCATCGCCTTCCAGTCCGTGACGGCGGCGCGCACGTCGGCCAGCACGCGCTCGATGCCGCGCGTGAGCGCGGCGCGCTGCTCGCCGTCGACGATGCGGTCCACCTCGATCGTCATCCACGACTCGCGCGGCCACCCGGGCTGCGCATGCCGTGGCGCGACCGACTGCAGGACGCCGCGCGCGTCGCGCTGCACGGCGAAGATCGGGTGCACCGTGAGGTGCAGCGCCAGCCCCTGGCGCGCGATCTCGAGCGAGACCGAGTCGACGAGGAAGGGCATGTCGTCGTTGACGACCTGCACGATGCTGTGGCGCGAGCCCCAGCCGTCGGCGCCGTGCGAAGGGCTCAGCACGCGCACCTTCGCCACGCCCGCGGGGCGCTGCGCCGCGAACTGCCAGTGCGACAGCAGCGCGCCCGCCAGGTCCTCGGGGCTGCGCTCGTCGAGGTCGTCGAGGTCCACCTGGCCGAAGTACTCGCGGGCGAAGTCGGGCGGCCATCCCGCCGCGTCCGACTGCGGCGCGCCGGCCCGCGCGGTGACTGCGGCGATGCGCTCCTCGCGCAGGGACTCGGTGACGGCTGCCATGGGTGTCCTCCTCGGCCTGACTGTAGGCAGGCTGGCTCCCCGCGGGCACCGTGTGCACATGCGGGATACGCATATTTCCATACTAGGGTTTTCCCGGCGGCTCGGGACTACAATCCCAGGCTCTTTTTTCCCCCAGAACAAGCGCCGCCCGCGGTTGCCGGCGCAGGAGACCGGATTCCATGCCTACCCCTTCCCCGGCCGACACCAACGGCAAGAGCGAGCCCGTCGACAAGCGCGCGGAACTGCGCCAGGCGGCCCTCGAGTACCACGAGCACCCGGTCCCGGGGAAGGTGGCGATCGCCGCCACCAAGCAGCTGATCAACCAGCACGACCTGTCGCTCGCCTATTCGCCCGGCGTCGCGGCGCCCTGCGAGGAAATCGTCAAGGACCCGACGGCCGCCTTCCGCTACACCGCGCGCGGCAACCTCGTGGGCGTGGTCACCAACGGCACCGCGGTGCTGGGCCTGGGCGACATCGGCCCCATGGCCGCCAAGCCGGTGATGGAGGGCAAGGGCGTCCTGTTCAAGAAGTTCGCCGGCATCGACGTGTTCGACATCGAGATCGCCGAGAAGGAGGACCTGGACAAGCTGGTCGACGTGATCGCGGCGCTGGAGCCCACCTTCGGCGGCATCAACCTCGAGGACATCAAGGCGCCGGACTGCTTCTACGTGGAGCGCAAGCTGCGCGAGCGCATGAAGATCCCGGTCTTCCACGACGACCAGCACGGCACGGCCATCACCGTGGCCGCCGCGATCCTCAACGGCCTGAAGGTCGTGGGCAAGGAGCTGAAGGACGTCAAGCTGGTGACCTCGGGCGCCGGCGCCGCCGCGCTCGCCTGCCTGGGCCTGCTGGTGAAGCTGGGCGTGCCGCGCAAGAACATCTTCGTCACCGACATCAAGGGCGTGGTCTACAGCGGCCGCACGGAACTGATGGACGAGGACAAGGCGCAGTTCGCGCAGGAGACGAAGGCGCGCACGCTCGCCGAGGTGATCGTCGATGCGGACGTTTTCCTGGGCCTGTCGGCCGGCGGCGTGCTCAAGCCGGAGATGGTCAAGACGATGGCGGCGCGGCCGCTGATCCTGGCCCTGGCCAACCCGAATCCCGAGATCAACCCGGAAGACGCCAAGGCGGCGCGCGCCGACTGCATCATGGCGACGGGGCGCACCGACTACCCGAACCAGGTGAACAACGTCCTGGTCTTCCCCTACATCTTCCGCGGGGCGCTGGATTCGGGCGCGACCACCATCACCGTGGAGATGGAGATCGCCGCGGTGCACGCCCTGGCCGAGCTGGCGCAGGCGGAGCAGAGCGAGGTGGTCGCGGCCGCCTACGCCGGCCAGCAGCTGAGCTTCGGCCCCGAGTACCTGATCCCCAAGCCCTTCGACCCGCGGCTGATGATCAAGATCGCGCCGGCGGTGGCCAAGGCGGCGGCGGAGAGCGGCGTGGCGCTGCGGCCGATCGCCGACATGGACGCGTACCGCGAGAAGCTGCAGAGCTTCGTCTACGCCTCGGGCACGACCATGAAGCCGATCTTCGCGCTGGCCAAGACGGCGCAGAAGAAGAAGGTCGCGTTCTGCGAGGGCGAGGAGGAGCGCGTGCTGCGCGCCGCGCAGATCGTCTCCGACGAGAACGTCGCGCGGCCGACGCTGATCGGCCGCCCGAAGATCATCGCCCAGCGCATCGAGAAGTTCGGCCTGCGCCTGCAGGAAGGGCGCGACTACGACGTCGTCAACACCGACTACGACGAGCGCTACCGCGACTTCTGGCAGACCTACTACCGCATGACCGACCGCAAGGGCGTCACGGTGCAGATGGCCAAGATCGAGATGCGCCGGCGCCTGACGCTGATCGGCGCGATGCTGCTGCAGAAGGACCAGGTCGACGGCATGATCTGCGGCACCTGGGGCACCACCGACATCCACCTGCGCTACATCGACCAGGTGATCGGGCGCCGCGCCGGCTGCAAGACCTACGCCGCCATGAACGGCCTGATGCTGCCCAACCGGCAGGTCTTCCTGGTCGACACCCACGTCAACTACGACCCCGACGCGGCCCAGCTGGCCGAGATCACCGTGATGGCCGCCGAGGAGATGCTGCGCTTCGGCATCAAGCCCAAGGTCGCCCTGCTGAGCCACTCCAACTTCGGCAGCAGCAACTACCCCAGCGCGCTGAAGATGCGCGAGACCCTGGACCTGCTGCACGAACAGGCGCCCTGGCTCGAGGTGGACGGCGAGATGCACGGCGACATCGCCCTGGACGGCCAGGCCCGGTCGCACCTGATGCCGCACAGCACCCTGGCCGGCGACGCCAACCTGCTGGTGCTGCCCAACATCGATGCAGCCAATATTTCCTACAACCTGCTGAAGACGGCGGCCGGCGGCAACATCGCCATCGGCCCGGTGCTGCTCGGGGCGGCCAAGCCGGTGCACATCCTGACGGCCAGCACCACCGTACGGCGCATCGTCAACATGGCGGCCCTGACGGTGGCGGACGCGAACGCGGCCCGCTGAGGCCGAGCCGGAAAGCAGGCGCTGACTTAGAAAAGGGGTGCCGGGGGCGGAAAGGCCACTCCGCCTGCCCAAAAATTGGGCGGCGTCTTGCCTTTGAACCACACATGGGTCACACTACCGGCCTTGAGTTTTCCGGGTTTACCCGGGTAGAAGATAGGTCGGCCAGAAGGCCGGAAGTTTGGAAGTGATCCGGCCCAGGCCGGGTGTGGCGTCCCCTTGAAGATCTCCCCAGAAGGTCCGTTCATGGCCCGGTTCGCGGCAGTCAAGTTAGTGCTCACCAGCACCTTGACGGCCGTCGCGATCGCCGGCGCTCCCCTGGTGCAAGCCCGGGGTCCCGTGGACGGATGGGCCACCGACCAGGCGGCCACGGTGCACGTCACCGCGCTGCCGCCGCAAGGCCGGGAGACCTACGAACTGATCCGCCGGGGCGGACCGTTCCCGCATGACAAGGACGGCACGGTGTTCGGCAACCGGGAGCGGCTGCTCCCGCTGCAGAAGCGCGGCTACTGGCGCGAATACACCGTGCGGACGCCTGGATCCCGCGACCGGGGCGCCCGGCGCATCGTGTGCGGAGGCCCGCCCCGGACGCCGGACGCCTGCTACTACACCGCCGACCACTACGCCAGTTTTCGCATGATTGTGGAGTGACCCCCCGAAATGAAGCGGGACCTGTTTCTGACCAACGAGAAAGCCACGGAGATGGAAAAACCACTTCGTCCTGATGTTTCCGAGACGCCGATCAAGGGCGTGCGCAGCAACATCGTGCAGTCGATCCGCGCCTTCCGGGTGCAGGACCTGCAGGAGACCGCCACCGCCCTCGGCCACCACTTCCTGTACGCCAACCTGGCCACCGCCCAGAGCAAGCAGGACGTGCTGGACATGATCGCGCAGCAGTTCACCTTCCCCCAGCACTTCGGCAAGAACTTCGACGCGCTGTACGACTGCATGACCGACCCGCTCCACAAGTCCGGCCCGCAGCCGGGCTTCATCGTGGTGCTGGAGCACATCCCCGCCAACGGCAAGTTCGACAAGGAAGCGCGCGAGCAGCTGCTGGACATCTTCCGCGACACGGCCGACTACTGGGCCGACCGGAAGGTGCCGTTCCGATGTTTCTATTCTTTTCGGTAGCCCGTTCCGCACAAGCTGGCCAAGCGGAACGGGCGACCGAGGCCCAGGGCGAACCGGTGCAGCAGCCGGTCGCGAACGACGGAGAGAAGATGCCCACGGACAAGATCCTGGACGTCTCGCCTCTCGCACTGCGCATGAGCAGCCCCTTCAACGCGAGCTACTGGCTCGCGGCGGCGTAGGCGCCGCGCAGGCAAGGAAATCCCCGCTGTCGCGGGGATTTTTTTTGGAAGCCCTGGATCCCCGCCTCCGCGGGGATGACGAGGGAGGCGCGGGGATGACGAAGGGGCGCGGGGATGACGAAGGGGGCGCGGGAATGACGGGGCTTACTCCCTCTCCCGCTCGCGGGAGAGGGCCGGGGTGAGGGCCTGCGCCAGCGCCACGAATTCAGCCACCGGCACCTCCTCCGCCCGCCGCTGCACGTCGAACTCCCCGCCGAACCCCTTCGCCTCCAGCCACTTCCCCAGCGTGTTGCGCAGGATCTTGCGCCGCTGCGAGAACGCCACCTGCACCAGATCCGACAGCAGGCCCTCATCGACCGCCGCCGGCTGCGCCCACGGCACCATCCGCACCACCGCGCTGTCCACCCTGGGCGGCGGATCGAAGGACGCGGGGGGCACGAACAGCACGTCCTCCATCGCGTATCGCCACTGCAGCATCACCGACAGCCGCCCGTAGTCCGAGGTCGCCGGCGCGGCGACCATCCGGTCCACCACTTCCTTCTGCAGCATGAAGTGCTGGTCCTCGACGCGGTCCACGTGCCGCAGCAGGTGGAACAGGATGGGGCTGGAGATGTTGTACGGCAGGTTGCCGACGACGCGCAGCTTCGCGGCGCCCAGTTCGTCGGCCAGCGCGCCGAAGTCCACCTTCAGGACGTCGGCCTCGACGACCTTCAGCTGGCCGTGCTGGCGCAGGCGGGCGGCCAGGTCGCGATCGAGCTCGATGACCGCCAGCGCGCCGAGGCGCTCCACCAGCGGCTGGGTGAGCGCCGCGAGGCCGGGGCCGATCTCCACCATGGATTGCCCGGGCTTCGGGGCGATCTCGCGCACGATCGCGTCGATGATCGCGTCGTCGGCGAGGAAGTGCTGGCCGAAGCGCTTGCGCGCGACGTGCTGGCCCTTTGTCATTGCGGCCTCGAGCCGCAATCCAGGACCGGGGCGCGCCGCGGTGGATCCCGGGTCAAGCCCGGGATGACATCCTCCGCGCCCGGGATGACAAGCTCCATCATTGCGGCGGCTCGCGCAGCTCCACGTAGGCGCGGCCGCGGACGTCCTGGGCCCAGCGGACGTAGGCTTCGTCCAGTTTCTTCTCGCGCAGGAGGTTGCGCACGACCTCGCGCTGTTCGCGCTCGCTCAGCTTGGACTGGCGGCGGTCGAGCAGCTGGATCAGGTGCACGCCGAAGCGGCTGACGATCGGGTCGGCGATCTGCCCCGGGGCGAGGCTGTTGAGCACTTCCTCGAATTCCGGCACGAACATGCCGGGGCTGGACCAGCCCAGGTCGCCACCGTTGCGGGCGCTGGCGTCCTGCGAGTTCTCGCGCGCCAGCTGGGCGAAGTCCGCCTGGCCGGCCTCGATGCGGCGCTTGAAGTCCAGCAGCTTCTGCCGGGCCTGCGCCTCGCTCATCTGCGCATTGGGCCGCAGCAGGATGTGGCGCGCGTGCGTCTGCGTCACGGTCATGCCGGCCGCGCCCAGCTGCTGCTTGTCCAGCACCTTGACGATGTGGAAGCCGGCGCTGGAACGCAGCACGTCGGTGATGCCGCCTTCGGGCAGGCCGCGGGTCGCGTCCACGAACAGCGGCGGCAGGCGGTCGGCGCTGCGCAGGCCGATCACGCCGGCGTTCTGCGCCGCGCCGGCGGCGTCGGAGTTCTCGCGCGCGAGCTTGGCGAAGTCCTCGCCGGCGCGGGCGCGGGCCAGCAGCTGCTGCGCCTTGGCCTGCGCCTGCGCCACCTGCTCGCGCGTGGCGTTCTCGGGCACGGCCACGAGGATGTGCGCCAGGTTCAGCTCGGTGAGGGCCGGGTCGCCGCCGCCGAGCTGCTGCTCGCGCAGGTACTGGTCGATGTCCAGCTCGGTGACCTTCACCTTGGATTCCAGCTCGCGGTCGCGCAGGCGCTGCAGCAGCACCTGGTTGCGCAGGTCCTCGCGGAACTGCGACAGGGTCATGCCCTGCGCCTCCACGCGGCGGCGCAGTTCCGGCACGTCGATGCCGTTCTGGCGCGCCACGGCCTGCTCCGCCTGGTCCACCACCGCGTCGTCCACGCGGATGCCCGTTTCCCGGGCGACTTGCAGCTGCGCCTTCTCGGTGATCAGCCGGTCCAGCACCTCGCGCGCCAGCTGCGAGCGCGGGGGCAGGGGCGAGCCCTGCTGCGCGAGCTGCTGCTCGAAGCGCAGCATGCGCCGGCGCACCTCGTTGTTGGTGATCGGCTCGGAGTTGACCACCGCCACGATGAAATCGGCCGGCTGCGGGCCGGGGGCGCGCGCCGAGGGCCGCAGGCTGATCTGCGGCGCGGGACGCAGCAGCTGCGCCGCCGCCGGCGGCGCCAGGCTCGCCAGCAGCGCGGCGCCGGCGAGTGCCATGGCCAGGAAACGGTGGTTCATTGGATGGGGACCCTAGTCGTAATTGCTGAACCGGCTGGGCGTGCTCACGTGCTCGCGCAGGTACTGGTAGCGGGGGATATTTTGCTTGAGCGACTCCAGCGCGTTGGAACCCAGCCGGCTGAGCCCGACGAATTCCAGCTGGAACAGGATGCGCTTGTTCGAATTGTCCGTGCCGGCCTGCAGGCGCTCCACGACGATGCGGCCGAGCCAGCAGCCGGCGTCGTATTCGAAGCCGATCACGCCGTCGACGAGGCGGCGGTCGCGCAGGCTGTAGTTCAGGCGGCCGACGCTGTACCAGCGGCCTTCGCCCTCGCCCTGCCCGGGCGCGAGCTTCTGCCCCTTGTCGCCCCACAGGTCGTTGAGCGGCCACTGCCAGCCGATGTCGATCTGCTCGCTGAAGCCCTGCTGGCGCCGGTAGGCGGCGCTCACCACGCGGAAGGAGCCGGGGCTGTACGAGGCGCCGATCGTGGAGCGGATCGACTGGTTGGTCTTGGGGTTGTACTGGACCGTGGTGTCGGCGCTCCACTGCGGCACGAGGCTCAGCGACGCGCCGAACAGGATGTCCGACAGGCGCTCGCTCACCTGCGGCTGCCCGGGCAGCGTGACGCGCTGGTCCTGGAAGCGCACGCGCTGCGCCAGGCCGAACTTCGCCGCCTCGCCGCCGGTGTCCGGGTCGAGCAGGCGGGTGGTCGCGCCCAGCGTGAGCAGGTTGTTGTCGGCGATGCGGTCGTGGCCGCCGAAGGCGTTCTCGGTGTAGATGCTGGCGAAGTTGAAGTCGATCAGCGCCGAGTCGTAGTTGGGCAGCCGGCTCTGGTCGCGGTAGGGCGTGTAGACGTAGAACGCGCGCGGCTCCAGCGTCTGGACGAAGGAGCGGCCGAACAGCGTCGTGTTGCGCTCCATCACGAGGCCGCTGTCCAGGCTGAAGGTCGGCACCACGACGTTGGCGCTGTCCTCGCCGGTGGCCAGCGGCGCGTCGAAGGCGTAGTGCCGCGAGTGGATCTGCGCCTTGGGCGTGACGAACCAGCCCGGCGCGCGCCAGGGGCGGCTCACCTGCGTCACGACGTAGCTTCGGTGGCCGTCGGGCTGCGTCACTTCGGCCGTGGTCGGGAAGCGCGCGCGCAGGTCGCTCGTGACGTCGTGCGTGAAGTGCGTGTAGTCGGCCTCGACGTAGGTGTCGAAGCCGGCCCACAGGTCGGTCCGCGCGTGCCGCGCCGTCAGTTCGGGCGAGCGGTTGTACGGCGGGATGATGGGGCTGTCCGGGTCCTGCAGTGTCTGCCAGCGCTGCACGCGGCCGCTGAAGCTGATGCCCGCCCAGTCCCAGCCGAGCGTGCCTTCGTTGGCCAGCAGGCGCTGCGTGAGGGAACCGGAGCTGCGCGAGAAGTCGCGCCAGTAGTTGTCGTCGCTGACGCGATTGAGGTTCACCGACAGGCTGGACGGGCCGAGCCCCGGCAGCTGCAGCGTCGGCTGCGTGTGCTGCGCGTGGAAGCCCCAGCGGTCCTCGCCGCGCAGCCGGTCGTTGGGCATGTAGTCGGCGCGCACCTCGCCGCGGTACGTGGGCTCGAGGTAGCGGAACTCGCCGCCCAGGTCGACGCCGCGGCGCGTCATCACCGTCGGGTACAGCGTCGCGTCGCGGTTCGGAGCGATGTTCCAGTAGTAGGGCAGGGTCAGTTCCAGCCCGTTCTTGCTGTCCAGGCCGATGGTGGGCGGCAGCACGCCCGACTTGCGCTGGTCGCCCGTGGGAAAGCTGATCGAGGGCACCGGCAGGATGGGGACGCCCTTGAAGTCCAGCACGGCCCCTTCGGCGCGGCCCACTTCCTCTTCCTGGTCCAGCGAGATGGAGGCGGCGCGCAGGATCCAGTCCGGCATCCAGCTGGGGCCCGGGCGCCGCTGGCAGGTCGTGTAGGTGGCGTTGCGGATGATCGCGCGCTTCTCGTCGAGGAAGTCCACGCGCTCGGCCTCGCCGTACGCGTCGTTGCGCAGGAAGCGGTAGCGCGGCTGGTTGAAGAAGCCGGTGAAGGCGTCGACCTCCAGCTCCATGTACGGGCCTTCGAAGATGTTGCCGGCCTTGTTGATGCGCACGTTGCCGACGGCGCGGGCGAGGTCGCGGGGCTGGTCGTACTCGAGGCGGTTGGCGCGGATCACCGTGTCGCCGCGCCGCAGCTCCGCGTTGCCTTCGACCGTCGTCTCCAGGTCGGTGCGGCCCTGGATGCGGTCGCCTTCGATGAAGGTGGGCAGCTGCGCGCGCGCGCCGGCCGGGATGTTCTCGCGCAGCTGCGGCGCCGGCTTGAGCTGCGGCGCGGGCGCGCTTCCCGCCTGCGCCTGCGCGGCCACGGGCTGCAGCAGGGACGCCGCGACCACCGCCACCGGGCTCAGGGCAAAGCGGGCGACGGACGCCTTGTTTCTTGGGTGATACATCGGGGTGAGGAACCCGGGCGGCCGGGCCGGCGCGCCACGTTGGATTTGTAGAATCGATTATCCATGAGCGATTCCGCGCCCACCCCCTCCCAGCCCGCCCCCGTGCAAGCAGCGGTCCCCTGGAGCGACCCCCGGCGCGAAGCCGCCTTCCACGCCTGGCTGGCCGAAGTCGCGCCCGCGCATGAGCTGCAGCCGGCGACGCTGCAGCCCGCCTCCGCCGACGCCAGCTTCCGCCGCTACTTGCGCATCGCGGGCGCCGGCAGGACCTTCATCATCATGGACGCCCCGCCCGAGCGCGAGGACTGCGCGGCCTTCGTGAAGGTCGCCGGCCTGATGGCCGAGGCCGGCCTGCTGGTGCCGCGCGTGCTGGCCTGGGACGCGCCGCGCGGCTTCATGCTGCTGGACGACCTGGGCACGCAGACCATGATCGAGGTGGTGGACCGCGAGGACGCGGGCGCCAACCGGGCGCTTTACATGCGCGCCGTCGACGCGCTCGTCGCCTGGCAGCGCGCGTCCCGCCCCGGCGTGCTGCCGCCCTACGACCAGGCGCTGCTGGCGCGCGAGCTGGCGCTGTTCCCCGACTGGTACCTGCAGCAGCACCGGCACGTGGAGATCACACCCAGGATGCGCGCCACGCTGGATGCGCAGTTCGCGTTGATCGTCGAGCGCAACCTCGCCGCGCCCGGCGTCTACGTGCACCGCGACTTCATGCCGCGCAACCTGATGCTGCCGCGCGACCCGGCCGAGCCGCGCCTGGGCGTGCTGGACTTCCAGGACGCGGTGCACGGGCCCGTCACCTACGACATCGCCTGCCTGATGCGCGACGCCTTCCTCAGCTGGGACGAGGAGTTCGTGCTGGACATCACGGTGCGCTACTGGCAGCAGGCGCAGAAGGCCGGCATTCCGGTGGACGCCGACTTCGGCGAGTTCTACCGCGCCGTCGAGTGGATGGGGCTGCAGCGCCACCTGAAGGTCGCCGGCATCTTCGCCCGCCTGACGCTGCGCGACGGCAAGCCCCGCTACCTGGCGGATGCGCCGCGCTTCATCGGCTACATCCGCGCCACCGCGGGCCGCTACCGCGAGCTGGCGCCGCTCGCCCGCCTGATCGACCAGGTGGAAGGCAGCGACGCCGTCACCGGCTACGCCTTCGGGCGGATCTGAACCCGTGCCGCGCCTGTACTGCGGCGAAGCCCTCGCGACCGGCCTCGAGCTGGCGCTGCCGCCCGGCGCGGCCCGCCACGTGCAGGTGCTGCGGCTGCAGCCCGGTGACACGCTGACGCTGTTCGACGGCCGCGGCGGCGAATACGAGGCCGAGGTGCGGCTGATGGGTCGCAGCGAAGTGCAGGTGGCCGTCGGCGCGCACCACGCCGTCGAATGCGAGGCGCCGGTCGCGGTGCACCTGGCGCTGGCCATGCCCGCCAACGAACGCATGGACTGGCTGGTGGAGAAGGCCACCGAACTGGGCGTGGCCTCGATCCAGCCGCTGGTGGCCGAGCGCAGCGTGCTGCGCCTGTCCGGCGAGCGCGCGCAGAAGAAGCAGGCGCACTGGCAGGCGATCGCCGTGGCGGCCTGCGAGCAGTGCGGGCGCAACCGCGTCCCGCCCGTGCATGCGGTGCAGCCGCTGGCCGCCTGGCTGGCCGCGCAATCCGCGCCGGGCCTGGTGCTCTCGCTCGCGCCGGGCACGCGTCCGCTCGCCGCGGTCGCGCCCGCGGCCGAACGCACGCTGCTGAGCGGCCCGGAAGGCGGGCTGGCGCCGGCGGAAGAAGAGGCTGCCGCCGCGCGCGGCTGGCAGGCCGTGCACCTGGGCCCGCGCGTGCTGCGCGCGGAGACCGCTCCCCTGGCGGCGCTCGCCGTCCTCACCCTGACAGGAGTTCCATGAACCGCAACCTGTGGCTGCTGGCCGTCCTGCAGGGCCTGTTCCTCACCAACAACGTCACCTTCATCGCGATCAACGGGCTGGTGGGCCTGGCGCTCGCGCCGTATGCGTGGATGGCGACCCTGCCCGTCATGGGCTACGTGGTGGGCAGCGCGCTGTCCACCGGCGTGGTGGCGCGCACGCAGGCGCGGTTCGGGCGGCGCCGCAGCTTCCAGCTGGGGCTGGCGGTCGCGATGGGATCGGCGCTGCTGTGCGCGCTCGCCGCGAGCACGCGCCAGTTCTGGCTGCTGTGCGGCAGCACGCTGCTGGCCGGCTTCTACGCCGCCAATGCCTCGCTGTACCGCTTCGCCTCCGCCGAACTCGCCGCGCCCGCCATGCGGGAGAAGGCGGTGTCGCTGGTCATGGCGGGCGGCCTGATCGGCGCGGTGATCGGCCCGAACCTCGCGGCGATCACGCGCACCTGGTCGGACGCGCCCTTCGCCGGCGCCTACATCGCGCTCGCGGGCGTCGCGGTGCTGGCCTTGCTGCTGCTCGCCTTCATCGAGTTCCCTCCGGTGGCGTCCGGCGGCTCGCGCGGTGGCGGCCGCTCGGTGGCGCAGCTGCTGCGCCAGCCGCCGTTTCTCGTGGCGGTGCTGGCCGGATCGCTCGGCTACGGCGTGATGAACCTGTTGATGGCGGCCACGCCGCTCGCGATGCAGCAATGCGGCCTGCCCTTCGGCGATGCGGCCTTCGTGCTGGAGTGGCACGTGATCGGCATGTTCGCGCCCGGCTTCTTCACCGGCCACCTGATCAAGCGCTTCGGCACGCTGCCGATCCTGGCCGCGGGACTCGCGCTGATGCTGGGGTGCATCGCCGTGGCGCTCTCGGGCGTGGAGCTGCGGCACTTCGGCGTCGCGCTGTTCCTGCTGGGGGTGGGGTGGAACTTCCTCTTCACCGGCAGCACCACGCTGTCGCTCACGGCCTATGCGCCGGAGGAGCGGGACCGGGCGCAGGGCGCGCTGAACTTCTTCATCTTCGCGACGCTGGCCGTCAGCTCCTTCGCCTCGGGCGTGCTGGTGACCACGCGCGGCTGGACCTGGCTGAACCTCGGTTCGCTGGTGCCGGTGGCGATCGTGGCGGCGGGCCTGGCCTGGCTGGCACTCAAACCTGCCCGGCCAGCCACTGCCTGAATCTGTCTCCCTCTCCCGCTTGCGGGAGACGGAGGAAGACCGCTGGGGTTCGCTGCGCTCACCGCCAGCCTACGTCGATGGGCCGGATGCTGCTTGCTCCCTCTCCCGCCTGCGGGAGAGGGCTGGGGTGAGGGTGGTGGAGGTTTGAACGCGGGTGAAAACCGCCGGCAGCAGAGGAACGCGTGAGCGCTGGCCTGCCGAGGCCGCTTGCCCTCATCCCTCCCCTCTCCCGCAAGCGGGAGAGGGAGGAAGAACGCTGGGGTTCGCTGCGCTCACCGCCAGCCTACGTCGATGGGCCGGATGCTGCTTGCTCCCTCTCCCGCTTGCGGGAGAGGGCTGGGGTGAGGGCGATCGCGCGTCAAACCCGCGCGGCCAGCCACTGCCTGAGGGCGTCGTAGACCGGCTGCGCCTCGGCCTCGTTGAAGATCTCGTGGTACAGGCCGTCGAAGCGGCGGGACGTCACCACGCTGGAGGGCGCCGCGGCGGCGAAGGCTTCGCTGCCGGCCGGGTCCACCATGCGGTCGTCGCCGGCGTACATCAGCAGCGTGGGCACCTTCCAGCTGGCGGCGCGCGAGCGCACCAGCGCGCCTTCCTCGGCGATGAAGCGCGCCAGCCGGCCGGAGATGCGGTCGTGCACGCGCGGGTCGTTCATGTAGCCCTGCACCACGCGCTTGTCGTGCGAGAGGTATTGCGGATCGAGCCCGTTGCCCACGGTCAGGTTGGGCGCGACGCGGGGCACCACCGCCATCAGCAGTTTCTGCACCGGCGTGAGCCGCGTGGCGAGCGCCGGCGAGGACAGCACCAGCAGGTCCACCGCCTGCAGCGTGCGGGCGACGAAGCTCGCGGCCACCAGGCCCCCCATGCTGTGACCCAGGAGCACCAGGGGCAGGCCGGGATTGCGCACGCGGGCGCTTTCGACGAGGTCCGCCAGGTCGTCGAGCAGGCGGCCGGGATGCGGCAGCGCGCCGCGGGCGCCGTCGGATTCGCCGTGGCCGTACTGGTCGTAGCTGCGCACCGTGAAGCCCCAGCCATTGAGGATGCGGGCCAGGGTGTCGTAGCGGCCGGCGTGCTCGCCCAGACCATGCACCACCAGCACGGTCCCGCGCTGTCGCACGCCCTCGGGCAGGTACCAGTCCTGCACCGCGAGGTTGTCGCCGTCGCTTGCGGTGAAGGTGGAGAGCGTGGACTCGGCGCCGGCGTGACTCATGGGGCGGCAATCATCGCGCACACGGCCGCGCTGTCAATGCCCCGTTCGACGTACGCGGCCGTGGCACGCCGAAGCGCGTGCCGATGCGCCTTTCAAGGCATGCGTGCCATCACTTCGGCGACAGCGGCCGTCAGCCGCTTGGCGTAGGGCACGTGCAGGAACTCGTTCGGGCCGTGGGCGTTGCTGCGCGGGCCCAGCACGCCGCAGACCATCATCTGCGCGCTCGGGAAGCCCTGGCTCAGCAGGTTCATCAGGGGGATCGTCCCGCCCTGGCCGATGTAGCCGACCGGCGCGCCGAAGTGCGCCAGCGAGGCGGCGTCCAGCGCCTGCTCGAACCAGGGCGAGGTGGCCGGCGCGTTCCAGCCGGAGGCGGCGCCGCCCGGCTCGAAGGTGACCTTCGCCTGGTAGGGCGCGTTGTCCTCCAGCAGGGTCTTGAGCTCCTGCACCGCGGCCGCGGCGTCCACCAGCGGCGGCAGGCGCAGCGAGAGCTTGAAGGCGGTGTAGGGACGCAGCACGTTGCCCGCGTCCTGCAGCGCCGGGAAGCCCTCGGCGCCGGTGACCGACAGCGTCGGCGTCCAGGTGCGGTTGATCAGGGCCTGGACCGGGTCGGTGGTCGTGGGCAGCGCGAACACCGTGGAGCCGCCGCAGTCGGCGTGCGCCCAGGGGAAGCGCTTGTAGACCTCCTCGCCCAGGATGGCGGCGGTCGCCTTGGCCTGCGCCAGCCGCTCGGGCGGCACCTCGCAATGGAAGCTGGCGGGCAGCAGGCGGCCGGTCTTGCTGTCTTCCAGGCGATCGAGCACCTGCCGCATGATGCGGAAGCTGGAAGGCACCAGGCCCGAGGCGTCGCCCGAGTGCACGCCCTCGGTGAGGATCTGCACCTTGAGCGTGCCGGCGGCCAGGCCGCGCAGCGAGCTCGTGAGCCACAGCTGGTCGTAGTTGCCGGCGCCCGAGTCCAGGCAGATCACCAGGGCGACGTCGCCCAGGCGCGGGCGCAGCGCGTCCACGTAGGGGAGCAGGTCGTAGGAGCCCGATTCCTCGCAGGTCTCGACGAGGCCCACGATGCGCGCATGCGGCTTGCCCTGCGCCTTGAGCGCCTGGATCGCGGCGATGCTCGCGTACACCGCATAGCCGTCGTCGGCGCCGCCGCGGCCATAGAGCTTGCCGTCCTCGTACTTGGGCGTCCAGGGGCCCAGGTCGCTGCGCCAGCCGGTGAACTCGGGCTGCTTGTCGAGGTGGCCGTACATCAGGATGGTCTGCGGGCTGGCGGCCTTCGTGGCCTCCACCTCGAAGAAAAGCACCGGCGTGCGGCCCGGCAGGCGGACGATCTCGAGCTTGAGGCCCGGCACCTTCTGCGCCTCCACCCAGCCGGCCGCGTTGCGCAGCACGGTCTCGATGTAGCCGTGCTGCTGCCAGTCGGGATCGAAGCCGGGCGACTTGGCCGGGATCGCGATGTAGTCGGTGAGCTGGCGGACGATGTCGCCGTCCCACTGGCGGGTGACCTGGTCCAGCGCCCGGGCGCTGTCGAGGACGGTGGCGGGGAGGTCGCGGGGAGCGTTCATGGCTGCAGGCGTGAAGGGGTTTCCCGCACTTTACGCGCAGCGGCCCCGCCGGGCTAGGATGTCCGGCCATGACCCCGCGCATCCATGTGGGCGTCGGCGGCTGGACCTTCGAGCCCTGGCGCGACAATTTCTATCCGGCCGGCCTGCCGCACAGCCGCGAGCTGCACTACGCGAGCCGCCAGCTCACCGCCATCGAGGTCAACGGCACCTTCTACAGCACCTTCAAGCCGCCGACCTTCGCGAAGTGGCGCGACGAGACGCCCGAGGGCTTCGTGTTCTCGCTCAAGGCGCACCGCTTCACGACGCACCGGCGGCAGCTCGCCAGCGCGGCCGAAGGCATCGCACGCTTCACCGGCAGCGGCATCGCCGAACTGGGCGACAAGCTGGGGCCCATCGTGTGGCAGCTGATGCCCACGACGGCTTTCCAGCCCGAGGACCTCGAGGCCTTCCTGCGCCTGCTGCCGCGCGAGGTACAGGGGCGGCCGTTGCGGCACGTGCTGGACGTGCGGCACGCGAGCTTCGCGTGCGAGGAGTACCTGGACCTGCTGGCGCGGCACGATGTGACGACCGTCTACTCGGACTCGGAGAAATTCCCGTGCATTCCCCACGCGCGCAGCCCGCTCGCGTACCTGCGGCTGATGCGCAGCGCGGGGGATTGCGAGACGGGGTATCCGCCGGCGGAGGTGGGGCGGTGGGCCAGGGCGGCACAGGAGTGGACGCGCATGGGCGAGGCGAACGAGGCCTTCGTGTTCTTCATCAACGGCGCGAAGGAGAGGGCACCGGCGGCGGCGATGGAGATGCTCAGGCAGTTGCGTTCGTAGGGGTGGCTGTGAGCGAAAGCGAACCCCACCGACCACCGCGCGAGCGGTGGGGTTCGCCTGCGGCTCACCACCACCCTACGGAGACAGCCACGCGAGCTGCCCCTGCGCCAGCTCGTTCAAGCGCGCCTGCAGTTCGGGGGCGACGTCCTCGGTCACCGTGAACTCCACCTCCACCGCCTCCCCGTGCCGGACCTCGCCCAGCACGCCGCCGGCGGACTGCAGTTCCCGCCGCACGGTGCCTTCCAGCGCGTAGGGCACGCGGCAGGCGAAGTGCAAGGTCTTGCGCAGGGGAAGCTTCTCCGCGGCCAGCAGTGCCTGCGCCACGGCATCGGTGTAGGCGCGCACCAGCCCGCCCGCGCCCAGCTTGATCCCGCCGAAGTAGCGCACCACGGTCGCCAGCACGCCTTCGAGCTGCTGGTGGCGCAGCACTTCCAGCATGGGACGGCCGGCCGTGCCGCCCGGTTCGCCATCGTCGTTGGCGGCGGACTGGCCGCCGGCGAGCAGCGCCCAGCACACGTGTGCCGCACCCGGATGCTCCGCGCGCAGCCGCTCCACGACCTCCAGCGCCTCGGCGCGGCCGGCCACCGGCTGCACGCAGCCGAGGAAGCGGCTCTTCTTCACCAGCAGCTCGCTGTGGACGGGACGCGCCAGCGTCAGCGCCATGCCGCCGCCCGCCCGCGCGCGCTCAGCCGCGCAGGGCGCGCAGCCAGCCCAGGCCTTCGCTCGTGCCGCCGGGCCGGGCGCCGCGCGCCGGCCGGTATTCGCAGCCGACCCAGCCCTGCCAGCCGCAGGACTGCGCCACCTCGTCGATCACCGCGAACAGGTAGGGGTGGTACAGCTCGCCGAGGTCCGGCTCGTGCCGCTGCGGCACGCCCGCGATCTGGAAGTGGCCGACGCGCCCGGTCGGCAGGTACTTGCGGATCTTCATGGCGACGTCGCCCTCGACGATCTGGCAGTGGTACAGGTCCATCTGCACCTGCACGTTGGGCTCGCCGATCTCCTCCACCAGCTCGTGCGCGTGGTCCTGGCGATTGAGGAAGAAGCCGGGGATGTCGCGCGTGTTGATCGGCTCCAGCAGCAGCTTCGTTCCCTGCTTCGCGGCCTCGCGCGCGGCCCAGCGCAGGTTGGCGACGTAGGTCGGCCGCAGCGCGACGCGATCCTGCCCCTCCGGCACCAGCCCCGCCATCACGTGCACGCGCGGACACTCCAGCGCCTGCGCGTAGCGCAGGGCGGTAGCAATGCCCTCGCGGAACTCCGCCTCGCGCCCGGGCAGGCAGGCCAGGCCGCGCTCGCCCTGGTCCCACTTGCCGGGCGGCGCGTTGAACAGCACCTGCTGCAGGCCGTGGGCGCGCAGGCGTGCGGCGAGCTCGCGCGGCTCGTGCTCGTAGGGGAAGAGGTACTCCACGCCGCGGAAGCCGTCGCGGGCGGCGGCCTCGAAGCGGTCCAGGAAGCCGTGCTCCGGATAGAGCATCGACAGGTTGGCGGCGAACTGCGGCATGGCGTCTTCCTCAGCGCAGCTTCAGGCGCACGGCCTGGGGGTTCTCGGCGATGTAGTCGCGCACGATCGCGTCGAAGCTTTCGTCGTTGCGCAGGCCCAGGCCGCGGGCGCGGTCCCAAGCGACGTCGCCGGGCCAGCTGTGCACCAGCTTCTCGATCGCGGGGTCGCGCTGCCAGTCCAGCAGCGCCGTCGCTTCCTTGCCCGCCACGCGCTCCAGCGCCGCGGCCATCTCGCCCACCGTGGTCTTGAGCGAGGGCAGGTTGATGCCCGTGCGCTGGCCCCAGTCGGCGTCGCTCGCCTCCGCCGCGCGCACGAAGCCTTCGATGGTGCGGGCCGGCGAGGCCAGCGCCACCGGCGTCTCCGGCGCGACCGGGATGCGGGCGCGCTCGCCGGCCAGCGGCTCGCGGATCATGCCGCTGAAGAAGCCGGAGGCGGCGCCGTTCGGGCGGCCCGGGCGCACGGCGACGGTCATCGGGCGGACGCTGCGCCCGGCGATGAAGCCCTTGCGCGTGAAGTCGGCCACCAGCTGCTCGCCGATGTATTTCTGGATGCCGTAGCTGCCCTGCGGCGTGGGCAGCGTGTCGTCGCGCATGGTGCCCAGCGGCGGCTGGCCGGGCTGCTGGCCGAACACGGCGAGCGAGCTGGCGAACACGAAGACGGGGCAGGTGCCGAGCGCGCGGCAGGCGTCGAGCAGGGCCCGCGTGGTGTCGAGGTTGCTGCGCATGCCGAGGTCGAAGTCGGCCTCGCACTCGCCGCTGACGGCCGCGGCCAGGTGGAACACGAGGTCGGTGCCGGCGGCGGGGAGTTCGCGCTCCTGCACCTGCTCCAGCAGGTCGCCCTGGACCGAGCGCACGCGCGGGTCGGCCAGCAGGTCGGCGGGCGCGGGTCCGCGGTCGGCCAGCACCACCTGCTCGATGGCGCGGGCCGGCGCGCCGCGCAGGGAAAGCTGGCCGGCCGCCAGCAGCGTGCGGGCGAGGCGGGCGCCGAGGAAGCCGGCGCCGCCGGTGATGAGGATGTTCATGGCGCGAAGCATAGCGCGCGGCGGGTGGGGGGCAAGCTGGGGTTCGCTGCGCTCACCGCCAGCCTACGAAGACCAGCGGCGTTCGCGTAGGCTGGCGGTGAGCGCAGCGAACCCCAGCACTACCCGCGTTCGAACTTGAACACCGCCGTGCTGGCAGTGAGGTTCGGCAGCACCCTCCGGACCTCCCCGTCCTGCAGCCCGAAGGCATCCAGGATCACCAGCCGGTTCTTCGTCGCCAGCACCTCGAAGTCCTTGAAGGTGCCCACGCGGATGTTGGGCGTGTCGTACCACTGGTAGGGCAGGCGCTTGGTGACCGGCATGCGGCCGCGGATCACCGAGAGGCGGTTCGGCCAGTGGGCGAAGTTGGGGAAGGCGACGATGCCGACCTTGCCCACGCGCGCCGTCTCGCGCAGCATGACCTCCGCATTGCGCAGGTGCTGCAGCGTGTCGATCTGCAGCACGACGTCGAAGCTGTCGTCGTCGAAGATCGCCAGGCCCTGGTCCAGGTTGGCCTGGATCACGTTGACGCCGCGCTTGACGCAGGCCAGCACGTTCTCGTCGGCGATCTCGATGCCGTAGCCGCTGCAGCCGCGCTCGCGCTGCAGCAGGTCCAGCAGGGCGCCGTCGCCGCAGCCGAGGTCCAGCACGCGGGCGCCTTCGGGCACGAGCTGCGCGATGGTGTGGAGGGTCGCGCGGTCGGTCACAGCACGGCTCCCGCGGGCAGCTCGCGCACCGGGGCGGCGGCTTCCACCGGCTCGGCGGCGATGCGGTCGAAGTAGGAGCGCACGACGGCCAGGTAGCGCGGGTCCTCCAGCAGGAAGGCGTCGTGGCCGTGCGGCGCGTCGATCTCGGCGTAGCTCACGTCGCGCCGGTTGTCCAGCAGCGCCTTCACCATCTCGCGGCTGCGCGCGGGCGAGAAGCGCCAGTCGGTGGTGAAGCTGACCAGCAGGAACTTCGCCGTCGCCACGGCCAGCGCCTTGGCGAGGTTGCCGTTGGTGCGCCGCGCCGGGTCGAAGTAGTCCAGCGCCCGCGTGATCAGCAGGTAGGTGTTGGCGTCGAAGTACTCGCTGAACTTGTCGCCCTGGTAGCGGAGATAGCTCTCGATCTGGAACTCGATGTCCTGCGTCGTGTAGCGCAGGTCCATGCCGTTGCGCAGCTGCCGGCCGAACTTCTCGTTCATCACGTCGTCCGAGAGGTACGTGATGTGGCCGATCATGCGGGCGATGCGCAGCCCCCGGCGCGGGATCACGCCGTGCTGGTAGAAGTGGCCGCCGTGGAAGTCGGGATCCGTGACGATCGCGCGGCGCGCCACCTCGTTGAAGGCGATGTTCTCCGCCGTCAGGTTGGGCGCGCTCGCCACCACCACGGCGTGGCGCACGCGCTGCGGGTACTGCAGCGTCCACGACAGCGCCTGCATGCCGCCCAGGCTGCCGCCCATGACGGCGGCCAGCCGCTCGATGCCCAGCGCGTCCAGCAGCCGCGCCTGCGCGTTCACCCAGTCCTCCACCGTGACCACTGGGAAGTCGGCGCCGTAGATCTTGCCGGTGTCAGGGTTCACGTGCATCGGCCCGGTGGAGCCGAAGCAGGAGCCCAGGTTGTTCACGCCGATGACGAAGAAGCGGTCGGTGTCCACCGGCTTGCCGGGGCCGATCATGGTGTCCCACCAGCCCTCGGACTTCTCCTGGCCCGCGTACACGCCGGCCACGTGGTGCGAGGCGTTGAGCGCGTGGCAGATCAGGACGGCATTGCTGCGCTCGGCGTCGAGCGTGCCGTAGGTCTCGTAGGCGAGGACGTAGTCGCGGATCGCCGCGCCGCTCTGCAGGGCGAGCGGCGCGTCGAACTGCATGGAGCGTGGCGTGGCGATGAAGGAGCTCATGAAGCCGAAAACTATACGTCACCACCCCAGCAGGGCCACGACGCCCAGCACGAGGAAGATCACGGCGCCGATGGTGTGCACCAGCTTGATGGGCACCTTGCGCGTGATGCGCTCGCCGAACCACACGACCGGCACGTTGGCGAGCATCATGCCCAGCGTCGTGCCCGCCACGACGGAGGCCCAGGCCTGGAACTGCGCGGCCAGCATCACGGTGGCCACCTGCGTCTTGTCGCCCATCTCCGCCAGGAAGAAGGCCAGCACCGTGGTGGCGAAGATGCCCAGCCTCGGTCCGCGCGGCGCCTCGTCCTCGTCCAGCTTGTCGGGGACCAGCATCCAGATCGCCATGGCGATGAAGGAGCCGCCCAGGACCCAGCGCAGCACGTCCGGGCCCAGCACGTGCGTCACCCAGCTGCCCACCGCGCCGGCGAGGGCGTGGTTGGCCAGGGTGGCGACCAGGATGCCGAGGGCGATCGGCCAGGGCTTGCGGAAGCGGGCGGCGAGGACCAGCGACAGCAGTTGCGTCTTGTCGCCCATTTCGGCGAGGGCGACGATGCCCGTAGAGACAAGAAAGGCTTCCAAGGGACCGGCATTCTAGAGGCAGCCCCCGGCACGCACCCCGATGGCGCAGATTTTGCTTTGAGGTGGTGCGGGCTTCACCAACACGGCCCGCACGCACCAACAACAAGCATCCGACACCAAAGGGGCCACCATGGAAGCACTGAAAGAGGGCGCGGACGTCCTGTTCATCCTGCTGGGAGCCATCCTGGTCCTGGCCATGCACGCGGGCTTCGCCTTCCTGGAGCTGGGGACCGTGCGCAAGAAGAGCCAGGTGAACGCGCTCGTGAAGATCCTGGCCGACTTCTCAGTCTCCTCGGTCGCCTACTTCCTGGTGGGCTACGCCGTCGCCTACGGCACCGGCTTCCTGGTCGGGGCGCAGCAGCTGGTCGCGCACCAGGGCTACGCGCTGGTGAAGTTCTTCTTCCTGCTGACCTTCGCCGCGGCCGTGCCGGCGATCATCTCCGGCGGCATCGCCGAACGCGCCCGCTTCGGCCCGCAGCTACTGGCCACGGCGGTGATCGTGGGCGTGGTCTATCCGCTGTTCGAGGGCGTGGCCTGGAACCAGCGCTTCGGCATCCAGGGCTGGATCCGGTCGCTCACGGGCGCGGAGTTCCACGACTTCGCCGGCTCGATCGTGGTGCACGCGGTCGGCGGCTGGCTGGCCCTGGCGGCCGTGCTGCTGCTGGGCGCGCGCCACAACCGCTACCGCAAGGACGGCGCGATCTCGGCGCACCCGCCGTCCAACATCCCCTTCCTGGCGCTGGGGGCCTGGATCCTCACGGTGGGCTGGTTCGGCTTCAACGTGATGAGCGCGCAGACCCTGGACAAGGTCTCCGGCCTGGTGGCCGTCAACTCGCTGATGGCCATGGTGGGCGGCACGCTGGCGGCGCTGCTGCTCGGGCGCAACGACCCGGGCTTCGTGCACAACGGGCCGCTCGCCGGGCTGGTGGCGGTGTGCGCGGGCAGCGACGTGATGCATCCGCTGGGCGCGCTCCCCGTGGGCGCCGCCGCCGGCGCGATCTTCGTGCTGATGTTCACCTTCACCCAGAACCGCTGGAAGATCGACGACGTGCTGGGCGTCTGGCCCCTGCACGGCCTGTGCGGGCTGTGGGGCGGCGTCGCGGCCGGCATCTTCGGCAGCGCGGCGCTCGGCGGCCTGGGCGGCGTGAACCTGGGGGCGCAGGTGATCGGCAGCCTGCTGGGCGTGGCGTGGGCGCTGGCCGCCGGCTTCGCCACCTACGGCGCCCTCAAGGCGGCGATGGGGCTGCGCCTGTCGGCCGAACAGGAGTTCGCGGGCGCCGACCTGTCGATCCACCGCATCGGTTCGACGCCGGAACGCGAAGCCAGCTGGTAGGAAAAACCCGGATTTCTTGCCGCAATGTGACCCGATCCTGCATTTATTTCGCCGGAATAGGCACTGTCGCGCTTGCGGCGGGGGGACTCCAGCGCATAATGCCGCCGTGGACCCACGAGGGTCTGCAGGTTTGCGGTGTTTGTCGGTCTCGCGTGGTTGTTGATTGCGTTTGCGGACTCCATCGCGTTTTGCGTTTTTTTCCAGGAGTCCCGTAATGGGCAACAAGCTTTACGTGGGGAACCTTCCCTACTCTTTCCGCGACAGCGACATGGAACAGGCGTTCAGCCAGTTCGGCACCGTGACCAGCGCCAAGGTCATGATGGAACGTGACACCGGCCGCTCCAAGGGCTTCGGTTTCGTCGAGATGAGCAGCCCCGCCGAAGCGCAGGCCGCCATCCAGGGCATGAACGGCCAGCAGCACGGCGGCCGCGCCCTCGTGGTGAACGAGGCCCGTCCGATGGAGCCGCGCAGCGGCGGCTTCGGTGGCGGCGGCGGCGGTGGCCGCGGCTTCGGCGGCGGTGGTGGTGGCGGCTTCGGCGGCGGCCGTCGCGAAGGCGGCGGTGGCGGCTACGGCGGCGGTGGCCGCGACCGCTACTGAGCACGGCGGATACGTATCCAGCGAAAAGGGCCCTCCGGGCCCTTTTTTCATGCCCGCCGCGGGCGCTCGCGGGCGTTCAATTTTTCACCGTCCTCCGGGTCCGCACCCCTTGCCACGGGCCCGAGGGTGTGCTCCATAATGGAAAAGCGTGGTCTGGCGGTCACGCGGTGCGGTGAACAGGTGCCTTTCGCTTCCATTGCTTGAATGCGTTTTCGGGACTCCATCGCTCTCTCGTTTCACTCGTTTATTCAGGAGTCCCTGTAGATGGGCAACAAACTGTACGTAGGCAACCTGCCCTACCAGATGCGCGACAGCGACCTCGAACAGGCGTTCAGCCAGTTCGGCCAGGTCACCAGCGCGAAGGTCATGATGGAACGGGAAACCGGCCGCTCCAAGGGCTTCGGTTTCGTCGAGATGGGCAGCGACGCCGAGGCGCAGGCCGCCATCAACGGAATGAACGGCCAGCCCATGGGCGGCCGCAGCATCGTCGTGAACGAGGCGCGCCCGATGGAAAACCGCCCGCGCGGCTTCGGCGGCGGTGGCGGAGGTGGTGGCGGCTACGGCGGCGGGGGCGGCGGCGGCCGCTCCGGCGGTGGCGGCTATGGCGGCGGCGGTGGCCGCTCGGGTGGCGGTGGCGGCGGCCAGGACGGCGGCTTCCGCAGCCCCTACGGCGCCGGCCCGCGCGGCGGTGGGCGCTCCGGTGGCGGCGGGGGTGGTGGATACGGTGGGGGCGGCAGCTACTGAGCTGCGATCGCACCGTGAAGAAAGGGCTCCTGCGGGAGCCTTTTTCGTGGGCGGTGGGCGGTGGGGTTCGCTTTCGCTCACCGTCCGCGGCTGCGCCGCGCCACCCTACGGTCCCGACACTCCCGTCACCGACCCCGTAGGGTGGCGGCGGCCAGCGGCCGCCGGGCGGTGAGCGAACGCGAACCCCACCGATCGCGCGCTCACCCCCCACCCTGCCGGTGCTTGCGCGGCCGGCCGGCGAGCAGGCGATCGAACACCGGGTCGGGCAGCACCCGCAGCAGCTTCGCCACCACACCCATCTGCCACGGGATCACCCGATAGCTCCTGCCCGCCTCGATCACCCGGAACGCATCGTCGGCGAAATCCTCCGCCCGCATCAGGAAGGGCATGCCGTAGCGGTTCTGCCGCGTGAGCGGCGTGTCGACGTAGCCCGGCGCGATCGTCACCACCTTCACGCCGCTGCCGCGCAGCTCGCCGCGCAGGCTCTCGCAGTAGCTGATCACCGCGGCCTTGCTGGCGCAATAGGCGCCGTGGCCGGGCAGGCCGCGGATGCCGGCGACGCTCGCCACGCCCACCAGCCGGCCCCTGCCGCGCGCGCGCATGCCTTCGATGAAGGGATGGAAGGTCGCGGCGACGCCCACCGTGTTGGTCGCGAAGGTGCGCGCGATCACCTCCAGGTCCTCGCGGATCGCCGTGTCCACGCCGACGCTGATGCCGGCATTGGCGATCACCACGTCCGGCAGCCCCTGCCGCGCGATGCAGGCTTCGCCCGCCGCGACGATGCTGTCGCGATCGGCCACGTCGGCGCCGTAGACCTGCCAGCGCTCCGGCGCGAGCCCCTGCGTCCGCGCCCACCGCGCCATCTCATCGCTGCGCCGCGCCACCAGCGCCAGGTTCCAGCCGGCCTGGGCATAGCGCCAGGCGAGCGCCTGGCCGATGCCGCTGGACGCGCCGGTGATGAAGGCCAGCGGCGTCATGGCTGGCGCTGGCCGTGCTCGGGCCGCAGGGTGCCGCGCACGCGGCCGCGCAGCTCCAGCACCCGGTCGAGGTGGTCGTAGTCGAGGTTGTCGCCCTGGAAGACGTCGTCGCCGCGGGCGATGGTCACCGGCTGGTCGGACTTCACCCGCTCCTCGTCCATGAAGGCGTGCAGGAACTCGCCGCGGATCTCCAGCCGCGGCTGCGCGGCGCGCTGGCCCTCGGGCGCCTCCCGCGTGACCACCGCGTGGCCGATCAGCTGCACCTGCGAGCCGTCGCTGTTGCTGATCGCCTTGTCGGCGGTGGCGACGGTCAGCGCGCCCTTCTCGCTGTACGAGCGGATGCGCGGCTGGTCGATCTCCAGTGTGTCGGTGTCGGGGAAGTGGCGCGCCTCGCTGCCGCGGATCTCGTTCTTTAGCCGGCCGTTGCGGTCGAAGGACTTCACGGAGAAGCCCCGCAGGAAATAGTCGGGATCGTGCGTGGGCGCGTGCTCGCCGACGATGGGCGCGGCGCCCGGCGTGTTGCGCGCCAGCCAGTAGGTGCCCAGGGCCAGCAGGCCCATCAGGATGATGGGCAGGTAGATCGAGATCCGGTCCCAGGCGCGACCGAAGCCGCGCAAGGGGCTCACCCGTAGGCCTCCAGCAACTGCGCGTAGCGGCCGCTGGCCACCAGCAGCAGGTCGCAGAATTCGCGCGCCGCCCCCTGGCCGGCGGCGGCCCGGGTGACGTAGCGCGCGCAGTGGCGCACTTCCACGTGCGCATGGGGCGGCGCCACCGCGAAGGCGCAGCGGCGCAGCACCGGCAGGTCGGGCCAGTCGTCGCCCATGGCGGCGGCCTGCGACCAGTCCAGGCCCAGCGCCGCGAGCGTCTTCTCGGCGGCCGGGCGCTTGTCCTCGGTGCCGTAGTGCACGTTCGCGACGCCCAGCGCCTCCAGCCGCTGGCGCAGCGGCTTCGAGTCGCGCCCGGTGATCACCACCGGCGTGATGCCGGCGCGCTGCAGCAGCTTGAGTCCCAGGCCGTCCAGGATGTGGAAGCGCTTGATCGTCTCGCCCTCGTCCGACAGCAGGATGCCGCCGTCGGTCATGACGCCGTCGACGTCGAAGAAGGCGACGCGGATGCCCTGCGCGGCGAGCAGCAGTTCCGGCGGGAAGGTGAGCGCCGGCGCGGCCATCAGATCACCTTGGCGCGCATCAGGTCGTTGCTGTTCACGGCGCCGACCAGCTTGTCCTGCGCGTCGACGACCAGCACGCTGGTGATGCGGTACTGCTCCATCAGCTGCGCCGCCTCGGCCGCCAGCGCGTCGTTGCGGATGGTCTTGGGCCCGGGGTGCATCACGTCGCGCGCGCGCATGGGACGCAGGTCCACGCCGCGCTCGATCAGGCGGCGCAGGTCGCCGTCGGTGAAGATGCCCAGCACGTGGTCGGCCTCGTCCACCACGGCGGACGCGCCCAGGCCCTTGCTGCTCATCTCGCGCATCAGCGTGGTGAAGGCTGCGTCCGCGGTGACCTTGGGTACGGAGTCGCCGCTGCGCATCACGTCGCTCAGGTGCGTGAGCAGCTTGCGGCCGAGCGCGCCGCCCGGGTGCGAGCGGGCGAAGTCCTCGGCCTTGAAGCCGCGCGCGTCCAGCAGCGCCACCGCCAGCGCATCGCCCAGCGCCAGTTGCGCCGTGGTGCTGGCCGTGGGCGCCAGGTTCAGCGGACAGGCTTCCTTCGCGACGCCGCTGTCCAGCACGATGTCCGCGTGGCGCGCCAGCGTGGACTTGGCGTTGCCCGTCAGGGCCACCAGCGGCACGCCCTGGCGCTTGAGCACCGGCAGCAGGGCGGTGATCTCGTCGCTTTCGCCGCCGTTGGAGATGGCCAGCACGAGGTCGATCGCCTTGATCATGCCCAGGTCGCCGTGGCTCGCCTCGGCCGGGTGCACGAACATCGCCGGCGTGCCGGTGGAGGCGAGCGTGGCGGCGATCTTGCGGCCGACGTGGCCGCTCTTGCCCATGCCCATCACCACCACCCGACCGCGCACGCGCAGCATGACCTCGACGGCCTGGACGAACTTGTCGCCCGTGCGCGCCTTGAGCCCCTGCAAGGCGGCGGCCTCGATATCGAAGGTTTCATGCGCCAGCTTCAGCGCCCGGGCGCCATCGAAAGGCAGGGAAGCGGCCGGGCCTTCGGCCGGCGGGGGAAGAGGCGTCATCCGCCGATTTTAAGGGCGAGCCCCCGTGACGATAGGATACGAGGATGAGTTCGCTGGCCCTCACCCTCTTGTACCTGCTGGCCGCGGTACTGGGGGTCGTGGCCTGCCGTTCCCTCAAGCTGCCCCCCATGCTCGGCTACCTCGCCGTGGGCGTGGTGATCGGCCCCAACGTGCTGGCGCTGGCCGAGGACTCCGACAGCGTGCGCCACCTGGGCGAATTCGGGGTCGTGTTCCTGATGTTCGTGATCGGCCTGGAGTTCAGCCTCTCCAAGCTGCGCGCGATGCGCAGCTTCGTGTTCGGGCTCGGACTGGCGCAGGTGGCGCTGACCATCGTGCCGGCCGCCCTGGGCGCGCTGCTGCTGGCGGCCGTGCTGCCCCGCTTCTTCACCATGAGCTGGCAGACGGCGCTGGCCCTCTCCGGAGCGCTGGCCATGAGCTCCACCGCGATCGTGGTGAAGCTGATGTCCGAACGGCTGGAGCTCGACTCCGAGCACGGCAAGCGCGTGATGGGCGTGCTGCTGTTCCAGGACCTGGCCGTGGTGCCGCTGCTGGTGCTGATCCCCGCCTTGGGCAGCCCGCCCGAGGTGCTGCTGCGCGACCTGGCGCTCGCGGGCGTGAAGGCCGCCGCGCTGATCGTACTGCTGCTGGCCGGCGGCCAGCGCTTCATGCGCTGGTGGCTCACGCTGGTGGCGCGGCGCAAGAGCGACGAACTGTTCGTGCTGAACCTGCTGCTGGTCACGCTGGGCCTGGCCTGGCTGACCGAGCTGGCGGGGCTGTCGCTGGCGCTGGGCGCCTTCATCGCCGGCATCCTCATTTCCGAGACCGAGTACAAGCATCAGGTGGAGGCCGACATCCGGCCCTTCCACGACGTGCTGCTGGGCCTGTTCTTCATCACCGTGGGCATGCTGCTGGACTGGCACCCGGTGGCGGAGCGCTGGGGCCTGGTGCTGCTGCTGGTGGTCGTGCCGGTGGCGTTCAAGCTGCTGCTCGTGACGGGGCTCGCGCGCGTCTTCGGCGCGTCCATGGGCGTGTCGCTGCGCACGGGCCTGTACCTGGCGCAGGCGGGCGAATTCGGCTTCGTGCTGCTGTCGCTGGCGCGCGAGCATGCGCTGGTGCCGCCGGAGCTGCTCAACCCCATCCTCGCGAGCATGGTGATCTCCATGCTGGCCACGCCCTTCATCATCCAGTGGAGCAACCGCATCGTGATGAAGCTGGTGTCCAGCGAATGGCTGCTGCAGTCGCTGGAGACGACCAACATCGCGCGCAAGGCGATCAACACGAACAAGCACGTGATCATCTGCGGCTACGGCCGCTGCGGCCAGAACCTCGCGCGCATGCTGGAGCGCGAGGGCATCCCCTACATGGCGCTGGACCTGGACCCGGACCGCGTGCGCCAAGCCGCGGCCGCGGGCGATTCGGTGGTGTTCGGCGACGCGGCCAAGCTGCAGGCGCTGGTGGCCGCCGGCCTGTCGCGCGCCAGCGCCGTCGTGATCACGTACCTCGACGTGCCGGGCGCGCTGAAGGTGCTGGCCAACGCCCGCGCCCATGCGCCCAACGTGCCGGTGATCGTGCGCACGCAGGACGACTTCGAGCTCGACAAGCTCCAGAAGGCCGGCGCCACCGAGGTGGTGCCCGAGACGCTCGAGAGCTCGCTGATGCTGGCCAGCCACGCGCTGGCGCTGGTGGGCGTGCCCATGCGCCGCGTGATCCGCATCGTGCAGGAGCAGCGCGACGCCCGCTACAACCTGCTGCGCGGCTACTTCCACGGCGCCGACGACACGAGCTCGCTGGAAGTGGAGCAGGAGCGCCTGGCCACGGTGACGCTGCCGCTGGGCGCGAGCGTGCTCGGCCGCGCGCTCAGCCAGCTGCGGCTGGCCGGGCAGGGCGTGCGCGTGGTGAGCCTGCGCCGCAGCAACGGCCGCAACGTCGACCCGGCGACCGATCCGCCGCTGCAGGATGGCGATACGCTCGTGCTCTCCGGCCGGCCCGAGCCGCTGGCGATGGCGGAAGAGCTGCTGCTCAAGGGATGAAGGACATGGACAAGGACACACTGGACGTCAGCGACTACCTGCGCCGCCACATCCGCACCGTGCCGGACTGGCCGGCGCCGGGCGTGCAGTTCCGCGACATCACGCCGCTGCTGCAGGACCCGAAGGTGTTCCGCGTGCTGATCGACGCCTTCGTGCAGCGCTACATGGACCGCCGGCCCGACGTCGTGGCGGGGCTCGACGCGCGCGGCTTCATCCTCGGCTCGGTGGTCGCGTACCAGCTGGGGCTGGGGTTCGTTCCGATCCGCAAGAAGGGCAAGCTGCCGTTCACCACGGTGGCCGAGACCTACGAGCTGGAATACGGCAGTGCGACGGTGGAACTGCACACCGACGCCGTGAAGCCGGGGCAGAGCGTCGTGCTGATCGACGACCTGATCGCCACGGGCGGGACCATGATGGCCGGCAAGAAGCTGCTGGAGAAGCTCGGGGCGAAGGTGATGGAGGGGTGCGCGATCGTGGATTTACCGGAGCTGGGCGGGTCGCAGAAGCTGCGCGACGGAGGCCTCGAGGTGTTCACGTTCGTGGACTTCGCGGGGCATTGAGGCTCCGCGTCATGCCGCGGCCGTCCTCCCGCCTGACCCCCACCTTGTCATTGCGGCCTTGAGCCGCAATCCAGAGGCCGTGGCGCGCCACGGTGGATCCCGGGTCAAGCCCGGGATGACAACCCTGAACTTCACAGCGAGCCGAACTGCGTCTTGCTCAGGTTTCCTTCCGTGCCCGCGTTGTCCGCCATCTCGGTGTCCTCGAAGCCCGTGAGCAGCGTGTAGCTCTGCTTCGTCTTGCCGTCGTTGACCGCGGCGAGCGCCTGCTCGCCGCGCACGCCGGCGTCCAGGGCCTTGCGGAAGGCGGTGACCTCGTCCGCCTGCAGCGGCTCGTAGCGGCGTGAGGCCGCTGCCGGCGGCGCCGCGCGAAGTTCCGCCGGCCGCGACACCACCGCGGGCTCCAGGGGCGCGGGCTGCGAGATCAGCGGCTTCTGCGCCGTGAAGTGCGCGGGGTCGCCGATCGCCACGTGCTCGTTGGCGCGCCAGTACACGGCCGACACCAGGATGTCGTAGCGCGCCTTGGCCGATTGCGCCACCATCGCCTCGATCTCGGCGAGGCGCGAGGTATCGCTCGCCGCGCCCTGCGCCAGGTCCACCATCACCAGGAACTGGCGGCCGCGCGGGTCGAGCGAGAGCACCTTGAACTTGTAGCTGGAAGACAGCACGCCCGCGCGCACCATCGCCTCGCGCACCACGCCGTAGAGGAGCTCGCGCCGCTCCAGCCGCTCCTGCTTGCGGTTGGCGGGCTGCGCGGCGCCGCCGCTGCCCTGGCGCACGTGGTTGTACGGCTTGGTGGAGTCGAGGCGCGAGAGCCCGGAGCTCGGCATCACGCTCACATGTTCGTGGGCCTTCTTGGCGGAGAACCAGTTCAGGAGGGACATGGGGGACTTCCGGTGCGCTTGTTGCTTTGGCCCCAGTGTGGTCCGCCTTTGTTACGCCCATGTAAGGCGGCGGCGAAGGCGGACAGGCGTGCGGGGCGGCGGGACGAGCGGCGGCGTCCCGTCGTCAGGTGACCGCGACGCGCTTGGGTCGGTTGGCCAGCCGCCGCGACACGAGCGAGCCCAGCGCGAGCGCCACTTCCACGGCCAGCGCGGGCTGGCGATTGGTGAGCTCGGTGAAGCGGATGGGGCTGAGCGACCACAGCTTGCAGGGGCTCGCGGCCTGCACGGTGGCCGTGCGCGGCAGGCGCGTGAAGAACGCGCCTTCGCCGACGGCGGACCCCGCTTCGACGGTGGCCAGGCGCAGCCGCCCCTTGTCGTCCTCGTAGTGCACGGTGACCGTGCCCGACTCCACCAGGTACACGGTGCGGTCGCTCGCGTTCTGCTCGATCACCACCTGCCCCTGCCGCACGGCGAAGGGCTGCAGGTAGGTGCCGAACAGCTCCCACTGCTTGGACGTGAGGTTCGGGTGGAACGCGTCCAGCGACTGGTTGTGCGCGACGGCGTGGATCAGGCCATGCACGTCGAAGTGGAGGGGGTGGGGCAGGGGCGCATTCATGGCCGCGAAGGTAAGCGCTGCCCCGCGCGAAGCACAAGCCTTGTTAGCGATCCATTACACGAGATACGGCAGGCACCAAGGCTGTAACGCGCGAAGCTTCCCCGCGGCGGATCAACGGTGCGGATCGGCGGATGGCCGGCGCGCGTGCCCCTGAATAGTGCACACGGAGAGTCTCACTTGCCGATGCAGAAGCGGCTGAAGATCACGCCCAGCAGATCGTCGGCGCTGAACTCGCCCGTGATTTCCGACAGCGCGTTCTGCGCGAGCCGCAGTTCCTCGGCGAGCAGGTCCAGCGCCTGCGCCTGGCGCGCGAGCAGCGCCGCGGCTTCCATCAGGTGCGCATCGACGCGGCGCAGTGCATGCAGGTGCCGCTCGCGCGCGATGAACACGCCTTCGGGCGCGGCTTGCCAGCCGGCGATTTCGAGCAGTTTCCGGCGCAGCGGTTCGAGTCCTTCGCCCGTCCGCGCAGACAGAAGAAGGGCGTCCGCGAGGTTCGTTTCGCCCACCGCGTCCTTCTTGTTCCACACATCCACGACCGGCACATCCTTCGGCAACTTTGCCGCGATGGCCGCATCGGCCTGCTGGTACTCGGGCGATTCCGCGCGCGTGAGGTCGTGCAGGAACAGCACCGCGTCGGCCTTCTCGATCTGCCCCCACGCGCGTTCGATGCCGATCTGCTCCACCTGGTCCGCGCCCTCGCGCAGGCCCGCCGTGTCCACCACGTGCAGCGGCACGCCCTCGATCTGGATGGTCTGGCGCACGATGTCGCGCGTGGTGCCGGGAATGGCCGTGACGATCGCCAGCTCCGCGCCCGCCAGCGCGTTGAGCAGCGAGCTCTTGCCCGCGTTCGGCTGGCCCGCGATCACCACGTGCAGGCCTTCGCGCAGCAGCGCGCCCTGGTGCGCGCGCTGCATCACGCGCGCGAGGTTCGCCTGCAGCCGCTCCAGCTGGCCCTGCGCGTCGGCCTTCTGCAGGAAGTCGATCTCCTCTTCCGGGAAGTCCAAGGTCGCCTCCACCAGCATGCGCAGGTTCACCAGCGCGTCGCGCAGCGCGTGCACCTCGCGCGAGAACTCGCCGGCGAGCGAGCGCGTGGCGCTGCGTGCGGCCGCTTCGGTGCTGGCGTCGATCAGGTCGGCGATGGCTTCGGCCTGCGCGAGGTCCAGCTTGCCGTTCAAGAAGGCGCGCTGGGTGAACTCGCCGGGCTCGGCGACGCGCAGCTGCATGGACGCGCCGGCTTCGAGGCAGCGCGCGAGCAGCAGCTGCAGCACCACCGGGCCGCCGTGCGCCTGCAGTTCCAGCACGTCCTCGCCGGTGTAGGAGTGCGGGGCCGGGAAGTGGAGGGCCAGGCCCTGGTCGATCGCGCTGCCGTCGGCGGCGAGGAAGGGCAGGTAGGTCGCCTCGCGCGGGCGCAGCGGCCGGCCGCAGATCGCGGCGACGAGGGACTGGACCGATTTCGCCGAGACCCGGACGATGCCCACGGCGCCGCGGCCGGGGGCCGTGGCGATGGCGGCGATGGGCTGGTCGAGGCGGGCGAGCATGGGCGCCCATTATTGGCGGAGAGACGGCGGGAGACTTGTCATTGCGGCCTTGGGCCGCAATCCAGGACCGGGGTGCGTAACGGTGGATCCCGGGTCAAGCCCGGGATGACATGTCTTCTCGCAATGTCCGCGGCGCTACTTGAACTTCGGCAGGTTGAACTGCGGCGGCACGCCCATGCGGGTGTTGATCAGCCATTGCTGGGCGATCGACAGCAGGTTGTTCGTGATCCAGTACAGCACCAGGCCGGCCGGGAAGAAGAAGAACATCACCGAGAAGATCAGCGGCATGAACCACATCATCTTGGCCTGCATCGGGTCCGGCGGCACCGGGTTCAGCGCCGTCTGGAACAGCGAGGTGAGCGTCATCACCGCCGGCAGGATGAAGTACGGGTCGGGCGAGGACAGGTCGCGGATCCAGCCGATCCAGGGCGCGTTGCGCATCTCCACCGAGGACAGCAGCACCCAGTACAGCGCGATGAACACCGGGATCTGCACCACGATCGGCAGGCAGCCGCCCAGCGGGTTGACCTTCTCCTCGCGGTAGATGCGCATCATCTCCTGCTGCATCTGCTGCGGGTTGTCCTTGAAGCGCTCCCGCATGGCCATGACCTTCGGGTTGATCGCCTTCATCTTGGCCATGCTCTCGTAGCCCTTGGCCTGCAGCCAGTAGAAGGCCACCTTGATCAGCAGCACCAGCGCCACGATGGACCAGCCCCAGTTGCCGATGAAGGAGTGCAGCTTGGACAGCAGCCAGTACAGCGGCTTGGCGAGGATGGTCAGCCACCCGTAGTCCTTCACCAGGTCCAGGCCGGTGGCGACCTGCTCCAGGCGCTTCTCTTCCTCGGGGCCCGAGTAGAACTTGCCCTGCACCACCTGGGTGGCGCCCGGCGCCACGCTCACCGGCGTGATCATGCCGATCGCGTACAGGTTGTTGTCGACCTTGCGCACGAAGTTCTCGCGCTTGATGCCGTCCGGCAGGATCCAGGCGCTGGCGAAGTAGTGCTGCACCATGGCCACGTAGCCGCCGTCGGATTCCTTGTCGATCTCGGCCTTGCCCTTTTCGATGTCCTCGAAATTCACCTTGTGGAACTTCTCGTCCGGCGTGTAGATCGCCGGACCGGTGAAGGTGGAATAGAAGGACGACTCGCCCGGCAGCTTGTTGCCGTCGCGCACGAGCTGCACGTACAGCTGCGGCGCCACCGGCGCGCCAGCGGTGTTGATCACCTGGTGCTGCACGGCCATGGCGTAGTCGCCGCGCTTGAGCGTGTAGGTCTTCACCAGCTTCACGCCGCCCTGCACCGGCGACTCGAACTTCACCACCAGCTCGTTGGCGCCGTCGGCGAGCGTCTTGTCGCCGCTGAAGGTCATCACCGTCTTGTGGTTCGGGAAGTCGCCGCCGATCAGCCCGCTCTGCGCGACGTACTGCCGCTCGGCGTTGTGGTTCATCAGCACGAAGGGGTCGCCCGTCTTGTCGCCCTGGTACTTCAGGAGCTCGGTGCGGACGATGGAGCCGCCTTCGGTGTCGAAGGTCACGCGCATCACGTCGTTGCTGACGGTGATCTGCTCGTGCTGCACGGCCTGCGCGCCGGCCGCGGGTGCGGGCGGGATGACGCCGGGCGCGGCCGCGACCGTGCCCTGCGGCACGGTGATGGCGCTGGCCGGGGGCACGGCGCCGCTGGCGGTGCCCGCCGGCGCCGGGGCCGTGGCCGCGGGTTTTCCGGAGGGGAAGAAGGTGGCCGGCTTGCCGTTGTAGACCTGCCATTGGTCCCACAGCATGACGAGGGAGAAGCCGAAGATCACCCAGAGGATGGTGCGGCGGATGTCGGTCATGGTTTTCTTCTGTTGTTAGGCGCCCCGGCGGGTGAAGAGCCTGGGCTTGGCCGCGGGGACCGGGTCGTGCCCGCCGGCGCACCAGGGGTGGCAGCGGGCGATGCGGGCGGCGGCGAGATAGGCGCCGGCGGCGGCGCCGTGCTCCTGCAGCGCCTGCAGCGCGTAGGCGGAGCAGGTGGGCGTGAAGCGGCAGGCCGACCCGAGCGAGGGGGACAGGAAGAGGCGGTAGCCCTTCACCAGGGCGATGAGGACGCGCTTCATGGCTTGGCCCGCTCGAACAGCTGCAGCAGCTCGCCGCGCACGCTTTCCTTCAGCGCCTCGGACCAGGCGCTCGTGAATTGCGCGCGCGCGAAGTCCATCCGCAGCCGCACCACGTGGGCGGCCGCGGGCAGGCGCGGGGCGAAGGCTGCGCTCACGGCGTAGATCTGGCGCTTGATCCCGTTGCGGGTGACCGCCCGCCTGGCCCAGCGCTTGGGCACCACGGCACCGATCCACGGCTCGTCCTGCACAGCAAACAGGCCCTGGGGTCTTGCGGACCCAGGGCCTGCGGTGTCGGACGGCGCGGCGAGCGGTGCGCGATGCAGCACGAAGTGCGGCGTCCGGGAGACGGTGCCGCCTGCCATCGCTGCCTCGAACTGTGCCCGGGTCTTGAGCCGCTGCACGATCGGCAGGCGCAGGCGCGCGCTGGCGAACGGACGCGGCCTCAGGCGGCCAGGCGCTTGCGGCCCTTGGCGCGGCGGGCGTTGATCACGGCGCGGCCGCCACGGGTCTTCATGCGGACCAGGAAGCCGTGGGTACGCGCGCGGCGCACTTTGGAGGGTTGGTAGGTGCGTTTCATGTTGGTTCTCGGGGAAACCCGGCATTATCGTCAAAACGGGTAGGCCGGGCAACCAAGGGGCTTGTCAAGTGGCTGTGGAGTACCCGCGTCGGCTGCCTCGTCGGCTTGTGTGGATAAGGTGTTCAGCAACTAGAATGCGCCGTTTCGCGCGACAAAACTAATCCACAGGAGCGACGGGGCACATGAGCGAGGGGCAACACAACAGGCTGGCGGCCGCACCCAGCCTGGAAGCGGGCGACAGCCTCTGGCAGGCTTGCGTCGACCAGCTGGCGCAGGACCTCCCCGAACAGCAGTTCAACACCTGGATCAAACCGCTCTCGGCGCAGGTTTCCGAGGATTTTTCCCGGGTCACCCTGTTCGTCGCGAACCGCTTCAAGCTCGACTGGGTGCGGGCCCAGTACGCCGGCCGCATCGCCGGGGTCCTGGAGAAGCTGACGGGCCATCCGGTGCAGCTGGAGTTGGCCATCACTCCGCGGGAAACCGGCATCCGCACTTACTCTGCGCCCGCCATGGCGGCCAACGCCCCGGTGGCCGAACCGGCCGAGATCGAGGAAGACAACGCTCCCGCCGCCTTCAAGACGCGGCTGAACACGGCCCTGACCTTCGACACCCTGGTGGAGGGCACGGCCAACCGCATGGCCCGGGCCGCGGCGATGCACGTGGCCGGCACGCCGGGGCAGCTGTACAACCCGCTGTTCATCTACGGCGGGGTCGGGCTGGGCAAGACCCACCTGGTCCATGCCGTGGGCAACAAGCTGCTGGCCGACCGGCCCCAGGCCAAGGTTCTCTACATCCACGCCGAGCAGTTCGTCTCGGATGTGGTCAAGGCCTACCAGCGCAAGACTTTCGACGAGTTCAAGGACAAGTACCACTCGCTCGACCTCCTGCTGATCGACGACGTCCAGTTCTTCGCCAACAAGGACCGCACGCAGGAGGAATTCTTCAACGCCTTCGAGGCCCTGCTGGCCAAGAAGAGCCACATCGTGATGACCTCGGACACCTATCCCAAGGGCCTGACGGACATCCACGAGCGGCTGGTCTCCCGCTTCGACTCGGGCCTGACGGTCGCCATCGAGCCGCCCGAGCTGGAAATGCGGGTGGCCATCCTGATCAACAAGGCGCGGGCCGAGGGCACCGAGATGCCCGAGGAAGTGGCCTTCTTCGTGGCCAAGAACGTCCGCTCCAACGTCCGCGAGCTGGAGGGGGCCTTGCGCAAGATCCTGGCCTATTCGCGCTTCAACCAGAAGGAAATCTCCATCCAGCTGGCCCGCGAGGCCCTGCGCGACCTGCTGTCGATCCAGAACCGGCAGATCAGCGTGGAGAACATCCAGAAGACGGTGGCCGACTACTACAAGATCAAGGTCGCCGACATGTACAGCAAGAAGCGCCCGGCCTCGATCGCCCGCCCGCGCCAGATTGCCATGTACCTGGCCAAGGAACTGACCCAGAAAAGCCTGCCCGAGATCGGCGAGCTGTTCGGCGGCCGCGACCACACGACCGTGCTGCACGCCGTGCGCAAGATCGGGGCGGAGCGCCAGCAGCTGACGGAGTTGAACCAGCAGCTGCACGTGCTGGAGCAGACGCTCAAGGGGTGAGGGCCCGGCCCGCGCGGAGGCGGGTAAGTGCCTGTGAAATCAGCGAAAATGGCGGCTGAGCCGCCCGGCGCAGAACGAACTGAATTAGGAAGAGGAAGACAATGATTGTCCTGAAGGCAACGCAAGAAAAACTGCTCTCGGTCCTCCAGGCGGTAGCGGGCATCGTCGAGAAGCGGCATACGTTGCCCATCCTCGCCAACGTGCTGGTGCGCAAGACCGGCAACAACGTGCAGTTCACCACCAGCGACCTGGAAATCCAGATCCGCACCAGCGCCGAGATCGACGGCGACCCGGGCAACTTCACCACCACCGTCGGCGCCCGCAAGCTGATCGACATCCTGCGCACCATGCCGTCCGACCAGACGGTCAGCCTCGAATCCAGCCAGAACAAGCTGCTGCTCAAGGGCGGCAAGTCGCGCTTCACGCTCCAGACCCTGCCCGCCGAGGACTTCCCGCTGGTGCAGGAAGCCCCGAGCTTCGGGCCGAAGTTCTCCGTGCCGCAGAAGACGCTGAAGGACCTGCTGAACCAGGTGTCCTTCGCCATGGCGGTGCACGACATCCGCTACTACCTCAATGGCATCCTGTTCGTCGCAGAGGGCAAGCAGCTGTCGCTCGTGGCCACCGACGGCCACCGCCTGGCCTTCGCCAGCGCCATGCTGGATGTGGAAGTGCCCCGCCAGGAGGTGATCCTGCCGCGCAAGACGGTGCTGGAGCTGCAGCGCCTGCTGTCCGACGCCGAGGGCACGATCGAGATGCAGTTCGCCAACAACCAGGCGAAGTTCGCGTTCGAAGGCATGGAATTCGTCACCAAATTGGTGGAAGGCAAGTTCCCCGACTACAACCGCGTCATCCCGCGCAACCACAAGAACGCCGTCACGCTCGGCCGCGCGCCGCTGCTGGCCAGCCTGCAGCGCACCGCGATCCTCACCAGCGAGAAGTTCAAGGGCGTGCGCCTGAACCTGGAGCCGGGCACGCTGCGCGTGGCGAGCAACAACGCCGAACAGGAAGAGGCGACCGACGAACTCGACATCGACTACAGCGGCGACGCGATCGAGATCGGCTTCAACGTGAGCTACCTGATCGACGCCCTGGCCAACATGGGCCAGGACATGGTGAAGATCGAACTGGCCGACGCCAACAGCTCCGCGCTGGTCACGATTCCCGAGAACGCGAGCTTCAAGTACGTGGTGATGCCGATGCGCATTTGAGCGCGGCACCACGCATGTCATTGCGGGCTTGACCCGCAATCCATCGATGCGTGGCACCACGCAGGCATGGATCCCGGGTCAGGCCCGGGATGACATCGGAACCAGGGACGCCCTGGGTCCCCGCCCCCGCGGGGATGACGAAGGACACAAAAGCAGGTTATGGCCCAAGATCACAGCAACCCCCTCCCGCCCGAAGACTCCAATGGCCAGCCTGCCGTGCCACCGCCGGCGCTCGCCGGGGCGGCCGCGGGGTCGGGCGATTACGGCGCCAGCTCCATCCAGATCCTGGAAGGCCTGGAGGCGGTGCGCAAGCGCCCGGGCATGTACATCGGCGACACGTCCGACGGCACCGGCCTGCACCACCTGGTGTTCGAGGTGGTCGACAACTCCATCGACGAGGCCCTGGCCGGCCACTGCGACGACATCCTGGTCACCATCCACACCGACAACTCCATCTCGGTGGTGGACAACGGCCGCGGCATCCCGGTGGGCATCAAGTGGGACGACAAGCACGAGCCCAAGCGCAGCGCCACCGAGATCGCCCTGACCGAGCTGCACGCGGGCGGCAAGTTCAACCAGAACAGCTACAAGGTCTCGGGCGGCCTGCACGGCGTGGGCGTGAGCTGCGTGAACGCGCTGTCCAAGACCCTGCGCGTGACGGTGCGCCGCAACGGCAAGGTGCACGTGCTGGAATTCAGCCGCGGCGTGGTGGTGCAGAGCGGCGAGGTGGTGGAGCAGGAGGGCCCCGACGGCGAGAAGGCGCTGGTGCGCCCGATGCTGGTGCTGGGCGACACCGACAAGCGCGGCACCGAGGTGCACTTCCTGCCGGACACCGACATCTTCCGCGAGAACAGCGACTTCCACTACGAAATCCTCTCCAAGCGCCTGCGCGAGCTGAGCTTCCTGAACAACGGCGTGCGCATCCGCCTCGCGGACGAGCGCACCGGCAAGGAAGACGACTTCGCGGGCGCCGGCGGTGTGAAGGGCTTCGTGGACTTCATCAACCGCGGCAAGCAGGTCCTGCACCCCAACGCCTTCAACGCCATCGGCGAGAAGCAGAGCGACCAGGGCACGATGATCGGCGTGGAAGTCGCGATGCAGTGGAACAGCGGCTACAACGAGCAGGTCCTCTGCTTCACGAACAACATCCCCCAGCGCGACGGCGGCACCCACCTGACGGGCCTGCGCGCGGCGATGACGCGCGTCATCAACAAGTACATCGAGGACAACGAGCTGGCCAAGAAGGCCAAGGTGGAGATCTCCGGCGAGGACATGCGAGAGGGCCTGACCTGCGTGCTGAGCGTGAAGGTGCCCGAGCCCAAGTTCTCCAGCCAGACCAAGGACAAGCTGGTCTCCAGCGAGGTGCGCGGCCCGGTGGAAGACGTGGTGGCCACCAAGCTGGGCGAGTACCTGGAAGAGCGGCCCAACGACGCCAAGATCATCGTCGGCAAGATCGTCGAGGCGGCCCGTGCCCGCGAAGCCGCGCGCAAGGCGCGCGAGATGACGCGCCGCAAGGGCGTGCTGGACGGCATGGGCCTGCCGGGGAAACTCGCGGACTGCCAGGAGAAGGACCCGGCGCTCTGCGAGATCTACATCGTGGAGGGCGACTCCGCCGGCGGCAGCGCCAAGCAGGGCCGCGACCGCAAGTTCCAGGCGATCCTGCCGCTGCGCGGCAAGATCCTGAACGTGGAGAAGGCGCGCTACGAGAAGCTGCTGACCAGCAACGAGATCGTCACGCTGATCACCGCGCTGGGCACCGGCATCGGCAAGGCGGCGGTGGAAAGCGGCAAGAGCGGCGCCGACGACTTCGACGTGAGCAAGCTGCGCTACCACCGCATCATCATCATGACCGACGCCGACGTGGACGGCGCGCACATCCGCACGCTGCTGCTCACGTTCTTCTACCGCCAGATGCCCGAGCTGGTGGAGCGCGGCCACATCTACATCGCGCAGCCGCCGCTGTACAAGGTGAAGGCCGGCAAGGAGGAGCTGTACCTGAAGGACGGCGCCGAGCTCGACGGCTTCCTGATGCGCATCGCCCTGAACGGCGCCAAGGTGGAAACCGGCGGCGAGCAGCCCACCACGCTGTCCGGCGACACGCTGGCGGAACTGGCGCGCAAGCACCAGGCCGCCGAACGCGTGATCGACCGCCTCTCCGGCTTCATGGACGCCGAGGCCCTGCGCGCCATCGCCGACGGCGTGTCGCTGAACCTGGACACGGTGACCGAGGCGGAGGCCAGCGCGATCAAGCTGCAGGCCAAGCTGCAGGAAATCGACCGCCTGACCAACGCCGCGCCGGCCGAAGTGGCGGGCGAGTTCGACGCGCGCACCGACAAGCCGATCCTGCGGATCTCGCGCCGGCACCACGGCAACATCAAGTCGAGCGTGATCACCCAGGAGTTCGTGCACGGCGCCGACTACAAGGCCTTGGCCGAGGCGGCGGACACCTTCCGCGGCCTGCTGGGCGAGGGCGCGAAGGTGGTGCGCGGCGAGGGCGAGAAGGCGCGCGAGGAGCGCGTGAGCGACTTCCGCTCCGCGATGAAGTGGCTGATCTCCGAGGCCGAGCGCTCGACCTCGCGCCAGCGCTACAAGGGCCTGGGCGAGATGAACCCCGAGCAGCTGTGGGAAACCACGATGGACCCCAACGTGCGCCGCCTGCTGCGCGTGCAAATCGAGGACGCGATCGAGGCGGACAAGGTGTTCACGATGCTGATGGGGGACGAGGTGGAGCCGCGGCGGGACTTCATCGAGACCAACGCTCTGCGGGCCGCGAACATCGACGTCTAGTCACGCGGGCAGCTACCAAAAGTAGCCGACCGGCTACCATAAGTAGTTGCATAGCTATCAGGCCGCGCAGGCGGTGCCCGCCATGGTGCAGGCGCGCAATGCGTCCCGCTCTGACGCCGCTCCCTTCGTGACCGAAGCGATCGTCGCAGAGGCGATCGGCTGGGCCGAGAGGATCCGCGACGAGACGGAGGGCTGGTTGCGGGAACACGAGCCTCTTGCGCTGAAGTAGCGTCGGCTCTGCCTGGCCGCTACTGCGCCTCTTTCCCTTTGAGCTTGAGCACGTTCCCCTCGCGCTTCTCCACCCGCGTCGCCACCGGCACCTGCGCGGCCTCGGCGACGACTGGTGGCGCCGCGACCACCTTCAACAGCGAGGCCGTCTCCTGCTCCGCCTGCACGGCGGCGGCTAGGGACTTCTCCGTGCGCGCCGTGTCCACGCGGTCCCGGCACAGGTAGCCGTCCGAGATGATCATGCTGGCGCCCGGACCAAACTTCACGGGGACGGTGTCGCCGAGGGGCTGGGTCAGGTCCACCGGCGTGGTGTCGGTCTCCTGCAGCAGGCTGCCGTCGGCCCTGTAGACGCCGAAACAGGTCGCTTGCGCGGTGGCGGCGAAGAGGCTTGCGGCGGCGAGCAGGCAGGCTTTCGTGTTCATGGTTCTTCCTCCTGGACCTTGGAGGATCAAGTGGTGGCGTGCCAGCGTCAATGATTTGGTCGCCGAAAGCACACGCCGGAAGGCGACAGGGCGATGAGCTGTCGGTTGAAGGGGACGGGCGGGTGAGCGCAGCGGGATTGGGTGTCGACGACCTGCCGCGCGACCTCGACGCTTGGAGCGCTCTTCTTAGCATCCAGCCGGGTTTTCGCTCCGCACTGAAGTAGCCGATATCCTAGACCGAGCGCATTATTGCGCGCCAGTGCTATAACGGGCGGACTGAGATAAAGCCGAAAACTGGCGGAAGTCACTTCGATCGAAACAGCGAGACGGGCGCTGCTGTCGGAGATCAAGTACGCGGTCGTGGCAGACAAGGTGTCCACGATGCTTATGGCCGATACGTGGAGCCGTAGCGGAATTTCAGGCGTCGAGGGCTGCGAATAACGTGTAGTGCTGATCAGGAGCAATTCAAGTGACCACTCAACCTATGGTATTGAAACCGGCTTGCATCAAGACCTTATCAGCCGTGGAGGCACTGCCGGATCGTTCGAATCAACACGAGTTCAACGGGGTGCGTCAACTGAAGGAACTCTTTGGAACTACTCCTTTTACTAAGGCGGCAACATTCTCCATCCGAGGAACATCAATCACCGTTGCAGCGAACGTCACTTGGTACGACGCGCGCGATGCTCACCCGAGCAGAACTGAACACAGGCTCTATTTCCAGACGAACAATGTCATGGCGCAGGCCAAAGAAGGCGACAACATCCTGATCGGGATCGACAGTTCCGGCACGCTCCACGTCGTTTTGATTCAGCAAGGAACGCCCGGATTCCGGTCAGGCCCGCCTATGTGGGAAGCGACTTAAGCTGCGCAAAAGACAACCCGGACGTTGGCGCTAAGCGTGCGTCGGCGTTCCGGACGCGCCCGAGCCGTCTGGCGACCAATATTGCTGCCTCGGACGAAACCTGCGGGGAGATGGGCACGTGGTTTCACAGCCGATCCTACGCAACTAAAAAGAAGAAACTCGGTGAGAACGGGGATGATCCGTTAGCTTGACGGCAAACTGCTGTCTCTGGCAGCGCGTATCCGGAAGCTTAGTTCTTCCACAGTCATGGGCGGACTCGCGCGGTGAACCATTGCGTGGCAGTTCGCGCATAGAGGTACGAGATCCGTAACCGGATCAATCACATATCCAGGCCCAAGGGCGGAGATTGGCGTCCGATGATGGACCTCGATGAATCCGTCCCCTATCTCACCATACACTTCCTTAAAGCTGAAGCCGCAAGCTTGACACACTGCACCGAAGCAGGAAATACAGGCAGCCCTGTTGGCGGCACTACGTTCGTACTTGTTAACCACAACTCGTGTTACCGCTCCTTCTGGCCACCCTGCCATCGACGCGTCAGCGTCGTTGTCTTCCAGTGGCAGGAGAGAGAGTGCCAAAGCAGCCACCGCTAAACAGCATTCGTGTGCCTTCTGTTCAAGCTCCGAACCCTGCTTAGCCGGCGGCGCAAGCTTTGAGACCCGCAGCCCAATGCTTGACCATTGGGGCGGGGGGAGGAGGCCAAGATCCTTCACGGGAGCGCCGTTAATGACAACGTCGACCGATGCCCCCTTCTCGACCAGTGCAGTATGCATTTTTGCAAAGCGCCGCTTTGAATCGTCGGGCGCTGCGCCCATCGACTTGGCGATCTGAGGCGCATAGCTTTCCAATACAAATGCAGCCTCGACGCGTCGCCACGAAGTGGTCACCTCTACCAGGAAGCCGTTGGGATATGGCAGGTCCTTGGGGCGGATAGCCGCGACGGCGCCAGCACTCCTATGCTTCGCCGGCTCGAAGCCGATATGGAGTACGTGCTCCATGTAGGCTGAGAGCTCCCTGTCGTCGAGATTCACCGGTAGGCGGCTCATTCGGAATCATCGTCCAGGTCGGGATCTGGAAGATCTTCAACAAGTCTGCGCAGAACGCGTGATACTTCGAAGCGCATTTCCTCGAAGTTTCTTCGGCTCGAGTCGTTCACGTTTCCAAGCTCCGCCACGCACAGCGCCCACATAAGGGAGTCAAGCCCCTGAATAGTGACACCGGATTGCCTATTGGGAATGTAGACCTTTCGGTAGTAAGGGTGCGTGCTGTTGATGCGGACAGCTTGGTTGCTATTGATAAACGTTGGCTCCCACAGCAGACCATCGTTTAACCCGTCCACTGCCTTCACGTGGAGCTCACCCGGTTCATCTAGGTCAAGGAGCTTGATTTTGAGCCGAGTTGTTCCGTTCTTGTTTTCGACAGTGACATCGCCGGTATTGCCGTCAACGGCCGAGACTGTTGCCGATTTCAAATCCGCGGCAGAGGCGTGGATCGTATTATTCGACGCTTTATGAAGGAGGGCCGCAGTTCCCGTTATCGTCGCCTGTTCGCCGTTCCGGTATCTCTCCTGCGCTTCGCGTCGAGGAGCAGGCAGAAATTTGTCGCGCAGCCAGTCATATAGCTCATTCGCCAGCAGGATGCGTGATTTCTTGATGTCTACTTGAAATGCTTCGTCCAAGTTATGATCAAACGAAAGCTCCACGCGGCTTAGCGTCAAGTGGGGTTCCTTGCGGAACATGCCCATCCAGTCCGGCCCGTGTATCAGCCGATTCTCTCGATACACGTAGATCCCTTGGAGATCGTTGGAAAGTCGAGCTTGCTTTGCGGCCTCCTGCGACGAAAATTCTTCCTTGCGAGGTATCACGAATGCCCGAACCGTGAATGCCACCTTCGAGCCATCCGCCAACTCAATCGGCAGCGTTTTCTCAGCAACTGGCTTCTCGACTTCACGCCCGCAAAACGGATCCCAAGGCTCGACCCGAACGCCATTCAGAGTTAGTTCGACCGTTTTCTCCCGGGCATCGTTCGGGTCCAGGAAGCGCTGGTACACCATGGCCAAGTGCGCACGAAGATCATCTTCATGTCGCTTCAGAGCGGCCTTTGCCGCCTTCCCTCCCGGTGCAGCGTAGTCGCGGAGCAGCCGATCAACCTTTTCCCAGATTACCAAGGTACCGCTGCCGCCCTTGCTGACCTCATGCAGGAGCTTCGCTTCGTGCTGGGGGGCAGAGGGAATGAGCACCTGCCACTTGCCAGTCGCGGCAACGTGATCCAGATCCCAAGTAGCCTTCAGGGCTTCGTCTTTTGCGGAGGCACGGGTAACGACCGACAGTTTTCTGCAGAACGCAGTAGAAGCGGTCTTCAGTCCCAATCCGAACTTTCCCAAGCTCGCGGCACTAGCGCGCTTCTTGGAGCCGTACCTCATCGCGTCTAGAAGTCCCGGCATATTCATGCCGGATCCGTTGTCGCCTACCATCAGCAGCACATTTCCTCCAAAGTCCATCTGGAGACGGATTTCAACTGAAGATGCGCCTGCTGCGATGGAGTTGTCGACAATATCTGCGACGGCAGTTGTGAACTCGTACCCCGTGTCTCGCAATCCTTCGATTACGCGCTCGGGATCAGGAGGGATCTCCTCGGTCTGGATAGCTCCTGCGTTGGCAGTCATTTAGTGCTCCTAGTCTTTCACCAGCCGCGCTTCGTCGTGATCACCTTCCACCCGCCACTGAGACGAAGGACCTCGTCCGTGGCGGGCTCGTGCAGCGTGCCGTTCCGGCGGAGGCTAATCTGAAAACCCCGCTCATCCTTGGTCAACACCACCTCGTCACCGACTCGCGCGTTCTTCGCGCGCAAGTACTTGGTCATCCAAGTGAGCCTGTACTCGTTCCGGGTACCGCCGAAAAGTTTGTTGTTGTAGTAGATAAACTCGAACTGCCACTTGGTAAGTCCGTCGTCGTCACGGAATGTCAAGCTCGTACGCGGGTTCTTCTCGGTACTATCCAGAGTCGGAAAGAAAGCAAGAACCTCTTGAGCCTTTGGTACAAGGATTCCAGCTTGGTGGCCGCCTGTCGTCCCCACGTCATTGGCCGAGAGCTGCTTCACGACTTCCTTCCGGATCACAAGGAACCTCCTTGGTCTAGCGGCGACATCTGCAACGCCCTCAGAATGTCCTTGGCGTCCGCGCCAGTACTTGCGGGGGCCGCCGTTTCCGCGAGCTCTCGCTTCGTGGCAAGCCGATCCATCATTACCTCCTCCACGCTGGACACGAAATAGAGGTAATGCACAGTGACGGGCCTTGTTTGTCGTCTGCGATAAGATCGCGCAGTAGCTTGATCCTGTACAGCGGGATTCCACTCAGGGTTATAGTGAACGACGTGATTTGCCGCGGTAATGTTCAAACCTGTCCCGGCAGCCTTCGGGTTCAAAACCAGTATGGCAGGTCCCGCATGATCAGTGAATCTGTCCACGATGGACTGCCGAAGTGCCACCGGCACGCCTCCGTTGATCGCCGCTACTGGAGCGACCGGATATCTGCGCCCTAGGTCTTGGACGAGTGTTTCGGCCATTTGGTTATAGGTTGAAAAGATCAGGCACTTCTCTCCATCCGCGAATATCTCGTCCAGGATTTCCAGGAGGCGGACATATTTGGGCATCTGATCTGCAGGATCTGAGTGCCAAGTAGTCCGGAGTCTCGGATGCGTGCAGTACATGCGCAAAGCCTGCAGTGCAATCAGCGCCGCTCCGCTGGGATGCGCGCCAATGATTTGCTTTCTCAGTGCTTCGTACCCATTTGCCATGCTCTCGCTCATGACGAGAGGCTGGGGAATGTCGATGCGCCGCGGAAGGTCCGCCGCCACCTCTACGACACGGCGCCGGAGCATGATCGGCGCAACCACACGCGCTAAGCGACTCGCATCTTCTCTTGTGTCGTCAAACTCCGATAGAAAATCCGCTTTCTGTCCCAGCAAGCCGGGCAGAGCGAAGTCCGAGAGCGACCAAAGATCGGAGAGACTGTTTTCGACGGGAGTGCCTGTGACGGCAACGCTCACACGGCGCGGGATCCGTTTGAGGGCTCTGGTTCTCTGCGCATCAGGGTTCTTGATGTTCTGAGCTTCGTCCAGTATCAGCACGTTCCAGCTAACGGCCGAGAGCAATGGCTCGTCCCTGACTGCTGTCTCGAACGAAGTCACCACGACGTCGAACCGGGTCAAACGATCTGCGGCTCCCGCCCGAGTCGCTCCCATGTGTACCAGCACGCGGAGGTCGGGCGCGAAGCTCGCGATTTCGCGGCGCCAGTTTTCGATAAGAGTTGCGGGTGCAACGACCAGCGCGGGTGATCGCCCCGAATTTCGTTCAGCTTGGAGGAGCCCAATTACCTGGAGGGTCTTGCCCAAGCCCATTTCATCGCCCAGCAAACATCCCAGACCCTCAGACGCTATGAACTGTAGGTAAGAGACGCCTCGCCTCTGGTATGGATAAAGATTCGCTACAAGCCCCGGCACATCTGAATCTTCATTCGCGCAATCTGTTGCAGTACTATCCGCAACGCTTTCGTCCAAGATAGAGAAAGCTTCGGTCTTCGCCGATTTCAACTGGATGGCTTGGCCGAGTGTCGCGCGCCCATCATTCACACCTACGGCCGCGAGCAGGACACGGGCTTCGTCGAACAGATCTGGATCAAGTGGAATCCACCTGCTTTCCCTAGTGATCTGGTCCACTGCGTCCCCGGGGAGAAGCAACCGGACACCATCAGAAATCGCTTCGAGGTCCACGCGAAGCCCCTCTCGAGGTGATCCCTTTATCGAAATCAAAGGCAAAGCCGGAATCCGGGCGAGCTCGACCCCACTCTCCACAAGGGATTGTGCGGCCGTTCTGTCGTGAGCAGGTGCACTAGCTCCGAACGCCGCATCCCAGACACGCCGAGCAGGTACAAGCACCTGACGCCCCTCTGGGTCCGTCTCGCATATACCGCGATGGGTAAGCGTCCAGTGAGCTTGATAGGGCCGAGAAGCCGGCATAGATTTGCGAAACCTATTTAGCGCGCCTTGGAGGCTTTGCGAGCATGCGTGCTATCCGTTGCACCGCCTTGTTCGGCATCTTATACCCACCCTCTCTAAGCTCGCATTCCCACACTGTTATCACTTGCCATCCCTGCGCGTGCAACTCGCCGATAACCTTGGCATCCCGTGCAACGTTACCAAGAATCTTGTTGTGCCAAAACTGCACATTCGTGGACGGCCAACGAAAGTAGCTGCATTCATGCTTATGCCAGAAGCAACCATGCACAAACACGACGGTATGCGCCTTCGGAAATACAAGATCGGGCCGCCCAGGAAGTCCTGCTCCACCGAGACGATAGCGGTAACCCAGTGCGTGGAGCTGCTTGCGGAGAAAAAGCTCGGGTGTAGTGTTTGAGCCGCGGATCCCCGCCATCATTCGGCTTCTGGTCGCCGGATCTACTACATCCGCCATTTCAAGCTAACCCACCATCGCAGGACGCTGGTCGCCTCGTTCCGCTTCCACGATCATTGGCTGTATGGCACGCGCTATCTCTCTCATGACCGGAACAACTACCGAGTTGCCGAACTGCTTGTACGCGCGGGTGTCGGAGACTGGAATCTGGAACGAATCTGGAAAACCCATAAGCCGGGCGCACTCTCTCGGAGTCAAGCGCCGGGGGTTTCTATTCCGGCCTTGACTCACAAGAATCTCTGATCCGTCCTTGTAGTACCGCGCTGATAGTGTTCGCGCAATGTCACTTTCAGTGACCAAGCCGAATCCGAACCCGTTCCCCTTCTCCTGATGCTTGCGTTTGTAGGCTTGCAGGTACTCCCAGAGCTTGTCGCTGAGCGTGTATTTTTCCTGCACCCTCCGTTTACCGTGATCAAAGTACCTCGAGCCATCGCTCTGCACGACCGGTTCTCGTTCACTGTTATGGAGAATCTCTGCGAGCCTCCGCTTTCCCTTGGGTGGGAGTTTCACCATATCCCACTGGAAAATAACGGGGTCCCGAAAGCCAACGATGATCACGCGCTCGCGATGCTGTGGAACGAAGTGCGCACCGTCTATAACCTGGTAATGAATATCGTACCCCAGCTCTTCGCGAAGAGTGCGCTCGATTACGGCGAACGTGCGTCCCCCGTCGTGTGAGCGCAGGTTCTTTACGTTCTCAAGGACGAAGGCTGTCGGCTGCTTCTCATAGATAATTCTGGCCACATCAAAGAACAACGTGCCTTGGGTCTCATCGGCGAATCCGTGTAGACGCCCTAGGGCGTTCTTCTTGGAAACTCCGGCAATCGAAAATGGCTGACAAGGGAACCCAGCGAGCAGCACATCGTGGTCTGGGACGTCCCTCTCGTGAATCTGCGTGATGTCGCCGTGTATGGCATGCCCGTTGGTGAAGTTGGCGGCGTAAGTCTTCTGCGCATAAGGGTCCCATTCGCTGGTGAAAACACATCTCCCACCGAACTCCTCAAAGGCTTGGCGAATGCCGCCTATGCCAGCGAACAGGTCAATGAACTTGAATGCACCGCTGGTGTTGACCTGTTCAACTTGCAACGGGAGGAGCTTCTGCAATGCATGTGCAACATAGGGCGGTGGCATCGATTGCCGAGCTTCCCACCGTCTAACCTGTCGCTCGCTCACGCCCAAGCGTTGTGAGATTTGTGCTTGGGAGTACTTCTTCCGAGCCGCGAACAAATACTCCAATGCGGCGATGTGGTCTACGGATTCGAGCGGGCGTCTCATGTCGGCGGGAATCTTAGCGGACAGTTTGTCCTCTATGCGCACCCAGCAGTCGGCATGTGACAAATTTGCGACAACAGATCAAGCCGGTCTTGATGCACTTGGCGCAAGAGCGCCCGAGGCGGCCAAAAACCTGCGCCGGAGGTGATAAAGGACTAACGCACCCGCAACGTGCTTACCGGCAACATCACCGTCAGGAGACTTGGTGCTCCATTTGTGCGGAAACGTGTGCCGCCTCGGCTCCGCAGCGGTTGTGGACACCCGCCAAGTGTGCATGGAGTTCGCGCTGCTAGCGCGCAAAGAGGTGGGCGACGGGTCGCAGATCGCGGGCATCCTAAGCCGCGGCGCAGTGGTCGATCACCCCGCCGCTGCTACGTCGGGACGTGTGTCCGCGCCACCGCCACTTTGACTGGATCGGCGTCTAGCGAGGCTCTCCTTCTCGCGAAGGATGACAACTGCTACGCGCTCACGATTACTTGGAACCCCCCATAAATCATCCTCTGCCCATCAAACGGCATCGGGTCCATCCCCTCCTTCAACCTCGGGTCCTCCATCGCCTTCTTCATCCCCTCGTCGCGCACCGCGCGCGAGGGCCAGGTGATCCACGAGAAGACCACCGTCTCGTCCGGCTTGCGCTGCACCGCCCTGGGGAAGGACGTGACCTTGCCTTCCGGCACGTCGTCGCCCCAGCATTCCACGACGGACAGTGCGCCGTTTTCCTTGAAGACGGTGGCCGCGGCCTGGGCGACGCGCCGGTAGGTTTCCTTGTTGGCCGTGGGGACGGGGACGACGAAGCCATCGATGTAGTTCATGCGAGCTCTCCTTGGGTGGCGGGGCCGCGGACGCGCGGCCCTCGCTTGCACGACGAACATGGGACGCGGATTTCGACAACGCAGGTGTAACTGTCACATCCCGTTGCCGCGCCGCTGGCCCGCATGGTCCGACACGCAAGCCCGCCTTCTGCGCCTCCCGCCTCCGCGCGGCCGTTCCTATTCTGGGTCCATCAGCAATCAGGAGTACCCATGAACAAGCGTACCAAGACCCTTTCGATCGCCGCCGCCGTCGCCGCTTCCGCGCTGGCCCTGCAGATGCCGTTCGCCACCGCCGCCGACGACACCGCGAGCAGCAACACCAACACGGCCCAGGCTTCCGACAACAATGGCACCCCGGGCCTCGACCTCGACGTGGGCAACAACGCCAGCGACCGCGGCCTGCCGGGCGTGGAGATGAACGTGGGCCGTGACGGCGACCAGCAGAACATCGGCAACGACACGCAGACGCTGGGCGCCGGCGCCGACATGAACAGCCAGGACGACGGCTCGCAGACCACCCGCCCGATGCGCGCGGACCGCAACTGACCTTCACTGACCTCCTCGCGCGCGGTGGCCCAGGCCACTGCGCGCGATGCTTCGCCGGCCGCGTGCGCGCGCCGGCGCGGCGTGTCTTCCGGGTGCGGAAGCGCGGCAGGCCCTATGCTCCTGCCCCGCATGCCTTCCGAAGACCCATCCCTCGTTGCCGCCCCGGGCGGCTCCCTCTGGTCCGCCTTCCTTCCCCTGCTGCCCTTCATGCTGGCGGTGTTCGTCGGCTTCGTCGCCATGGGCATGGCGCTGCCGGTCGTGCCGCGGCACGTGCACGACACGCTGGGGCAGGGCACGGTGATGGTGGGCTTCGTCATGGGCAGCCAGTACCTGTCGTCGCTGTTCGGCCGCATGTGGGCCGGCGGCGCCGTCGACGGGCGCGGGCCCAAGCAGGCGGCGCTGGTCGGCCTGCTGGCCGCGTGCGCGATCGGCGCGCTGTACTTCGCGTCCGTTCCGTTCTCCGCCACCTCGCCGCGGCTCGCGCTCGCGCTGGTGATCGCCGCGCGGCTGCTCACCGGCATCGCCGAGAGCTTCGTCATCACCTCCACGCTGGCCTGGGGCCTCGCGCGCGTGGGGCCCGCGCATGCGGGCAAGGTGTTCGGCTGGCTGGGCGTCGCCCTGTTCGGCGGGCTCGCGGCCGGCGCGCCGCTGGGCACCTGGATCTACGGGCAGTCCGGCTTCGCCGGCACGGCGATCGCGGTGCTGGCGGTGGGCGCGCTGGGCCTGGCCGGCGCCAGCTTCATGGCGGGCGTGGCTCCCAGCGGACTGCCGCGCCTGCCCTTCACGCGCGTGCTGGCGGCCGTGCGGCTGCCGGGCCTGGGCCTGACGCTCTGTTCCGCCGGCTACGCGATGATCATCGCCTTCGCCGTCCTGCTGTTCGCCGAGCGCGGCTGGGGCGGCGGCGCGCTCGCGCTCAGCTTCATGGGCGGCGGCTTCGTCGCCGGCCGGCTGCTGTTCGGCCACCTGCCGGACCAGGTGGGCGGCGGGCGCGTGGCGCTGTTCTGCGTGCTGGCCGAGGCGGTCGGCCTGACGCTGATCTGGGCGGCTCCGCATCCGGCCGTGGCCTGGATCGGCGCGGCGCTCGGCGGCGGCGGCTACGGGCTGGGCTTCCAGGGCTTCGGGGTCGAGGCGGTGCAGCGCACCCCGCCGCAAAGCCGCGGTGCGGCCATGGGCGCGTACGTCATGTTCCAGGACGTCTCCATGGGCCTGGCGCCGCCGCTGGGCGGGGTGCTGGCGCGCGTGGCGGGGCTGGACGCGGTGTACCTCGCGGCGGCGCTGGCGGCCGTCGGGTCGGGGGTGGTGGCGGGAAGGATCCTCCGCGGAGGCTCCCGGCCTGCACAGGATGCTGATGTCTCACAATGACTGGTGCAGACGGCCGGTACAGCTCTCGCGCTGTACCATGGAGGCTTCCTCGGCACTCGGGGCGAGCATGCACTCGTTGATCGAACAAAAGCGTTCGGACATCTCGCGCATCTGCCGTCAGCACCAGGTACGGCGGCTGGAGGTTTTTGGCTCGGCGGCCCGCGGCAGCGATTTCGACCCGGCCAGCAGCGACGCCGACTTCCTGGTGGAGTTCGGACCAGGCGCGAAGAAGGGTCTCGACGCCTACTTCGGGCTGAAGAGCGCGCTCGAGGACCTGCTGCAAAGAGAAGTGGACCTCGTCGAAACGGGAGCCCTACGCAACCCGTACTTCATTGCGGCCATCAATCGGGCGCGCGAAGTGCTTTGTGCGTCGTGACCCTCGCACATGGCTATGGGAGGCGCTGAACCAGCTGTCGAGGGCGGAGCCGGCGACCGCAGCTCGAATTCCTCACCTGGCAGTCCCAACTTCCGGCGGCGCGGGGGCGCGATGCTGCAGCGTCCAGCGCCATTTGGCAAGCGCTACGTGATTTCCGTCGCCTGGGTACGACAGGGCGCCGCAGGCCGAAAATTTTTTTCGCCGGCACAAGCCTGTGGAGCGTTCCGGCACAACTCGGACCTTATCCACATGGCCGGGCGGAACGGCCGGGTTGTCCAAGTTTGTAGGACAGCGCCGACGCAGTCCTACACACAGTCGTCCGGGGTCGGAAGTGCGTTGATGCGTAAGGGGAAACAGGCGTTGTCCACACCGGGGCGGCGTCCTTACCTACTACGACTATCTTTGAAAAAGAAATCCTAAGAGGACATCCGCGCCGACCAGGAAGGCGGTCGGCCAGGGCCTTAAGGTCCGTGATCGGAGCGCGCAGAATGCGCCGCTTGGGATCGAGGAGGAGATGGTCATGGGGATGCTGATGCTCGTGATCGGGCTGGTGCTGTTCGTGGGTGCGCACTCGACGCGCATCGTGGCGGAGGGCTGGCGCACGGCGACGATCGCGCAGGTGGGCGAGAAGCCGTGGAAGGGCGTGGTCACGGTCCTGTCGCTCGCCGGGTTCGCGCTGATCGCGTGGGGCTACGCCCTCGCGCGGCACAGCCCGGTGGTGCTGTGGCCGCAGCCGCCCGTGTGGACGCGGCACCTGGCGGCGCTGCTGACGCTGGTGGCGTTCGTGCTGGTCGCGGCGGCCTACGTGCCGCGCAATGCGATCAAGGCGAAGCTGCACGACCCGATGATCCTGGGCGTGAAGGTCTGGGCGCTGGCGCACCTGGTCGCAAACAACACGCTGGCGGACGTGGTGCTGTTCGGGTCGTTCCTGCTGTGGGCGGTGTTCGATTTCCGGGCGGCGAGGAAGAGGAGGGGGGCGGGGAGCCCCTCACCCCGGCCCTCTCCCCAGGGGGGAGAGGGAGGGAAGACCGTGATCGCGGTGGTCGTGGGGGTGGTGGCCTGGGCGGTGTTCGCGTTCTGGATCCATCGGGCGTGGATCGGCGTGAGTCCGCTGGGGGTGTGATCGGCGGATAATCGTTCCATGCGTCTCGAGGAGCATCAGCGTGAAGCCATTGCAGACATCTGCAGGCGATACCGCGTGCGCAAACTGAGCCTCTTCGGATCCCTCGCGAGCGGCACGGCGCGGCCGGAGAGCGACGTCGATTTGCTGGTGGAATTCATCCCGGGACAGGCGCCGACGGGTTTCGAACTCGTCCACATGCGCGACGAGCTGCAGGAAGTCTTCCAGGGCAGGAAGATCGACCTGGCGTTCCCGTCGATCCTGCAAAACGCGTGGCGGCGAAGCGCGATCGAGCCGCAACTGCAGACGGTCTTCCAGTAGCCGGTGGACCGCACGCCAGCCTACGTGCAGGACATGCTGGCGACCGTACCCCGACCGTAGGGAAGTAGTCGATAGCCCACCAGGGGTGCTGGGGTTCCCTTCGGTCACCGCCAGCCTACGATGGCCGGCCCGACGCAAGGAGCTCGCCATGGACGACAACCTGCCTGTGCTGTCCCACGTTTCGCTGGGCACCAACGACTTCCCCCGCGCGCGCAAGTTCTACGACGCGGTGCTGGCCACCATCGGCATGAAGTGCCTGATGGACTACGACGAAGGCGCCGGCTACGGCCGCAAGCTTGCCGAGTTCTGGATCCAGCTGCCGCACGACGGCCAGGCGGCGAATCCGGGCAACGGCACGCACGTGTGCTTCAACGCGGCCAGCCAGGAGGAGGTGAAGGCCTTCCACCGCAAGGCGCTGGAGCTGGGCGGCGAGGACGAGGGCAAGCCGGGCGTGCGCAAGGAGTACTCGGACGGCTACTACGCGGCCTTCGTGCGCGACCCGGACGGGAACAAGATCGAGGCGATGTGCTGGGTCAGAGCGTAGTGCCGCGCTTGCCCCTCACCCCCGCCCTCTCCCCGGAGGGGAGAGGGGATGACAACCCGGCGTCGTCCGACAGAGAGCCCAGCGCTTGCTTCCCAGAATGGGTCGCAACAGCAGGAGGCTGCATATGGATGAACTCAAGGCGCGGCGGCCGTTGGCCGTGGTCACGGGTGCCTCTTCGGGCATCGGCTACCACCTGGCACGCTGCGCGGCCGAACACGGGTACGACCTGATCGTCGCCGCCGACACGCCCCTGGCCGACGCGGCCCGGGAATTCGAGGCCCTGGGCGCCCAGGTGCACGCCGTGCAGGCCGACCTGGCCACCGAGGTGGGCGTGCAGCACCTGGTCCAGGCGATCGGCGACCGCGAGGTCGATGCCCTCATGGCCAACGCCGGCCACGGGCTGGCCGGGTCCTTCCTGGCGCAGGACTTCCAGGACGTGCTGCACGTGATCAACACCAACATCACCGGCACGCTGCACCTGGTGCAGTTCGTCGCGCGCGGCATGGTGGCGCGGGCGCAGGGCCGGATCCTGATCACCGGGTCGATTGCGGGCTTCCAGCCGGGGAGCTTCCACGCGGTCTACAACGGGACCAAGGCTTTCATCGATTCCTTCGCGCTGGCGTTGCGCAATGAACTCAAGGGAACCGAGGTCACGGTCAGCTGCCTGATGCCGGGGCCGACCGACACCGAGTTCTTCGAGCGCGCCGGCATGGAAGACGCGAAGGTCCTGGAGATGAAGCCGCTCGTGATGCAGCCGGACGAAGTGGCGCGCCAGGGCTTCCGGGCCATGCTGAAGGGCGAGGCCGACGTGGTGGCCGGCTGGCGCAACAAGGTGCAGGTGGCGATGGCCAAGGTGATGCCGGCGCAGGCGACGGCGCAGGTCCATCGGAAACTGGTTGAACCCAAGGGAGTTGGCAAATGACGAAGAAGTACCTCCGGCCCATGCAGGACAAGCAGGCCGCGCTCTCCGGCAAGGTGGAGAACGACACCAACAAGCTGGGCAAGGAAAAGCCCACGCAGAAGAACGAGGGGCGGCGCACGCCGCTCAGCCGCCACGACCGCGAGGACCACATCGGCAACAACCAGAAGAAGGTGCGCGCCGGCTCGCCGCAGGGCAGCAGCACGCACCAGCCGCCGCAGGCCGCGGCGCGCGGCAAGAACAAGCGCGGGATGTGAGCGGGGCGCGTCAGCGCGCCACCGGCTCCAGCAGGTCGCTGTAGTCGAAGCAGCAGGCCTTGCCCAGCTGGCAGCCCTGGGGGCACCAGCGGCCGTCGGCCATCTTCACGAAGAACTGGGGGCCGCGCAGCAGGCGGCGCAGCCAGGGGTCGCACCTCTGCACGGCCTGCGGCTCCAGGGAAGCGGCGACGACGCTGCCGGGGGCATAGGTGTCGGTACTGCTCATGGCGCGGGATTCTCCACCTCGCCACAACGCCGCGCCAGCGCGCGCGTTGACTTTGCGGCGGAAGCGCAACGGGCTTTACTTTCGGGACAACCGTGGATTGCGGCTCAAGGCCGCAATGACAAGCCGATCATGTCATCCCGGGCTCGACCCGGGATCCACGGTGGCGCGGCACGGTGCCGCAGGAAATCAGAGGTGCACGCCCACCCGGCGCGGGAAGAGTTCACGCTCCATCAGCGCCAGCATGTTGTTCCAGCCCTTGCGGCTGGATTCCTCCATCGCGCGGGCGGCGTCGCTGCTGCCCATCTCGTGCGTGAGCGTCATTTCGCAGGCGAAGGCGTTCACGGGCGCCAGGTCCACCGTCACGCGCGTGGGCGTCTCGTTGCCGAAGGTCAGCACGCTGAACTCGAAGACGATGCGGCGGGGACGGTCCAGCTCGAGGTACTTGCCCATGTGGACCACGTCGAAGACGCTTTCCTCGCCGTCGGCGGCGGGGCGGCGGTCGATCACGGTGAAGCCGCCGCCCACCTCGGGCTGGATCTCGCACTGCATCACGTTGCCGGTGCGGGTGCGGAACAGGAAGCGGGAGGCCTGCCCCGGCGTGAGCCAGGCGTCGAACACGCGTTCAGCGGAGGCGCTGTACCGGTGCGTGACCTGGATGACGACGGGACTGCTCATCCGTAATTTATCTCTTGACAGCGTCCTCCTGTCAAGCCTGTCAATACTGACAGGGGTGTTAGCGTGCCACCTCCGGCAGCTCGATCTTGACCTCCAGGACTTCCAGGTTGTCCTGGCGCTCCACGTTCACCTTCAGGTGGGTCGGGTCGATCTTCACGTACTTGCCGATCACGGCCACCAGGTCGCGCTGCAGGGCCGGCAGGTAGTCGGGCGCGCCGCCCGGGTTGCGGCCGCTGCGCTCGTGCGCCAGGATGATCTGCAGCCGCTCCTTGGCGACGCTGGCCGTCTTCTTCTTCTCCCCCAGCAGCAGGGTCAGGAGGGACATGTCACTTCCTCCCGAACAGGCGCTTGAGCAGGCCAGCCTTCTGCGGGTCCACGAAGCGCAGGGGCTTGTCCTCGCCCAGGAAGCGCGCCACCACGTCCAGGTAGGCCTCGCTCACGTCCGTGCCCTTCAGGTGCACGGCGGGGCTGCCCTGGTTGCTGGCCTGGAGCACGGCCTCGGACTCGGGAATCACGCCGATCAGCGGGATGCGCAGGATGTCCTGGATGTCCTCCAGCGAGAGCATGTGGCCCGCGTCCACCCGGTTGGGGTTGTAGCGGGTGATCAGCAGGTGCTCCCTCACCGGCTCCTTGCCCTCGATCGCCCGCTTGGTCTTGCTGGCCAGCATGCCCAGGATGCGGTCGGAGTCGCGCACCGAGGAGACCTCCGGGTTGGTCACTACCAGCGCCTCGTCGGCGAAGTGCATGGCCATCAGCGCCCCGGTCTCGATTCCGGCTGGCGAGTCGCAGACGATGTACTCGAAGCCCATGCCGGCCAGGTCGCCCAGCACCTTCTCCACGCCCTCGCGCGTCAGGGCCTCCTTGTCGCGGGTCTGGCTGGCGGCCAGCACCGAGAGGTTGTCGTTGTGCTTGTCCTTGATGAGGGCCTGGTTGAGCGTCGCCTCGCCGTGCAGCACGTTGACGAAGTCGTAGACCACGCGGCGCTCGCAGCCCATGATCAGGTCCAGGTTGCGCAGGCCGACGTCGAAGTCGATGACGGCGGTCTTGTGCCCGCGCAGGGCCAGGCCGCTGGCGAAGCTGGCGCTGGTGGTGGTCTTGCCCACCCCGCCCTTGCCGGAGGTGACGACGATGATCTTTGCCATGGGATTCCTTCAGGGGTTCAGCGGCTCCATCACCAGCTTGTCGTCGGCCAGGCGGACCTGGGCCGGCTTGCCGAGCAGCGGTGGGGGCAGCGGGTTCTCGCTGGTGCGGTAGACGCCGGCGATGGAGACCAGCTCCGGCTCCAGGCACAGCGTGAGGATGCGGGCCTGCGCATCGCCGCGCGCGCCGGCGATCGCCCGGCCGCGCAACGGTGCATAGACGTGGATGTGGCCGTCGGCGATGACCTCGGCGCCGGGATTGACCATGGACAGGACGACGAGGTCGCGCCCCTTGGCATAGACCTGCTGCCCCGAGCGCAGCGGCTTGTCGACCACCAGCGCACTGGCGGGCGGCGTCGGCACCACGGCAGCCTTCGGCTGTTTCTCCCTCTCCCTCTGGGAGAGGGCCGGGGTGAGGGCATCCCCGGCAGCCGCGAGACCCATCCTGAGGGCCTCTTCCATCTGCCCCTCGCTCCCGCCGCGCACCGCCACCGGCACCACCTTGTACGTCTTGAGCACCGCGAGCAGCCCGGCGAAGTCGATCTCCTCCCCGCGCACCTTGCCCAGGTCCACCACCAGCGGATCGTTGTCGAAGAACTCGGGGATGTCGCCGAAGCGCCCCCGCAGCTCCTCGGCCAGCTGGCGCAGGTCGGGCGACTTCAGCAGCAGCGCCACCAGGGGCAGGCTGGCGCTCTTGATCTCGAACGTGGCAGGCGCGTTTCCTGCAAGGGCAACGGTCATCGGTACTGCTTGATGCGGGGCGGGCGCAGTGTAGCAGTGCAGTGCGGGGAGGATGTGACGAGTCATGTCATCGACAAGCGGGTGCGCGCCTTCCTACGCCCTTCGTGGCCACCCGCCCGCGCCGCCCGCGGGAACCTCCGCCCACACTGCATGCGAGGCATCAAGGAGCCACCGATGAACCATCCCGTCCACCACGCTTACCACTGGATCGGCGTCGCCGTGGTCGCCGGCCTGGCGTTGCTGGCCTTCGAGGCCTGGGGACAGCAGACGCTCAACGAGGTCAACATCAGCACCAACGCTTCCGCCGTGTTTCAGGGCCGGCCCGCCATGGCCGGTGCCCAGGCGGGCCTCGGCGCGATGGCCGGGCCGCCGCAGGGCGGCATCGGCCTGCAGGGTTCGGACGGCGCGGGCATGAGCCTGCGCGCGCCGCAGGTGATCCGCGAGCAGATGAATCCGCTGCCGCCGGTGGCCTGCGCCGACCTGCCGCCGGCGCCCTCAGCGGCGGAAGAGTCGCTGTGCCTGCCGCAGATCCGCGACGAACGCTTCGAACGCCGCCTCGCGATCCTCGGAATCGACGCGCAGCAGCGCGGACGGATGTAGGGTCACCAGAACTTCCAGGCCGTCGGGCCGCGGCAGCCAGTGCCCGCGCTCGGCGGTCACCGGCACCGCCCGCCCCAGCAGGGAACGCGCCGCGCTCGCGCCCAGCGCCACCAGCGCCGCCGGCTTCACCAGCGCGATCTCGTCGTCCAGCCAGTGATGGCAGGCGGCGATCTCGCGCTGCGTCGGGCTCTTGTGGATGCGGCGCTTGCCGCGCAGCTCGAACTTGAAGTGCTTGACCGCATTGGAGACGAAGACCTGCGCGCGCGGGATCTCCGCCGCCTCCAGCGCGCGGGCCAGCAGCTTGCCCGCCGGCCCCACGAAGGGGTGGCCCTGCAGGTCCTCCTGGTCGCCGGGCTGCTCGCCCACCAGCATCAGCTTCGGCTTCAGCCGGCCTTCGCCGATCACCGACTGCGTGGCGAACTCGCCGATCGGGCACTCGCGGCAGGCCATGGTGGCCGCCTTCAGGGCGTCCAGGCTGGTGATGCCCGGGTCGGGCCGTTCAGGCATGGGCGGCCGGCCGGTCGTGCGGTGCGAACACGCGCGCGTAGCAGGCCAGCCAGTTGGCGTCGCCGGCTTCGGGACCGGGGAGCTCCGCGGCGGGAATGCCGGGCCCGAACAGCAGCGTGCCGTCCTCGCAGCGGGCGCTGCGGTCGGGCGTGAAGATGGCCCAGCGCTGCGCCGGCACGCGCTTGGCGAACCAGGGCGCCACCGCCTCCATCACGTGGTGCGCCGGCTCGTAGCAGCCGACGTGCAGCTCGCGCCCTTCCTCGTCGCGCAGCTCGCGCAGGCGCAGGTTGGCCTTCATCTTGTGGATGTCGCGCCGCACCGCGTGCGCCATGTGCTGCGCCTGCAGGATGTCGGCGTCCAGCGGGTCAGCGCGCAGCGAAGGCTCGTGCACCAGGCGCCAGAGCAGGCGATAGAGCAGCGAGAAGCGCTCCGGGTCGCGGTGCAGCACGACGAACTCGCACAGGCGCGTGAAGGATGCGGGGACGATGGCGGTCGCGGCGCGCGCCACATTGCGCGGGCGGCTCGCCTGCGGCGGTTGCGCGTCGGTATAGAGCCGCGCGGTGTCGTCCAGCGCCCACTGCACCTGCTCGGGCGGGACCTGCTGGGCGAGCAGCTGGCGTGCTTCGGCACGGAATCCCGCCAGGTCGGTCTGGCCTGCCAGTCTTGCTTCCATGTCGGTACTGCCCAGCATTTCGTACAGCTTTCGTGGTTCAGATTTTCGGCAAGTTCACTCGGCTTGTGTCCTCGAGGTATGCAATTGCTTCACGCTGCGGGCACATGTTTGCGGGTGCGCATCTCCACCTTGAGGTACAGCAGCGCACCCGCGAGCAGGGGCACCAGGTAGAAGAGCGCGCGGTAGGCCAGCAGTGCGCCCAGGATCTGGTGCTGGGGCACGCGGTGCGACAGCAGCGCGATGAACACCGCTTCGGTCACGCCCAGGCCGGCCGGGATGTGCAGCATGACGCCCGCGATGGCGGCGATCAGCAGGACCGTCAGCGCCGTCGGGTAGTCCACCTGGCCCTGCAGCAGCATCCAGGGGACGGCGGCCATGGTCATCCAGTGGCTGCAGGAGATGGCGAGCTGCGCGAAGGCCATGCGCAGCGACGGCAGGTCGATGTCGTGGCCGCGTACCGTCCAGCACCGCCGGCGCGAGAAGGCGCACAGGCCCAGGTAGGCGACGGTGGCCGCGAGCAGGCCGACACCCACCAGCCGCAGCTCCTCGGGGTCCACGCCCCACTGCGCCGGAAGCTGCAGCGGCGCGATGGTGAAGACCAGTCCCGCCAGCAGGATGTAGCCCAGCCAGTTGGTGATCATCGACAGCGTGACCACGCGGGTGATGTTGCCGTAGCGCACGCCCAGCTTGCCGTACAGGCGGTAGCGGAAGCCGATGCCGCCCACCAGGGAGCCCAGGTTGAGGTTGAAGGCGTAGCTGATGAAGCTGATCTGCATCACCTTGCCGCTGGAGAGCCGGTGGCCGGTGTAATGCCGGCCCACCAGGTCCAGCAGGCTGTAGACGAAGTGGCTCGCCGCCGCGAACAGGAAGGCCTTCATCAGCACCGGCCGCGGCAGCTCGATGACGCTGCGCCGCACCTCGTCCCAGTCCACCGTGCGGGCGTAACGCACCAGCAGGAAGGCCACCACCGCGAGGAACACCACCCCGACGACGCGCTTGATCCACGGCCACCAGGGGTGGTTGCGCATCAGGCTTTCTCCTTCACGGCGACCAGCGCGGTCACCGGCTTGCCGGCCGCCGTGGGCAGCAGGCGCGGCACATGCCGCGGCAGCCACTGGGCCCAGCGCGGGTAGTGGCGGGTGAAGTGGTAGGCGAGGAAGCTGCGCACCAGCGTCCAGCCTTCCAGCGCGCCCACGGTCTGCTCCGTCACCTGCGTGCAGGCGTGGCACATCAGCTTGTCGAGGTTGGCGGACAGCGTTTCCGTGAAGGCGCGGTCGCGGATGATCACGTTGGCCTCGAGGTTGAACGACAGGCTCATGGGGTCCAGGTTGCTGGAACCGACGGTGGACCAGGTGTCGTCCACCACCGCGACCTTGCCGTGCAGCGGGCGCTCGCAGTATTCGTAGATGCGCACGCCGGCGCGCAGCAGGTTGTGGTACAGCATGCTGGCCGCCGTCTTCACGAAGGGCATGTCGGGCTGGCCCTGCAGGATCAGCCGCACGTCCACGCCGCGCCGCGCCGCCCGCTTCAGCTCCTTGATGAAGCGGTAGCCGGGGAAGAAGTAGGCGTTGGCGATCACGATGCGCTTGCGCGCGGCGCGGATCGCGATGCGGTACTGCCGCTCGATGTCGTCCATGTGCCGGCGGTTGTCGCGCACCACGAACATCGCCTCGGCACTGCCGGCGGCCGGCAGGTCCTCGGGGTTCACGCGCATGTGCTTGCGCCAGCGCCACCATTGGCGCCGCCCGCGCTGGTGGCGCAGGCCCTCGGCCAGCGCCGCGTGGCAGAAGCGGTGGATCTCCGCGACCAGCGGGCCGCGGATCTCCACCGAGTAATCCTGCTTGGCCTCCTCGCCGAAGTCGCGCAGGTGGTCGGCCGAGAAGTTGATGCCGCCCACGAAGGCGACCTCGCGGTCCACCACGGCGATCTTGCGGTGCATGCGGCGCAGCAGGTGCGGGCGCAGGCCGAAGGGGCGGTGCCAGGGATTGAAGGAGTGGATGCGCACGCCGGCGGCGCGCAGCTCCTCGAGAAAGCGCTCCGACAGGTCGGGCGAGCCCCAGTCGTCGATGGTGATGTCCACCTGGGCGCCGCGGCGGGCGGCGGCCAGCAGCGCCTCGTGCAGCTGCAGGCCGACCTTGTCCTCGAACAGGATGAAGGTCTCGACGATCACCTCGCGCCGGGCGTTGGCGATGCAGGCGAACACGCGCGGGAAGAACTCCTCGCCGTTCTCCAGCAGGTGGAAGTCGTTGCCCGGGATCCAGCGTCGTTCCATGGCGTCCCTACAGGTGGATCTCGGCGCACAGCGGCGCGTGATCCGACAGGTGCGCCCAGGGCCGGCGCGGCAGCACCACGGGCAGGTGCACCGAGCAGTTGCGCACGTAGATGCGGTCGAGCGACAGCACCGGGAAGATCGCGGGGAAGGTCTTGGCCGGCTCGCCGTAGGCGGTGACGAAGACCTCGCGCAGGCCCGCCTCGCGCCACAGCACGTCGTTGGCGCGGCGGCGCCAGTCGTTGAAGTCGCCGGCGACGATCAGCGGCGCGTCCTTGGGCACCTCGGTGTGCGTGATGCGGCACAGCAGGTCCAGCTGCTGCTGGCGGTGCGCCTCGGCCAGGCCCAGGTGCACGCAGATCGCGTGCACGTCGAGCGCGTGGTTGGGGATCTTCAGCACGCAGTGCAGCAGGCCGCGCTTCTCCGGGCCGGCGATGGACACGTCGTGGTTCTGGTAGTGGACGATGGGGAACTTGGACATCACGGCGTTGCCGTGGTGGCCCTTGGGATAGACCATGTTGCGGCCGTACGCGTACTGCGGCCAGATGCTGTCGGCCAGGAACTCGTACTGTCCCGCTGCCTCCGGCCAGTCCTCGATCTTCTTCCCGTGCTCGTCGTGCATGCCCAGCACTTCCTGCATGAACACCACGTCCGCCCCCACCTTGCGCACCGCGTCGCGCAGCTCCGGCAGGATGAAGCGGCGGTTGAAGGTGGTGAAGCCCTTGTGGATGTTCACCGTCATCACGGTGAGCTGCGGGGCCGGGGCCAGGGGATCGCTCAGGTCGCTCATGGGCGTGTTGGAGATCGTTGTCCGTCGGGACACCTTTTGTAGTTGCACAGCTGGGCCGGCGGAGTAGGACGCGGGCACATGTTCTTGTGGCCCCCGGCGGCGAGATTTCGGAGCACACTCCGGCCTCCCGCCGAGTTCCACCTGCCATCGATGAAAACAACGAAGAAGAAGACGCTGCGGCTCGCCGCGGCCGGACTGCTGGCCGCCCTGGCCATTCCCTCGCAAGCGTTCAACCTCCGCCCCGACGCCGTCTCGGTGCAGGCGGGCATCGGCACCCACGGCACGGCCGACGCAGGGGCCGGCCTGGTGTGGGACTGGAATTTCGAGGCCCTGCGCCGCAAGGCCGAGCTGACCGCGCATACCGAGCTGATGATCAACAGCTGGCGCGCCGATGCGATCGGCGGCGGCCACCAGTCGCTGACCCAGCTCGTGCTGCTGCCGACGCTGCGCATGCAGCTGAAGCGCGGCGTCTCACCCTGGTACATCGAGGTGGGCGTGGGCGCGAGCTGGATGGACCAGCCCTACATCACGCCGGACAAGAGGTTCAGCACGCGCTGGAACTTCTACGACGTGCTGGGCGTGGGCCGCACCTTCGGCGCCGCGGAACGCCACGAGCTCGGCCTGCGCTGGGTCCACGTCTCCAACGCCGGCATCCGGGAGCCGAACCCCGGCCAGGACTTCCTGCAGCTGCGCTACGTCTCGCGCTTCTAGGCGGCGCGGCACGTCCTACGGCCATCCCCACTCCCGTCCGATACGGCCGGGATGCGGGCGTTCCAAACTGTCTGCACAAGGACCCGGCGGCTGCCGGGATGTCACTGAACAGTACGGAGCATTCGATGAAAAAGATTTCCCTGACCCTCCTGGCCGCCGGCGCGATGGCGGTGGCCGGCCTGGCGCAAGCCGACGCGATCTTCTATCCCGACGGAACCATGGTGGAGCTGGGCCCCAACGGTGCCGACAACCTGGTGCTGCTGTCCGAACCGGCGCTGAACACCACCGTGCTGGGTGCCGCGCCCGCGACGAGCGTGACGACCACCACGGCGGTGGTCCCGGCGACCGAGTACGTGTACGTGCAGCCCAACATCAACTGGGACCCGGTGGTCGCGCGCGCGCAGCTGCATGACAACGCCCACCTGCTGATGACCGGCCCCTCGTACCGCGAGCGGCACCAGTCCGCCGCCACCTTCGACGTGCCGGCGCGCGCGGGTGAAGCGAGCACCATGACCAACGGCCAGCCGAACCTGCTGACCACGAACCAGGAACCGCTGGTGGTGGGCAGCTACTCGATCCCGCTCGCCGCGGTGACGACGACCTCGCCGTACTACGTGTTCTCCTACTGAGCGCGGACGCGGGAATGAAAAAAGCCAGGCACTGCCTGGCTTTTTCGTTGGCGCCGCGCGGGCGGTCAGCCCTGGTGGCGATGGTGGCCGCGATGGCCGCCCTTGCCGCCGCGCAGGAAGCGCATGCCCTGCTCGTCGAACACCTTCTTCTGCTCCGCGCTCAGCGTGGCGTAGAAGGCCTTCGTCGCGTCGATGCGCTTGTCCATCTCGGCGTCGCGCTGGGCGCGCAGCGCGCGCATCTGGTCCAGGCGCTCGGGCGTGTTCATGGCGCGGAAGGCCGCGCGGTCGGGCCGCTGGAACTTCACCGGCTTCAGCGCGCTGGTCCAGGTGGTCCACGCGCCTTCCTGGGCGGAGGTGATCTGCAGCTTTTCCTTCAGCTTGCCCAGGCGCTTGGCCATGCGTTCCTGCATGCGGGCGCGGAACTGCTCCATCTTGGCGGGGTCCATGGCGCGGTGGTGGCGCATCTGGTGGCCGGCGGAGGCGGCCTGGGCGGGCGCGGTCTGCGCGGGGGTCTGTGCCTGCGCGATCGCGCCGGCGCCGAGGGCGGCGACCAGGCTGGCGGCCAGCAGGGTGCGGTGCAGCGTCTTCATCGAGGAGATCCTTTCGTGGTGGCGGGCCGCCGTACCGGGCCCGATGGGATGCAGTCTGGTCGGCGGCTGTGTCTCATCCATCAGCGCTTGATTGCGGGTGTGTAAAGAATCCCGCTTTACCTGCCCTCGACACGCTGGGTCGAAGCGGTCCTACGGCAAGCGTCCACCCGCAACGACGCGCGGCACGGAAGGGCAGGGCGACATTGGACGCAACCGAACACACCGCAAGCAGGAGCACAGCATGAGGACCCAGGATTTCGCGCGCGCCACCGCCGGGGTGCTGGCCGCCGCGCTCGTCACCGCCGGTGCGATGGTCGCCCGGGCCGCCGACGTGGCGCAGGCCGCCAAGCCCGAACCCGCGACCATGACCGACACCGCGCCGCTGCCGGCGCACGACCGCGACAGCGTGGGCGCCGTGATCCTGATGGACGAGCCGGTGCTCGCCCAGCGGGAAGCCATGGCGCGCGCCCAGGCCCGCAGCGAGGTCGACACCACCACCATGGGCGCCGGCCCGGCCCAGGTGCTGCGCGACGTGATGGTGCAGGAGAGGAAGAAGGCGCTGGAGGAGCAGAAGCAGCAGATGGGGAAGTGACCTGCCACGCACGCATGGATCCCGGGTCGAGCCCGGGATGACAAATATCAGGCTGTCATTGCGGGCTTGACCCGCAATCCACGGTGGCGCGGCATTACCCCTGCATGTGCTCCAGGATCGGGCACTCCGGCCGCTCGTCGCCGTGACAGCAGTGGATCAGGTGCTGCAGCGTCCGCTGCATCTCCTGCATCTGCGCGATCCGCTGCGCCAGGTCGTCCGCGTGCTTCTGCGCCACCTTGCGCACGCTGGCGCTCGCGCGCCGGCGGTTCTGCCAGAGGCCGACCAGCTCCGCGATCTCCTCCATCGAGAAGCCGAGGTCGCGCGCCCGCTTGATGAAGCGCAGCGTATGCACGTCCGCCTCGCTGTACTGCCGGTAGCCGCTGTCGGTGCGCGCGACCCGGCCGAGCAGCCCCAGGCCTTCGTAGTGCCGCACCATCTTGGCCGACACGCCGGACAGGCGCGCCGCCTCGCCGATGTTCACCGGCCAGGCGGCGCTGCTCGCGGGCTGCATCACGCCGCGACTTCGTAGCCTTCTTCGGCGATCGCGCGGGCGATCGTCCCGTGGTCCTGCTGCGACTGCACCTCCACCTTGCCGCTCGCCAGGTCGACCTTCACCTCGGCCTGCCCGTCCACGGACTTCACCGCCTCGGTCACGGCGCGGACGCAGTGGCCGCAGGTCATGCCTTTCACCTGGAATGTCTGGTTCATGATGTTCCTTTCTGGGTTGGGAGGCCGTAGCCTGAACCTTGCCACCATGGTAAGGTCAAACGCAGGTGCCTGGATGTCCCTGCGGCTTCGCGGGTTGATCCAGGTCAACGGCTTGACCTTGCCATCGTGGCAGGGTTGACCATTCACGCATGGAGACTGCCACCCATCCCACCACCACCCTCGACCTCGGCGTCGGCGGCATGACCTGCGCGTCGTGCGTCGGCCGGGTCGAGCGCGCGCTCAAGAAGCTGCCCGGCGTGCAGGACGCCGTCGTGAACCTGGCCACGGAGTCGGCGCGCGTCACCTACGCGCCCTCCGAACAGATGGAGGCGCAGATCCGCCGCGCCGTGCGCAACGCGGGCTACGAGCCGCGCAGCGCCGAGGCGGCGGCGGCCGAGGACCTGTCGCCCTGGGCCGGCTTCGCGCCGGTGGCCATCGGCCTGCTGCTGTCGCTGCCGCTGGTGCTGCCCATGGCCGGCGACCTGGTCGGCCGGTCGTGGATGCTGCCGGCCTGGCTGCAGTTCCTGCTGGCCACGCCGGTGCAGTTCTGGCTGGGCGCGCGCTTCTACCGCGCCGGCTGGCATGCGCTGAAGGCGGGCACGGGGAACATGGACCTGCTGGTGGCCATCGGCACCAGCGCCGGCTGGGGCCTGTCGATGTGGCTGTGGCTGGCGCAGGGCCACGCGCACCTGTACTTCGAGGCCTCGGCGGTCGTGGTGACGCTGGTGCTCCTGGGCAAGTGGCTGGAGGCGCGCGCCAAGCGCCAGACGACCGCCGCCATCCGCGCGCTGCAGGCGCTGCGACCCGAGACGGCGCACGTGATCCAGCGCAACGGCGAGGAGGCCGACCTGCCGCTCGCCGAGGTGCTGGCCGGCGACCGGCTGGTGGTGCGCCCGGGCGAGCGCGTGCCGGCCGACGGCGTCGTGGAGCAGGGCGACACGCACGTCGACGAGGCGATGCTCACGGGCGAGCCGCTGCCGGTGGCCAAGGCCGCGGGCGCGCGCGTCACCGGCGGCAGCATCAACGGCGAAGGCCGCATCGTGGTCCGCGCGACGGCGGTCGGGCACGAGAGCGTGCTGTCGCACATCATCCGGCTGGTCGAGGACGCGCAGGCGGCCAAGGCGCCGATCCAGCGCATGGTGGACCAGGTCTCGGCCGTGTTCGTGCCGGTGGTGCTGGGCATCGCCGCGTTCACGCTGGCGGGCTGGCTGCTGGCCGGGGCCGGCATCGAGGACGCGCTGATCCACGCCGTGGCGGTGCTGGTGATCGCCTGCCCCTGCGCGCTGGGCCTCGCGACGCCGGCGGCCATCATGGCCGGCACCGGCGTGGCCGCGCGCCAGGGCGTGCTGATCAAGGATGCGCAGGCGCTGGAGCTGGCGCACCGCGTCGACACCTTGGCCTTCGACAAGACCGGCACGCTGACCGTCGGCCAGCCGCGGCTGGTGGCCTTCGTCGCCGCGCCCGGCGTGGACGAGGGCGCGCAGCTGGCCGCCGCGGCGAGCCTGCAGAGCGGCAGCGAGCATCCGCTGGCGCGCGCCGTGGTCGCGGCCGCGCGCGAGCGCGGCGTCGCGGTGGCTGCGCCGGACGCCGTGCGCGCCGTGGCCGGCCGAGGCACCGAAGGCGAGGTGGGCGACCGCAGCTACCTCATCGCGAGCCTGCGCTGGCTGGCGGAACTGCAGGTGCCGCTGGGTCCGCTGCAGGCGGACGTGCAGCGCCTGCAAGGCGAGGGCGCGACGCTCTCGGCGCTGGTGGAGCGCGTCACCGAGGGCCTGGCGCTGCGCGCGCTGATGGCCTTCGCCGACGAGCCCAAGCCGGGCGCCGATGCGGCGCTGGCGCGGCTGCGCGCGCGCGGCCTGCGGCTGGTGATGATCTCCGGCGACAACCGCGCGGCGGCGCTGGCGATGGCGCAGCGCCTGGGCCTGCGGCCGGACGAAGTGCAGGCCGAGGTGCTGCCCGGCGACAAGGCCGCGCGCGTCGCCGCGCTGCGCGAGGGCGGGCACGTGGTGGCGATGGTGGGCGACGGCGTCAACGACGCGCCGGCGCTCGCCGCCGCCGACGTCGGCATCGCCATGGGCACGGGCACCGACGTCGCGATGCACGCCGCCGGCATCACGCTGATGCGCGGCGACGTCGGCCTGGTCGCGGGCGCGCTGGACATCTCGCACCGCACCGTGCGCAAGATCCGGCAGAACCTGTTCTGGGCCTTCGCGTACAACGTGGCCGGCATCCCGCTGGCGGCGCTGGGCTACCTGAGCCCGGTGGTCGCGGGCGCGGCGATGGCGCTCTCGAGCGTCAGCGTGCTCACCAACGCGCTGCTGCTGAAGCGCTGGCGCCTGCCACGGCGTTGACGTGGATCAAGCGCGGGGTCGCCGCTGCATGCCACGCTTGCAGCAGGAGACCCCGCCATGAACCGATCCGCCCTGCAAGTGATCCGCGACGAGCATTCCGCCGTCGCGGCCGTGCTGCGCTCGCTGCTGCAGATGATGGAACGCGACCCCGAGGACGAGCCGGGGCGCTTCTTCGACGTGCTGCGCGCGATGCTGTTCTACATCGACGAATTCCCCGAGCGCCGCCACCATCCCAAGGAATCCGACCTGCTGTTCCCCAAGCTGGCCCTGGTGGCGCCGCACCTGATGCCGGTGATCCGCCGGCTGGAGGACGACCACCTGCACGGCGAGCACCGCGTGCGCGAACTGCAGCACCTGCTGCTCGCCTGGGAACTGCTGGGCGACAGCCGCCGCGGCGCCTTCCAGGAAGCGGCGCGCGAGTACGTGGAGTTCTACCTGCGGCACATGCGCACGGAAGAAACCGAGCTGCTGCCCGTGGCGCAGAAGACGCTGACGGAAGACGACTGGGCGCAGCTGAACACGGCCTTCGCCACGCAGAGGGACCCGCTGGTGACGGGCGAGCGCGACCCCGTCTACGACCGGCTGTTCACGCGCATCGTGATGCGCACGCCGGCGCCGATCGGGGTCGGGCCGGAGTGAACCGCCCCGGCCTCAGAGCGCCGGATAGTCCGTATACCCCTTCGCCCCGCCCCCATACATCGTCGCCCGCTCCGGCGCATTGAGCGGCGCGTTGCGGCGCAGGCGCTCCACCAGGTCGGGGTTGGCGATGTAGGGCCGGCCGAAGGCGACCAGGTCGGCGCCCGCGGCGAGCGCCTGTTCGGCGAGGGCGCGGTCGTAGCCGTTGTTCACCATCCAGGCGCCCTTCGCGCCGGCGTCGCGCCAGGCCGCGCGCATCGCGGCGTAGTCGAAGGGGCGGTCCTGCACCTCGCGCGGGCCGCCAGTGGCGCCCTCGATCAGGTGCAGGTAGGCCAGGCCCAGCGGTGCCAGCTGGCGCACCACGTACGCGAACAGCGGCTGCGGGTCGGCGTCGACGATGTCGTTGGCCGGCGTCACCGGCGACAGGCGCAAGCCCACGCGGCCGGCGCCGACTTCCTCGCAGACCTCGCGCATCACTTCCAGCAGCAGGCGCGCACGGTTGGGGATCGATCCGCCGTAGTCGTCGCTGCGCTGGTTCGCGCCGGTCTTCAGGAACTGGTCCAGCAGGTAGCCGTTGGCGCCGTGCACTTCGACACCGTCGAAGCCGGCGCTGATCGCGTTGCGCGCCGCATGGCGGAAGTCGCGCACGATGCCGGGCAGTTCCTCCGCCGCCAGCGCGCGAGGCGCCGACGTCGGCACGAAGCTGCCCTGGCCGTCCTGGATGAGATAGGTCTTGGTCTTCGCGGTGAGCGCCGAGGGCGCGACCGGCGGCTGGCCGTCCGGCTGCAGGTCCACGTGCGAGACGCGGCCCACGTGCCACAGCTGGCAGAAGATGCGCCCGTCGCGCGCGTGCACCGCCTGCGTGACCTTCCTCCAGCCATCGAGCTGCTCGGTGCCGTACAGGCCCGGCACGTCGGCGTAGCCCTGGCCCTGGTGCGTGATCGCCGTTGCCTCGCTGACGATCAGGCCGGCCGACGCGCGCTGCGCGTAGTACTCCGCCATCAGCGGCGTGGGAATGGCGCCGGGCGCGCGGTTGCGCGTCAGGGGCGCCATCACGATGCGATTGGGCAGGTGCAGGCTCCCGACCTGCACCGGTTCGAACAGCGACGTCAAGCCAGCTTCTCGAGCTTGAGCGCTTCCTGCACGGCGGGGCGCGCCTCGACGCGCGCGTTGTGCGCCGCGAGGTGCGGATAGGGCGACAGGTCGATCTGCATCGGCTTGGCCCAGCGCGTGACGGTGAAGAGATAGGCGTCGGCGACGCTGAACTGGTCGCCCATCAGGTACTGCTTGCCTTCCAGCTCGCCGTTGACGAAGGCGAAGCGGTTGGCGATGCGGTCGCGGTAGATCTTCTTGCCTTCGTCGGGCATGGCCGCGTTGAACAGCGGCGAGAAGCTCTTGTGGATCTCGGTGCCGATGAAGGTGAGCCATTCCTGCAGGCGGTAGCGCGGCAGCGTCCCGTTCGCCGGGGCGAGATTCTTCTGCGGCACCTGGTCGGCCACGTACTGGACGATCGCCGGGCCTTCGCGCAGGCGCGTGCCGTCGTCGAGCTCCAGCATGGGCACGTAGCCCAGCGGGTTGATCGTGTAGTAGTCGGTGCCGTCGGGCAGCTTGTGCGTCTTGGTGGGCGCCAGCACCGGCTCGAAGGCGAGGCCGGCTTCGCGCAGCACGATGTGCGGCGACAGCGAGCAGGCTCCGGGGGAGTAATACAGTTTCATTTCCTCTTCCTTGTGATGCGCTCGGCGAGCGTGAACAAATCGATGCTAGCCAATGCCCGGAAATCGTGCAGGCTTGGGGGTGCTGTTCGGGTTCGCCACAATGGCGCCATGGCAAAGCTCATCAAGTGGCTGGTTTTCCTGGCCGTCGCCTTCGTCCTGCTGTTCGTCGCGGTCGCCATGGCGCTGCAGTACTGGCTGCGCACCGACGATTTCCGCAGTCGCGCCGAACGCCAGGCCAGCGCCGCCCTGGGCGTGCCCCTGAAGCTCGGACGCCTCTCGGTGGACCTGTGGCCGCTGCCGGCCGTGGCCGCGGACGACGTGCGCCTGCAGACGCGCCCGGCGCTGACCGTGGGCCGCGTCGAGGCGCGGCCGGTCTGGGCCGGGCTGCTGGCCGGCAAGCTGGAGATCGCCACGCTGGTGGTGCGCAAGGCGGTGCTGCCGCAAAGCGGCATCGCGGCGCTGGGCGCGGCGGTGCAGCGCCAGGAGAAGAAGGCTGCCAAGCCCGCGCGTTCCTCTTCCGGCAGCACGCCCATGGTGCTGCCCAAGCGCGCCGTGTTCGAGGACATCACCTGGATCGACGAGAAGGGCCAGCGCATGACCGTGGACGCCGAAGCGGAGCTGGGCGGCGACGGCCTGCTGGACGAGGCGTCCTTCCGGATCGTGCGCGGGCGCCTGGCCGGCACGCGCGGCAACATCCGCCGCCAGGCCGACGCCTGGCCGGTGCGCATCGAGGTGGGCGGCGGCCGCATCACGGGCAAGCTGCAGCTGCAGCCGGGCAAGGCGGGCGCGCAGGTGCTCTCGGGCCAGTTGAACACCGACGACGTGGAAGTGGCGGCGCTCACCGCGCCCAGCAAGCCGCTCACGGGCAAGCTGCGGGCGCAGACGACGCTGCGCTCGGAGTTCCGCGAACCGGGGCAGGTGGTGGACCAGCTCACCAGCCACACGAGCTTCACGGTGCGCGACGCGGTGCTCATGGGCATCGACCTGCAGAAGGCCGTGCAGACGGTGGGCCTCAGCCGCGGCGGCATCACGCGCCTGGACACCCTGGCCGGCCAGGTCGACACGCAGGGCAAGGCCGTGCACCTGACCAACCTGGTGGCGAGCTCCGGCGCGCTCGCGGCGACGGGCAACGTCGCCATGGCCGCGGACAAGACGCTCAACGGCCGCGTCAACGTGGAAGTGGCCAGCGGCAAGCGCAAGGGCATGGGCGTCCCCCTGGCCGTGGGCGGCACGCTCGACGACCCGAGCGTGATGCTGACGCGCGGCGCGATGGTCGGCGCGGCGCTCGGCACGCTGGTGGCGCCCGGAGCGGGCACTGCGGCCGGCGCCGCGGCGGGGGCGGCTACCGGGGACCGCATCAGCGACGGGCTGCGCAGCCTGTTCGGCGGCAGCAAGGACAAGTAGGCCCGGCCGCGGCACGCGGCGTCCTACAGAGGCCGGCGGCGGCAGACTATCGCCGGCCCAGCGGCCGCGGCCTAGGATGGTGGCCTGTCCGCAGCCTGCCGGAGCCGCATGCACCTGTCCACGGTCGAGACGGTCCTGGAGTACGCCGTCCAGTCACCGACGCACTTCTGCTTCAACATCGAGGCGGCGCACTGGCCCACGCAGAAGATCCTGAGCGAGCAGCTGTCCATCTCCTCCGGCGTGCAGCCGCACGCCGCGGTCGATCCGCGCAGCGGCAACCGCCTGATCCGCTTCGACGCCGCGCCCGGCCCGCTGCACGTGCGCTACAAGGCCGAGGTGGAGGTGCACACGCCGCCCGCCGATCCACGCCTGCGCGAGACGCCGGTGGGCCAGGTGCCCGATGACATCTTCGAATACCTGCTGGCGACGCGCTATTGCGAGTCCGACGTGCTGACCAACGAGGTGGTGCGCATGTTCGGCACGCTGCCCCGCGGCTTCGCGCGGGTGCAGGCGATCACCGACTGGATCCGCAGCGAGATCCGCTACCAGCCCGGCAGCACGAACTCCAACACGACTGCGCAGGAAGTGTTCGCGCAGCGCGCGGGCGTGTGCCGCGACTTCGCGCACCTGGGCATCACCTTCTGCCGCGCGCTCAACATCCCGGCGCGCATCGTGGTGGGCTACGTCTGGTTCGACGAGCCGCCGCAGGACTTCCACGCGCTGTTCGAAGCCTGGCTCGACGGCCACTGGGTGCTGTTCGACCCGACCGGCATGGCGCCCGTGGACCGCCTCGTGCGCATCGGCACCGGCTGCGACGCGAAGGACGTCGCCTTCGCCACGCTGTTCGGCCAGGTGCAGCTCACGCGCAAGGAAGTGATGGTGCTGGAGCACGACCCGCGCACGACGGAATCGATGGCGGACGCGACGCGAACCCCACCGTCCCCCGCGCCTACGTCTTGTACGACGGATCCGTCCGATCCAGCCTCCGCAACAACGCCGGCCACGCGATGTTCGCTCCCTGTCCCGCCGTCACGGTCTTCAGCACCTGCGCCATCCCCTGCATGATGCGCGGGTCCACCATCACCAGCTCGCCGCCGGCCTGCGCGTCGATCTGGATGCGGCAGGTGTTCTCGAAGGTGTACATCGAGAGGAAGGCATCCGGCACCGTCCGGCCCACCGTCAGCAGCCCGTGGTTGCGCAGCACCAGGAAGTTGGCGTCCCCCAGGTCGCGCTGCAGGCGCGGCTTCTCCTCGTCGCGCAGCGCCACGCCTTCGTAGTCGTGGTACGCGAGCGAGGCCAGCACGAAGGTGCTCTGCTGCGAGATCGGCAGCACGCCGCATTTCTGCGCGCTCACCGCGACGCCTGCGCGGCTGTGCGTGTGCAGCACGCACTGCACGTCCTCGCGCGCCTCGTGGATGCAGCTGTGGATGGTGAAGCCCGCCGGGTTCACCGGGAAGGGCGAGTCGATCACCTTGTTGCAGTGGCGGTCCACCTTCACGAGCGACGACGCGGTGATCTCGTCGAACATCAGCCCGTAGGGATTGATCAGGAAGTGGTGCTCGGGCCCGGGCACGCGCGCGCTGATGTGCGTGAACACCAGGTCGCTCCAGCCGTACAGCGCCACCAGCCGGTAGCAGGCCGCGAGGTCCACGCGCAGCTGCCACTCCTCGGCGCTGACCACTTCGCGCAGGGATGCGATGTTCATGGGATCTCCTTTCGTGATCGCTCCTGAATCGATAGCTGACTAGCCTTGCTGCAGGCGGCCTGCCGCCCAGAGCACCTGGTCGACGACGGCGCCGACGCGGTCCTGGGCCGCCATCTCGCGCAGGCGGCCGTCCTCGTCGAACGCGCTCGCCGCGCGCGCCAGGCCGTAGACCTGCGGCGCCACCCAGCAGTGCAGGTTGAAGAGAAGCGGCACCAGGTGGCTTTGCGAGCGCATGCCGCCGAAGCCGCCGTTGGAGGCGCTCAGCACGCCGACCACCTTGCCGCGGCTGGAGCGGAACGCGTCGTCCCACACGGGGTCGCCCTTCACCGGGCTGGAGATCCAGTCCAGCGTGTTCTTCAGCAGGGCAGGGTAGCTCGCGTTGTACTCGGGCGTGCAGACGATCCAGGCCGGGTGGTCGAAGAACACCTGCTTGAGCTTCATGACGTCCGCCGGCGTGCCGCGCGCCTCGAGGTCGGCGTTGTACATGGGGACGTCGTAGTCGCCCAGTTCCAGGTGCGTGACCTCGGCCCCGCGTTCGCGGGCGAGGCGGGCCGTCTCGCGCGCCAGCCTGCGGTTGAACGATTCCATGCGGGTGCTGCCGGCGAAGACAAGGGCTTTCATGGGCGCATTGCACCACAGCGGGCAGCCTCGGCGCCCCGCCCGTAAAATCGGGCCTTCCTCCGTTCGGCCATCCTGGCCCCCCGCGCCCGGTTCGGCGCTCCTCCATGCTGTATCCCGAAGAATTCGACGTCATCGTGGTCGGTGGCGGCCATGCCGGCACCGAAGCAGCCCTCGCCTCCGCGCGCATGGGCTGCAAGACCCTGCTGCTCACCCACAACATCGAGACGCTGGGGCAGATGTCCTGCAACCCCTCGATCGGCGGCATCGGCAAGGGCCACCTGGTGAAGGAGGTCGACGCGCTCGGCGGGGCGATGGCCATCGCGACCGACGAGGCCGGCATCCAGTTCCGCATCCTCAACTCCAGCAAGGGGCCGGCCGTGCGCGCGACCCGGGCCCAGGCCGATCGCGTGCTGTACAAGGCGGCGATCCGCCGTCGCCTGGAGAACCAGCCCAACCTGAGCCTGTTCCAGCAGGCGGTGGACGACCTGATGGTGGAAGGCGACCGCGTGGTCGGCGCCGTTACCCAGATCGGGATCCGCTTCCGCGCCCGCACCGTCGTGCTGACGGCGGGCACCTTCCTGGACGGCAAGATCCACGTCGGCCTGGAGAACTATGCCGCTGGACGCGCGGGCGATCCGCCGGCCCAGTCGCTGTCGGCCCGGCTGAAGGAACTCAAGCTGCCGCAGGGGCGGCTGAAGACCGGGACGCCGCCGCGCATCGACGGACGCAGCATCGACTTCTCGAGGTGCGAGGAGCAGCCGGGCGACCTCGACCCGGTGCCGGTGTTCAGCTTCCTGGGCCGCGCCGACATGCATCCGCGCCAGGTGCCGTGCTGGATCACGCACACCAACGAGCGCACGCACGAGATCATCCGCTCCGGCTTCGATCGCAGCCCCATGTTCACGGGGCGCATCGAGGGGGTGGGGCCGCGCTACTGCCCGAGCGTGGAAGACAAGATCAACCGCTTCGCCGACAAGTCCAGCCACCAGGTGTTCCTGGAGCCCGAGGGTTTGGCGACCAACGAGTTCTACCCGAACGGGATCTCCACCAGCCTGCCGTTCGATGTGCAGCTCGGGCTGGTCCGCACGCTGCCCGGCCTGGAGAAGGCACACATCCTGCGGCCCGGCTATGCGATCGAGTACGACTACTTCGACCCGCGGGGGCTGAAGAGCAGCTTCGAGACGCGGGCGATCGGCGGCCTGTTCTTCGCGGGGCAGATCAACGGGACGACCGGCTACGAGGAGGCGGCGGCGCAGGGGCTGTTCGCCGGCGTCAATGCGGCGCTGCAGGTGAAGGGCGAGCCGGCCTGGCTGCCCTCCCGCGACCAGGCTTACCTGGGCGTCCTGGTCGACGACCTGATCACCAAGGGCGTGACCGAGCCCTACCGCATGTTCACCAGCCGGGCCGAGTTCCGGCTGCAGCTGCGCGAGGACAACGCCGATCTGCGCCTGACCGAAGCCGGTCGGCGCATGGGGCTGGTGGACGACGCCCGGTGGGATGCGTTCTGCCGGAAGCGTGACGCTGTTTCACGTGAAACCGAACGCCTGAAGGCGACCTGGGTGAACCCGCGGATCGTCTCGGCGGCCGAGGCGCAGCGGGTGCTGGGCACGTCGATGGAGCGCGAGTACAACCTGGGCGACCTGCTGCGGCGCCCGGACGTCGACTACGAATCCTTGGTCAGCCTGGAGGGCGGCCGCTGGAAGAGCGATGCTGTTTCACGTGAAACGCTGGGCGACCTCTACGCCCCCATCGTGGAGCAGATCGAGATCGCCGCCAAGTACGCCGGCTACATCGAACGCCAGAGGGACGAGGTCGAGCGCGCCGCGTACTACGAGAACCTGCGCCTGCCGGCCGAGCTGGACTACATGCAGGTGGCCGCGTTGAGCATCGAGGTGCGGCAGAAGCTGAACAAGCACCGTCCGGAAACGCTGGGCTTGGCATCCCGGATCTCGGGGGTGACCCCGGCGGCGATCTCGCTGCTGCTGGTCCACCTCAAGAAGAACAAGTTCAAGGGCTTCGCGGAAGCGGCCGCGGCATGAGTTCCGGCTCTTTTCCCTCTCCCCTCCGGGGAGAGGGCAGGGTGAGGGGCGGGCGCGGCACTTCCCCGGCCCTCACCCCAACCCTCTCCCGCAAGCGGGAGAGGGAGCAAGTCCGGGTGGAGGTGGAGTAGCCATGTCGACCCGTGAAGACCGGTTGCGCTCGGCCGCAACCCAGCTCGGTGTGGCGCTGAGCGCGCAGCAACAAGCGCGACTCCTCGCTTACCTCGACCTCGTCGCCAAGTGGAACAAGGTCTACAACCTCACCGCCGTCCGCGATCCCGATGAGATGCTGGTCCAGCACCTGTTCGACAGCCTGGCGGCCATCCCGCCCCTGCGCCGCCACACCGGCGGCCGAGCGGTTCGCCTCCTCGACGTCGGCTCCGGGGCCGGACTGCCCGGTGTCGTGATCGCTATCGCCTGCCCCGAGGTCCGGGTCGACTGCGTGGACACGGTCGGCAAGAAGGCTGCCTTCATCCAGCAGGCCGCCGCCCAGCTCCAGCTCACGAACCTTGGCGGTCTCCACGACCGGGTCGAAAACCTCACCGGCCCCTACGACATCGTCTGCTCCCGCGCCTTCGCCTCCCTGCCGGACTTCGTCGCCTGGTCCTCCGGCGCCTTGGCGGAGCAGGGCGCCTGGCTGGCCATGAAGGGCAAGTTGCCGGAAGCGGAGATCGCGGCTCTGCCGGAATCGGCTGAAGTGTTCCACGTGGAACAGCTGCAGGTCCCGGAGCTGGCCGCCGAGCGCTGCATCGTCTGGATGCGCAAGCGGCTGCGTGAGGAAAGCGCCACAGGGCCGGCCAGCCCCGGCAGTTAAACTCGGCCTTCACTCGGAGGGGCCCATGCTTGGCGTTGCAGACTACGGTGCGTTCGTCGCCGCGATCCTGATCTTTCTGGCGATTCCCGGACCCGGCAACCTGGCCCTGATCACTTCCACCGGCAAGGGCGGCATCCGCGGCGGCCTGGGCGCGACCTTCGGCATCATCGCCGGCGACCAGGTGCTGATGTGGGCCGCCGTCGCCGGCGTGGCGACGCTGCTGGTCACCTATCCGGCCGCCTTCTATGCGGTGCAGTGGCTGGGCGCCGCCTACCTGGCCTGGCTCGGGTTCAAGATGCTGATGGTCAAGCCGGGCGCCGGCCCGGTGCTGCACATCGAGCCGCGCCACTATTTCCGCCAGGCCTTCTTCATCACCTTGCTGAATCCCAAGGCCATCGTGTTCTACATGGCCTTCTTCCCCCTGTTCGTGGACCCGGCCCGGCACCAGGGCCTGGCCACCTTCGGCGTGATGGCCGCGACGATCGCCGTGCTCACCTTCGCCTACGGTCTGGGCGCCGTGCTCCTCACCCACTTCCTGGCCGAGCGCATGCGCGCCAACCCGGTCATCGGCCGCGTGCTGCAAAGGCTCGCCGGCGTCTTCCTCATCGGCTTCGGCGCCAAGCTCGCGCTCTCCAAATAAATGGCCAAGATCTTTTGCGTCGCCAACCAGAAGGGCGGGGTTGGCAAGACGACGACGACGGTGAACCTGTCCGCCGGCCTGGCCAAGGTGGGCCAGCGCGTGCTGATGGTGGACCTCGACCCGCAGGGCAATGCGACCATGGGTTCGGGGGTCGACAAGCGCCAGCTGCCGCACACGGTGTACGACGTCCTGCTGGAGTCGGCCAGCGTCGCCGAGGCCCGCGTGCAGAGCGAGCGCCTGCAGGAGGCGGGGTGCAGCTACGACATCCTGGGCGCCAACCGCGACCTCGCCGGCGCCGAAGTGGAGCTGGTGGAGGTGGAGCGGCGCGAGAAGCGGCTCAAGCAGGCGCTCGCCGCCGTGGCGCAGGACTACGACTTCATCCTGATCGACTGCCCGCCGGCCCTGTCGCTCCTCACCCTCAACGGCCTGTGCGCGGCGCACGGCGTGATCGTGCCGATGCAGTGCGAGTACTTCGCGCTCGAAGGCCTGTCGGACCTGGTCAACACCATCAAGCAGGTGCACGCCAACCTGAACAAGGATCTCGAGATCATCGGCCTGCTGCGCGTGATGTTCGATCCGCGCATCACGCTGCAGCAGCAGGTGAGCGACCAGCTCAAGGCGCACTTCGGCGACAAGGTGTTCGACACCGTGATCCCGCGCAACGTGCGCCTCGCCGAAGCCCCGAGCTACGGGCTGCCGGGCGTCGCCTTCGATGCGTCGGCGCGCGGCAGCCAGGCCTTCGTCGACTTCGCGCAGGAGATGGTGCAGCGCATCGGCGGCATGAAGCCCGCCGCCGCGCAGCGCGTGGCCTGAATCTGCTGCTGCAAAATCAATAGCAATGAAAGCCTGCAACGTGCTGATCCTGCCCGGCTGGGAGGGCAGCGGCACCGGCCACTGGCAGACGCTCTGGGAGCAGCGCCATGGCTATCGCCGCGTGGAACAGCACGACTGGAGGAAACCGCTGCGCGGCGACTGGATCGCGCGGCTCGAGGACGTGGTGCTCTCGTGCGACGAGCCGGCCGTGCTGGTCGCGCACAGCCTGGGCTGCATCCTCGTGGCCGCGTGGGCCGCGCACTCGCGCAGCACGCAGCGCGTGAAGGCGGCGCTGCTGGTCGCGCCCGGCGACTGCGAACGCCCCGAGGTGCGCGAGCAGCTGCCGACCTGGAGCCCGATCCCGCTGCAGGCGCTGCCCTTCCGCAGCGTGCTGCTCGCCAGCCGCGACGACCCGTTCTGCGCCTTCGAGCGCGCGCGCCTGTTCGCGCACACGTGGCACGCCCAGTTCATGGACTACGGCGACTGCGGCCACATCAACGCCGATTCCGGCCTGGGCAGCTGGCCCGAGGGCCACGTCCTGCTGCAGGACCTCATGAAAGACTGACGACATGGTGACGAAGAAACCCAAGGGCCTGGGCCGCGGCCTCGAAGCGCTGCTGGGACCGAAGGTCCAGGAGAACGCTGCCGCCGGCGCCGCCGACGGCACGGGCGCCAACGCGGGCCAGCCCGCCTCGCTGCTGCTGGCCGACATGGTGCCCGGCATGTACCAGCCGCGCACGCGCATGGACGAGGGCGCGCTCTACGAGCTGGCCGAGTCGATCAAGGCGCAGGGGATCATGCAGCCGATCCTCGTGCGCAAGCTGGCCGCCGGCGACAACGCGGGCAAGTACGAGATCATCGCCGGCGAGCGCCGCTTCCGCGCGGCGCGCCTCGCGGGCCTGGAGAGCGTGCCGGTGCTGGTGCGCGACGTGCCCGACGAGGCCGCCGCGGCGATGGCGCTGATCGAGAACATCCAGCGCGAGGACCTCAACCCGCTGGAAGAGGCGCAGGGCCTGCAGCGGCTGATCAAGGACTTCGGCCTGACGCACGAACAGGCGGCGCAGGCCGTCGGCCGCTCGCGCAGCGCCGCGTCCAACCTGCTGCGCCTGCTCAATCTCGCCGACCCGGTGCAGACCATGCTGATGGCGGGCGACATCGACATGGGCCACGCCCGCGCGCTGCTGTCGCTGGAGCGTGCCTCGCAGATCACGGCCGCCAACCAGATCGCGCAGAAGAAGCTCTCGGTGCGCGAAGCCGAAAGCCTGGTGAAGAAGCTCGGCGCCGAGTTCAGCCTGGTCTCGCCCAAGCCCAAGAAGGAGAAGTCGCGCGACCTGCGGCGCATCGAGGAGGAGCTGTCGGACCTGCTGACGGCGGAAGTGGAAGTGCGCGTGAAGAAGCGCGTGAAGCGCCACGGCCGCGTGGAGGAGCTGGGCGAGGTGTCGATCCAGTTCGGCTCGCTCGACGAGCTCAACGGCCTGATCGAGCGCCTGCGCGCGCAGGCCTGAACGTTCAGGCGCGCATCAGGGCGGCCAGCGCGCGCACGTCCTTCGCCGACCCGAGCTGCCAGCACGCCTCGATCAGCTGCCGGGTCCGCGCGCCGCCGAGCACCGGCTCCGCCAGCTGCGTGAACTTCGCTTCCAGCATCGCGTCCGTCATCGGCCGCTGCAGCGAACCGATCGCGTGTTCCACGAAGACGTGGACCTTGCGGCCGTCGGTCAGGTGCGCCGTCACGTCGGCGCTCGCCTCGTCGATGGAGTCGTCCACCGTGGCCACGACCTTGCGGCGCAGCGCCACCATGTCGGGGCGCGTGACGATGGCGTCGTGGTATTCGTCCTCGCCGGCGCGGCCGAAGGTGAGGCCGGCGGCGCAGCCGTGGTACACGCTGAACTTGCCCTGCAGGCCGTCGGCCGGTTCCTTCTTGCCCGTGAGCTCCAGCACCAGCGAGTGCACCCGCAGTTCGATGCGTTCCACCTGCTCGGGCCGCACGCCCTGTTCGCGCAGCTGCACGCACGCGTCGATGCTCGGATGGATCACGATGCCGCAGGCGAAGGGCTTGTAGCTGTTGAACGAGATCTCGAAGCGCTCGCCCAGTGCGTCCGTCGCCTCGTTCCACGCCGTCTTCGTCGACACGACCTGCGCCCAGCCGCGCGGCGCCTCCAGCGCCCGCGGGCTCGCCGTGAAGCCCTTGGCCGCCAGCAGCGCCGAGGTGAGCCCCGCGCGCGCGGCGGCGCCGGGGTGGAAAGGCTTGGTCATGGTGCCGAACTGCTCTCGCAGCCCGATCGGCTGCGAGGCGGCGATGCCCAGCGCCATCTGCGTGCGCTGCGCATCGAGCTTCAGCAGCCGCGCGCAGCCGGCCGCCGCGCCCAGCATGCCCGTGGTGCCGGTGATGTGCCAGCCGCGGTCGTAGTGTTCCGGGTAGACCAGGTTGCCGAGGCGGCAGGCCACGTCGATGCCCAGCACCAGGGCGTCCACCACTTCGCGGCCGTTCATGCCCTTGTGCTCGGCGAGCGCGAGCAGGGCCGAGGCCACCGGCCCCGCCGGGTGGATGATGGTCTTCAGGTGCGTGTCGTCGAAGTCGAACGTGTGCGAGGTGATGCCGTTGACGAGCGCCGCGCTCGCCATGTCCACCCGCTCGCCGCGCCCGGCGATGCTGGCCTGCGGCGCCGGCTGCAGTTCCGCGATCGCCGCCAGCGCCGCGTCGGCCGCCTCGTGCTTCGCCGCGCCGACGGCGCAACCGAGCCAGTTGAGGAAGGTGCGGTGCGCCTCGTGGTCGACCGCGTCGCTCCATCCGCGCGAGCGGTGCGAGGCGACGTACTCGGCCAGCAGGCGGGTGATGGGCGGGGCGTGGGGGTCGGCGGCGACCTGGGTGTTGCGGGCCATGGCGCATTGTTGCCCAGGGCCTGCGATCCGCCAGTAGGTACTCACCTGCCCCTTCCCGCCCGTCGGCCGCAGGCGCGCGGCCATCCCGAAACCGGGCCGTGTTTACTTTTTCGAACCGGTCTGGCCCCGGGGGCCCGCCTAGCATCGGGCGGGTGTGCTTTGCCGGAGCCGTCGCATGAAGGCCCGAGTCGTTTGGGGAGCCCTGGTGTTGTGGGGAGCGTCGCAGGGTGCGCTCGCCGAAACTTTCCGTTGTCCGCAGGCGGACGGGAGCATCCGCTTCCGCCCGGATCCGTGCGCCGTCGCCGAACTGGCCACGCCGGAGGCGCCGGCGCCTGCAGCGCCGCCTGCCGCGGTGGCCACGCCCGCGCCCGTGCGCATGCCGGCGACCGCGCCGTCGCCGACGATCGCGCCGCTGCGGCTCGCGCCCGTGGAGCGCCAGGCGCCCACCGTGGACGTGGCGCCGGCGAGCGCCGCCGCTTCGGACGACGTCTTCGTCAAGCCCAGCAAGCGCAAGCGCGAGGTGCTGGACCTGTCGGCGCAGTTCGAGCGCTGCCGCGCCGACGTGCCCGGCTTCGCGGAGAAGAGCGCGCTGGTCTACGTCGCCTGGCGGCAGCGCCACGCCGGCGTGATCGCCGAATACGACAAGCTGCTGGCCGCCAAGGTGCGCGCCGGCCGCCGCGGCGAGGCGACGCTGCCCCTGTCGCAGTGCACGGACGACTGGCTGCGCGCCATCGAGCCGCTCACCCGCATGCCCGATGCGCGCTTCGAGACCGTGGAGAAGACCTGGCAGGTGTTCCTGGGCGCGCTCATGACGGGCGACCGCGCCACCGCGCTGGCCTGCCTGGGCGGGAAGGCGGAGGCGCGCTGGAAGCAGCGCGTGGAGCGGATGAGCGACGAGGACCTGCGCCAGATCGCCACGACCATCCGCGCGATGAAGGTGCAGTGGGGCGACGACTACGAGAAGGAAGGACTCGTCGCCGACACCGAGAACCGGGTGGTCGGCATCGCGTTCCGCAACGTCAACGAGGAGTGGAAGATCACCGGCCTGGGCGGCGCGCCCGCGGTCGCCCTGCCGGTGCAGTGATCACGCCGAGAAGATCTTCCCGGGGTTCATGATGTTCTTCGGGTCGAGCGCGCGCTTGATCGTGCGCATCACGTCGACCGCGCCGGCGCCGGCCTCGTCCACCAGGAAGCCCATCTTGTGCAGGCCCACGCCGTGCTCGCCGGTGCAGGTGCCGCCCAGGCGCAGGGCGCGCGCCACCAGCTTCTGGTTCAGGTCCTCGGCCACCACGCGCTCCTGCGGATCGTTCGGGTCCAGCAGGTAGCCGAAGTGGAAGTTGCCGTCGCCGACGTGGCCCACCAGGAAGTAGGGCAGGCCGCTCGCATCGGCCTCGGCCACCGAATCCAGCAGGCAGTCGGCCAGGCGCGAGATCGGCACGCAGGTGTCGGTGGAGATGGCGCGGCAGCCGGGGCGCGACTGCACCGCGGCGAAGTAGGCGTTGTGCCGCGCGGTCCACAGGCGCGTGCGCTCCTCCGGCGTCTCGGCCCACTCGAAGGCCTTGCCGCCGAATTCCGCCGCGATCTCCTGCACCGTCTCGGCCTGCTCCTTCACGCTCGCGGGCGAGCCGTGGAACTCCATCAGGAGCATGGGCTCCTCGCGCAGGTCCAGCTTGCTGTGCGCGTTGACCATGCGCACCGAGTTGTGGTCGATCAGTTCCACGCGGGCGATCGGCACGCCCAGCTGGATCATCTGGATCGTGGTGCGCACGGCCGCCTCGATGCTCGGGAAGGAGCACACGGCCGCGGAGATCGCCTCCGGCACCGGGTACAGGCGCAGCGTCACCTCGGTGATCACGCCCAGCGTTCCTTCGCTGCCGACGAACAGGCGCGTGAGGTCGTAGCCGGCGGAGGACTTCTTGGCGCGCGTGCCGGTGCGGATCACCTCGCCGCTGGCCGTGACGACTTCCAGCGCCAGCACGTTCTCGCGCATGGTGCCGTAGCGGACGGCGTTGGTGCCGGAGGCGCGCGTGGCGGCCATGCCGCCGAGCGAGGCGTCCGCGCCCGGATCGATCGGGAAGAACAGGCCGGTGCTCTTGATTTCCTCGTTCAGCTGCTTGCGCGTGACGCCCGGCTGCACCGTGACCGTCAGGTCCTCGGCGTTGACCGACAGCACCTTGTTCATGCGCATCACGTCGATGCTGATGCCGCCCTGCACGGCCAGCAGGTGGCCCTCGAGCGAGGAGCCGACGGCGAAGGGGATGACCGGCGTGTCGTGCTCGCTCGCCAGCCGCACGGCGTCGGCGACGTCCTGCGTGCTCTCGGCGAACACCACGGCCGCGGGCGGCGGCACCTGGAAGGACGACTCGTCGCGCCCGTGCTGTTCGCGCACGGCGAGCGCCGTGGAACACTGGGCGCCGAAGCGCGCCTTGAGCGCTTCGATCAGGGCGGCGGGGACTTCGCGCTGCTGGACTTCAGGGACCAGGTGGGCGAGGGCGGCAGGTGCGTTCATGCGGGACTCCCGGGACGGCAGCCCGCAGTGTAGTCGCCCCGGCTCAGAGCACGGAATCGTCGTATTCGAACCGCGAAATCACCCCGTCGTAGTTCCGGTCCATCTCCTCGAAGCTCTGGGTCATGATGCTCAGGCGGCGGAACTCGGCGTGGGTCAGCTCGCCGTCGTGGTTGCTGTCGGCGAAGAAGAAGGACCGCGCCGTATCGGCGGCCGCGAAGCCGCCGGCGCCGTCGGCGTCCTGCGCCGGCCCGCGCACGCTGGAGCCGGCGCCCAGGACGGTGGTGTTCGGCGCCACCAGCCCGCCGGGCGGCAGCTCCGCCGGCACGCGCACGCTCCCGCCGCCGCCCACCACCACCGGGGAGCCGGCGGGCGGCGGCATGCCCGCGGGGATGGGCGAGGTCGTGGACGCGATCGGGTCGCCGGACACGGCGGCCCCGCTGCCGGAGCTGATGCCGGCCGGGAACATGGGCCGCAGCCCCGCCGGGTCCGGGCGCGCGTTGGCCGCGCGGGTGCTGGCGGAAGGCGCCGGGGGCGCCTTTCCGGCGCCGATGCGCTGCACCGGAAAGGCCGAAGCAGCCGCCGCGGCGCAGGCGGCGGCGGCGATGAGGCGAACGAAGGCATGCATGTGCGGACTCCTGGAGCTGGTGCCGCCCCAAGGCGCAGGCGGCCTGGTCGCATCGTGGCTTGACCGCGCGCAACGGAAGAGCCTCTGCCGGCGGATAACGCTGTAGGACCGTTCAGGCGCTTCGCGCACAATGGCCGCAAGGAGAACCACGATGGGCAAGCGGCTGACCCAGATCGCCACGCGCACGGGCGACGACGGCACCACGGGGCTGGGCGACAACACGCGCGTCCCCAAGGACCACCTGCGGGTGCACGCCATGGGCGACGTCGACGAACTGAACTCGCACGTCGGCGTGCTGCTGTGCGAGCGGCTGCCCGCGGAGGCGCGCGACCTGTTGCTGGAGATCCAGCAGCAGCTGTTCAACCTCGGCGGCGAGCTGTCCATTCCCGGCTTCGAGCTGCTGAAGGCCGACGCGGTGCTGGCGCTGGACCAGGCGCTCGCGCACTACAACGAGCAGCTGCCCCGCCTGCAGGAATTCATCCTCCCCGGGGGCAACCGCGCCGCCGCCCAGGCCCACGTCTGCCGCACCGTCGCCCGCCGCGCGGAACGCGCCGTGGTGGCGCTGGGCCGGCAGGACGCCTTGCGCGACACGCCGCGCCAGTACCTCAACCGGCTCTCGGACCTGATGTTCGTGCTGGCGCGCGTCTTCAACCGCATGGACGGCGGGGACGACGTCTACTGGAAGAGCGCGCGGCTGGCGCGGTCGGAAGAGGAGTAGCGCGCGGGGACCCTCACCCCCCGCCCTCTCCCGCAGGCGGGAGAGGGAGCCCGCATTCCTCCCTCTCCCGCTGGCGGGAGAGGGCCGGGGTGAGGGCCTCAGCGCTCCTGCAACACCGCCAGCGTCAGCCGCGACACGCACGTCAACCGCCCCTGGTCGTCGTGCATCTCGATCGCCCACACCTGCGTGCTGCGCCCCACGTGCACCGGCGTGGCCTTGCCGGTGACCCAGCCGGATTGCGCGCCGCGGATGTGGTTGGCGTTGATGTCCAGGCCGACGACGCGATAGCCGATCGGCGTGCTGTACATCGCGCCGCAGGAGCCGAGCGTTTCCGCCAGCACCACGCTCACGCCCCCGTGCAGGATGCCGTAGGGCTGGCGCGTGCGCTCGTCGACCGGGATCCGCCCGCGGATGAAGTCGTCGCCCACCTCCAGGAACTCCAGGCCCAGGTGGGCCGGGGCGGTGCCCCGGTGGATGGCGGCGAGTTCCTCGACGGAGATGGGGCGGGTCCAGATCGGCATGCGGCGATTATCGCGTCGTCGTCTCCACGCTCGGCGCGTCGGCGACGGCCACGCCCGGCGAGGTGCTGCGGTTCAGCAGCGCGTAGATCAGGATGGCGCCGAAGGTCGCCGTCCCGATCCCGCCGAGGGCGAAGTCGCCGAACTTGAGCGTGAAGTCGCCCGTGCCCAGCACCAGCGTGATGGCGGCGACGATCAGGTTCTTGTTCTGCGAGAAGTCCACGCGGTTGTCGACCCAGATCTTGGCCCCGGCGATCGCGATCAGGCCGAACACGACGATGCTCACGCCCCCCATCACGGGCAGCGGGATCGCCTGGATCACGGCGCCGAACTTGGGCGAGAAGCCCAGGAGCACGGCGATGACCGCGGCGAACAGGAACACCGCCGTCGAATAGATCTTGGTGGCGGCCATCACGCCGATGTTCTCGGCATAGGTGGTCACGCCGGTGCCGCCGGCGAAGCCGCTCACCACGGTGGCGACGCCGTCACCGAGGAAGGCGCGGCCCATGTACGGGTCGAGGTTGCGGCCGGTCATGGCGGTCACCGCCTTGATGTGGCCCAGGTTCTCGGCCACCAGGATGATGGCCACCGGCACGATGAGCAGCATGGCCGGGGCGGAGAACACCGGCGCCGTGAAGCTCGGCAGGCCGACCCAGGCGGCGTTGGCGATCCCCGAGAAGTCGATCGGCTTGCCGTAGCCCATGCCGTTGGTGAGCACGCCGTAGATGATGCTGGCGAGCACCAGGCCCACCAGGATCAGCAGGCGCTGCACCATGCCGCGCGTGAGCACCGCGACCAGGCCGACGCAGACGAAGGTGACGGCCTGCATCCAGCTGTCGAAGTTGCTGGCGGCCATGTTCTTCACCGGGATCGACGCGAGGTTGAGGCCGATCACCGCGACCACCGCGCCGGTCACCACGGGCGGCATGAAGCGCTCGATCCAGCCGGTGCCGATGGCGTGGACGATGGCACCGACGATGGCGTAGACGACGCCGCACGCGATGATGCCCCCCAGCGCCACGGCGATGTTGGTGTTGGGTCCCTTGCCGGCATAGGCGCTGGCGGTGATCACCACGCCGATGAAGGCGAAGCTGGAGCCCAGGTAGCTGGGCACCTTGCCGCCCGTGATGACGAAGAAGATGAGCGTGCCGATGCCGCTCATGAGGATGGCGATGTTGGGGTCGAAGCCCATGAGGATGGGCGCGAGCACCGTCGAGCCGAACATCGCGATCACGTGCTGCACGCCCATGGCGCCCGTCTGCGGCCAGGGCAGGCGCTCGTCGGGCGCGATCACGCCGCCCTGCTGCAGCACCTCCGCCGGCCGTTCCGTCCAGTCGAACATTCCCATCTCTCGCTCTCCTCTGTGTAGTGGCACGCGATGCTAGGAGCAATGACGGGGCCGCGCAAGGACGCGCGCGTCACCGGGCGAAGGCGAGGATGGCGGCGATCACCTGGCCGTCCTTCAGGATGCGGCGGTGGCCCAATCCCTCGGTGGCCAGCAGCTGCGCGCCCTGGACCGCATGCGCGTAGGCCTGCCCGTCCGCGAAGGCGTTGATGCGGTCGCCGCGGTCGTGCACCACCAGCGTGGGCAGGCGCAGCCGCGGCGCCACGGAACGCGGCTCGAACTGGCGCATCAGCACGCCCTCGCGCGCCTCGATGCGCTCCTGCATGGCGCGCCGCGTGGCCTCGGCCAGTCCGAAGACCTGCGCGAAGTAGTGCGTGTAGGCGCGCGGCGAGGCGGGCGGCGCCAGCAGCACCAGCTTGCCGACGGCGAGCCCGCGGCTGGCCGCGTAGGCCGCCGCGTTGGCGCCCAGCGAGTGGGCCGCCAGCAGGCCGATCGCGTGGCCCTCGTGCTGCAGGCGTCCCACCGCATAGTCGATGGCGCGGGCGAACTGCGGCAGGTTGCTGGTGCGTCCGGCGCTGCCGCCGTGCGCGGGCATCTCCAGCAGCACGGGGCGCCAGCCCTGCCGCGACAGCGCTTCGGCGAGCGGCAGCAGCTGGCGCGCGTGCCCGCCCCAGCCGTGCACGAGCAGCGCCACCGGTGCCGCAGGGGCGGCGTCCGGCGTGTAGACGGTCAGCTGCGCGTCCTCGAAAGGCCAGCGCTCGGCGCGCCAGGCCGTGTCCCATCGATGCCGGCGCAGCCAGCGGGGCGGCAGGGGCGTGGTGAACAGGCGGGTGGCCGCGCGCACGGCCAGAGCCGGCCACAGCTTCTGCGCCGCGCCCAGCGCGAGCCGCGACAGGCGCAGTCCCGCGCTCGCCTGGTAGTAGCCGGCCGACGCGTCGGCGGCGGAGGAGGGGCTGTTCATGCGGACCTCAGAAGAAGACCAGGTCGTCGTTGCTGCGCGGCAGGCGGCGCAGGGCTTCGAGGGCGGCGCGGGCGACGCGCCAGCCGCCGGCGAGGGCGGCCAGGGAGAGCAGGGTGAGCATGGCGGTTTCCTTTCTCGCACGATCGTGCGAAACATGGGCAGGGAAGGACGGCGGACGGTCTCCGGCTTGTTGTCAGGGCTGGTAGGTCTTCACGAGCCGCTCCCAGCTGCGCTGGGCGCGTTCGGCCGCGCGCGGGTCGCGCAGGAAGCGGATGTCGTGCAGCAGGCCCATCGCGAGGCTGTACACCTCGGCGACCAGCTGCTCGGGATCGGTGCCGGGCCCCAGGTGGCCGGCCTCCACGGCCTGCAGCACGGTGCGTCGCAGCGCGCCGCGCCAGCGCGTCACCTCGCCCAGGAGGAAGTCGCGCAGCGGCCCTTCGCGGTCGTCGAGCTCGAAGGCGCCGGCGGTGAAGATGCAGCCGGTCTGCGCCTCGACGTCGCGCGTGCGCAGGATCCAGCGCCGCACGATCTCGTTCAGGCGGGGCAGGCCCTTGGGCTGCTGCATGGCGGGGACGAAGACGTCGGCGATGAAGCGGCGGCCGAACTCCTCGACGACCGCGATCTGCAGCGCCTCGCGCGAGCCGACCCGCGAGAACACGCCGCTCTTGGAGAGGCCGACGCGGTCGGCGACGGCCTGGATGCTGATCGCCTCCAGGCCTTCGGCCGCGGCGAGGTCGAGCGCCGCGCCGACGATGGCGGCGCGGGTGAGTTCGCTTTTCTGGGTCTTGGCATCCACGGCGTGGAGATTAGCACGAATGTGCGAAATTGCAAGAGGCCCCGCGGGCCCTCACCCCCCGCCCTCTCCCGCGAGCGGGAGAGGGAGCCAGACCCAGGTTCAGGAGGACAGGCGTTCGTCGAAGAGGCGTCGTGGCTCTGGCCGTACTTGTGCGCCGGGTGCACGAAGGGCGCGTCCAGGTGGGTGCTGTTGTGCGTGGACAGGCTCACCTTCTCCACCGCCCAGCCCTCGCCGTCGGGCAGGTCCTGGCGGGATGGAAAACCTCCTTGGGCGGTGCTGGCGCCAATGCTAATCTGGCCGCCATGTCCTCCGCACCGTACGTTCCCCGCCTCCGCCTCTACCAGGATTGGCTGCGTGCCCGGCACGGCCTCGCCTTCGACAGCTACCAGGCGCTGTGGGAATGGTCGGTGCGCGACCTCGCGGCGTTCTGGCAATCGATCTGGGACTACTTCGAGCTGCAGTCGCCCACGCCGCACCGGCAGGTGCTGTCCGGCGACGCGATGCCGGGCACGCGCTGGTTCGAGGGCGCGCAGGTCAACTACGCGCACCAGGTGTTCCGCCACGTGGAGGCCGCCCATGCCGCGGGGCTGCCGGCCATCATCAGCCGCAACGAGAAGGGCCAGCACCGCGAACTCTCCTGGCGCGAGCTGCGCCGCCAGGCCGCCGCCCTCGCGCTGCACCTGAAGGCGCAGGGCCTGCAGCCGGGCGACCGCGTCGCCGCGTACCTGCCCAACGTGCCCGAGGCCATGGTCGCCTTCATGGCGGTGGCGAGCCTCGGCGGCGTCTGGAGCATCTGCGCGCCCGACATGGGGACGAACGCGGTGCTGGACCGCTTCAAGCAGATCGAGCCCAAGGTGCTGATCGCCTGCGACGGCGTCCGCTACGGCGGCAAGGACCACGACCGCGGCGCCGTCGTCGCGGAGCTCCAGGCGGCATTGCCCACCGTGCGCCACCTGATGGTGTTGCGCAACCTGGGCGGCGACGCGGGCCGCGGCCTGCCGCCGCACACGGACCTGGCCGAGGCGGCCGCGCGCACGGGGCCCGAGGTCGATGCCTTCGAGCCGCTGTGGCTGCCCTTCGACCATCCGCTGTGGATCGTCTACTCCAGCGGCACCACCGGCCTGCCCAAGCCCATCGTGCACGGCCACGGCGGCATCCTGCTGGTGATGCTGCTCATGACGGGCCTGCACAACGACGTCGGCTGCAGCTACGACGCCAACAGCTTCGGCGAGCGCTACCACTGGTACAGCTCCACGGGCTGGGTGATGTGGAACGCGCAGATGGCGGGACTGGCGCTGGGCACCACGTGCTGCATCTACGACGGCAACCCGGGCGGCAGCAAGGAGAAGCCGGACTGGACGGTGCTGTGGCGCTTCGCGGCCGACCTGGGCGTCACCTTCTTCGGCGCCGGGGCGGCCTTCTTCTCCAACTGCATGAAGGCGGGGCTGCGCCTCGCCGACTTCCCGGGCCTGAAGAGCGTGCGCGCGCTCGGCACCACGGGCTCGCCCTTGCCGGAGGACGTGCAGCGCTGGGGCACCGGGCAGTTCGCGGCGCTGGGCGTGCCCGACATCTGGTGGTGCAACATCTCCGGCGGCACCGACTTCGCCGGCGCCTTCATCGGCGGCAACCGCGAGCTGCCGCAGCGGCCCGGCCAGATGCAGTGCCGGCTGCTCGGGTGCGCCGTGGAGGCGTGGGACGAGCAGGGCAAGCCGGTGATCGGCGAAGTGGGCGAGCTGGTGTGCACGCGGCCGATCCCCTCCATGCCGCTGTACTTCTGGAACGACGAAGCCAACCAGCGTTACCTGGGCAGCTACTTCGACATGTACCCGGGCGTCTGGCGCCACGGCGACTGGCTCAAGATCACGCCGGAGGGCGGCTGCATCATCTACGGCCGCAGCGACGCCACGATCAACCGCCACGGCATGCGCATGGGCACGAGCGAGCTGTACAGCGCCGTCGAGGCGCTGCCCGAGGTGCTCGACTCGCTGGTGGTGGACCTGGAATACCTGGGACGCGAGAGCTGGATGCCGCTGTTCGTGGTGCTGCGCCCCGGCGTGGAACTCGATGCGGCCCTGCGCGCCAAGATCGCCGGCGCGATCCGCAACGCGCTGAGCCCGCGCTTCGTGCCCGACGACATCGTGCAGGCGCCCGAGGTGCCGCGCACGCTCTCGGGCAAGAAGCAGGAACTGCCGGTGAAGAAGCTGCTGCTGGGGCAACCGCTGGCAAAGGTGGTGAACCCCGACGCGATGGCGAACCCGGGCTGCCTGGCGTGGTACGTGCAGTACGCCGAGGACATGGCGGCGCGGAAGGTCTAGAGGCTCCCCTGCGCCTCCTGCTCCAGCAGGTCCAGGAAGGTCCGCACCTTCGCCGGCACCAGCCTGCGGCCGGGCAGCAGCGCGTAGATCCGCAGCGGCTCGCAGCGCCAGTCCGGCAGCAGCTGCACCAGCTTGCCTTCCGCGACCGCCTGCGCGCAGAAGGTCGACGTGATGCGCGCCACGCCGATGCCGCCGATCGCGGCCTTCAGCCGAACTTCGGCGTTGCCGGTGCGCAGGCGCGGGTTGCGCATCTCCACGGACACCTTGTCGCCCGCGGCGTCGCTGAAGGACCAGGCGTGGTCCTCGCCGCCGGCCAGCAGCGGCAGGTGGTCCAGCTCCTCGGGATGCTGGGGCGCTTCCCGGCCCGCCAGCAACTCGGGCGAGGCGAACAGGCCCCGCTCCAGCGAATACACGCGCCGCGTCACCACGGTGGCCGGCGCCGCGCTGTGCTCCAGAGCCGAGAACACGAGGTCGTAGTGCCGCTCGAACAGCGGCACCCGCGCATGCTCCACGTCCATGTGGACCTTCAGCCGCGGAAACTGGCGCATCACCATGCAGGCCACCGAGGCGAGGTGGTGGGCGCCGAACTCGTAGGGCGCCGCCACGCGCAAGGTGCCCTGGACCGTCGCGCCCTGCGCGAGCGCGTCCACGGCCCGCTCGCGCAGCTGCGCGAACGGCCTGGAGATGTCGCGGTAGAGGGACTCGCCGGCGTCGGTCAGGCGCAGCTGCCGCGTCGTGCGCTCCAGCAGCCGCGTGCCCAGCTGCGCCTCCAGGCGCGACACCGAGGCGCTGAGGCTGGACTTGGGACGGTCGAGCGCGCGCGCGGCGGCGCTGAAGCCCCCGTGGTCCACCACCTGGCAGAAAGCGTCGAAGTCGTCCCAGTTCATTGTTCAGGATTCGGAACACAGCGGCCACGGGGAGGCATTGATCCGCGTCGAGTCCGTTCCTAGGATTGTCCCATCCCGACAGTCGCCACGGGTCGTGCTCGACCTATGATTCCAGGAACGACCTCCCAGGAGATATCCATGACCACCGGCAGCCTCCGCGACGCGTTCCAGCAGCGCCGGCCGCAAGCCATCGCGCCCGAGGAATGGGAACTGCGCTGCGAGCTCGCGGCGGCCTACCGGCTGTTCGCGCACCTGGGCTGGCACGAGCTGATCTACAACCACCTGACGGTGCGCGTCACCGGCAGCGACCATTTCCTGATCAACCCCTTCGGGCTGATGTACCGGGAGATGACCGCCAGCAAGCTGGTGAAGATCGACCTGGACGGCCGCAAGGTGGAGCCCAGCCCCTGGCCGGTGAACCCGGCGGGCTTCATCGTGCACAGCGCGGTGCATGCGGCCCGGGCCGACGCGCACTGCGTGATCCACACGCACACGACGGCGGGGCAGGTGGTCTCGTGCCAGCGCGACGGGCTGCTGCCCCTGAGCTTCAACGCGATGTTCTACGCGGGGCGCGTGGCCTACCACGACTTCGAGGGCATCACGCTGGAGCGCGAGGAGTGCGTGCGGCTGGCCGCGGACCTCGGCGACCGCAACGTGATGATCCTGCGCAACCACGGCCTGCTGGTGTGCGGCCCCAGCATCGGCGACGCCTTCGCCGAGCACTACATGCTGCAGCGCGCCTGCGAGGTGCAGGTGGCGGCGCAGGCGAGCGGCGCGGCGCTGGTGCTGCCCAGCGACGAGATCGCGCAGCGCGCCTCGGCCCAGTACGACCGCACGGCGCGCCAGGGCGAGCAGAACACGCTGCTGTGGGACGCGATGCTGCGCTGGGCGTGGGACCTCGATCCCGCGTTCGCGTCGTAACGCGCCGGAGCTGGGGTTCGCTCGCGCCCACCTCCAGCCTACGGGCCGCGGGCGCTCCTTCTTCGTAGGCTGGCGGTGAGCGCAGCGAACCCCAGCTACCGCGCCAGCTTCTTGCGGTTCACCAGCACGATCCCCGCCGCCACGGCGGCCAGGGCGACCAGCAGCTGCGGCGTCAGGTGCTCGCCCAGCAGCAGCACTCCCAGCAGCAGCGCGAACAGCGGCGCCAGGAAGGTGAAGGACGACAGGCGCGTGGCCGGGTAGTAGCGCAGCATCCACATCCAGGCGAGGTAGCTCGCGAAGGCGCCGATCGCCGTCTGCAGCGCGAGCGACACCCACGCGTAGGCCGAATAGTGCAGCGACCACGCCTCGCCGAGCGCCAGCGACAGCAGCGGCGCGACGGCGGCGGTCACCGCCACCTGGTAGAACAGCGTCTTCTCCGCCGTCGCCGATCCCAGCTTCGTGCTGCGGATCACCAGCGTGGTCAGCCCCCACAGCACGCCGGCCGCCAGGCCGAAGGCGTCGCCGCGCAGTTGCCGCGCGCTGCCGTGGCCGGAGGTGAAACCTTCGCTGAAGGCCACCGCCACGGCGGCGAAGGCGATGCCCAGCCCCGCCCATTGCGCCGGCCGCAGCCGCTCCGCCGGGATGATGCGCGGCAGCAGCAGGGCGACCACGAAGGGCGAGGTGTAGAGGAACACCGTCAGGCGCGAAGCCGCCGTGTCGCGCAGCCCCAGGTAGATGCAGGTGAACTCGCCGGCGAACAGCGCCCCGGCCAGCAGGCCCGCCGCCAGCGTCCCGTCCCGCTCGAACAGCCGCACGCCGCGCCAGGCGCACCAGCCCCACAGCAGCACGGTCGCCCCGGCGAAGCGCAGCGCCGCCTGCCACAGCGGCGGCACTTCACCGACGGTGGTCTTGATCAGGATCTGCTGGAAGCCCCAGAACAGGCAGCAGGCGATGAGGAGGGTGACGGCGAGGCTATCGAGGTGTTCTTTTCGTTCGCGCATCACTGAAGTGTACGGACGGGTCGGGATCCAGTCTTCCGTAGGGTGGCGGTGAGCGCAGCGAACCCCACCGCCGGTCTCACCGCCCCGCCAGCTTCGCCAGCAACTTCTTCAACGCCGCCTGCTCCGACGCCGCCAGCGCCCCCAGCATCCGCGACTCGTGCGCCCGCGCCTTCTCCAGCAGCGGCCGCACCACCCGGCGCCCCGCCGGACTGGCGCTCACCAGCGTGCGGCGCTGGTCGGCCGGGTCGGCCTGCAGGACCACCCAGCCCTGCTCGCTCATGCGCTGCACCAGCTTGGTCACCGTGGGTTGCTTGGCCGCCACTTCCTGCGCCAGTTGGCTCACCGTGAGCGGGGGGCTTCCGTGCAGGGTGGCCAGCACCCGCCACTCGGTGGCGCTCAGCCCCGCCGCGCGCACCTGCTGGTCGAAATTCTTGTACAGCGCATGGCTCGCCTGCTCCAGCAGCGTGCCCAGGTCCGCGTCGGCGAAGCGGCTCACAGCGGCAGCTCCGTGTAGTAGCGCCCCCCGTGGAACAGCAGGGGCGTCGCGCCGCGGCGGTGGGTGCAGCGCTCCACCTCGCCCACGAAGATCACGTGGTCGCCTTCCTCGTAGCGGCTGCGGTTGAAGCACTCGAAGGTCGCGGCCGCGCCGTGCAGCAGCGGCGCGCCGCCGGCCCCGGCCTCGAAGGTGACGCCGCGCCAGCGGTCGCCGCCGCGCGTGGCGAAGCGCTCGGCCAGCGCCTTCTGCTCCGCCGCCAGCACGTTGATCGCGTAGTGCGAGCCGCTGCTGAACGCCACCATCGAGGCCGCGGCGCGCGAGAGGCTCCACAGCACGAGTGGCGGCGAGAGCGAGACCGAGTTGAAGGAATTGGCCGTCAAGCCGATCACCTGGCCGTCGGCCGTGCGCGCCGTGACGATGGTGACGCCGGTGGCGAACATGCCCAGCGCCGCCCGGAATTCGTGGGCGGAGAAGCTGGGCGGGCGGGCCTGGCGCGGCGGGGTCATGGTGGCGCGGATTGCATGAAATTTCATGTATTATGCGCCGATGACGAGCGTGCCCGCCTTCACAACGCTGGGCGGCGGCCCGACCGTGCTGATGCTGCACGGCATCGCCGGGGGCCACCTGGCCTTCGCGCCGCAGGTCGAGACGCTCGCGAGCGCCGGCTACCGCGCCGTCGCCTGGGACATGCCGGGCTACGGCTACAGCGCGCCGATCGAGCCCTACACCTTCAAGGGCCTGGCGCAAAGCTGCATCCACCTGATCGAAAGCCTCAAGTGCGAGCAGGTGATCCTGCTCGGTCACAACATGGGCGGCATGGTGGCGCAGGAAGTGGTGGCGCGCCGGCCCGACCTCGTGCGGCGCCTGGTGCTGTGCGGCACGCTGGACCACGGCGGCGGGCAGGGCGACCTGGTCGCCCAGGGGACCGCCCCGCTCGACGCCGGCAAGACGATGGCGGAACTGGCGGAGACGCTGGTGCCGCAGATCGTCGGTCCGGGCTCGCTGCCCGAGGGCGTGCGGCTGGCCACGCACTGCATGGGCCTGGTGCCGGCGGCCACCTACCGGCGCGCGCTGGAGTGCAGCGCCACGTTCGACCGCCGCCGCAACCTGCCCGACATCGCGGTGCCGACGCTGCTGGTGGCCGGCGAGCATGACCGGCACGCCCCGCCCGCCGCGATGAAGGCCATGGCGGCGGCGATCCCGGACGGCAACTACCACGAGATGAAGGGCATCGGCCACCTCCAGAACCTGGAGGCGCCGGACGAATTCGATGCCATGCTGCTCGCTTTCCAGGAGCTGCCGGACCGGCTGCTGCATTGAGTGAGGGACGCGTGAAGAGATTCTGGTGCGCGGCGCTGCTGGCGCTCGCAGGGGGCGCGCAGGCCGCCGCGATGGGGCCGTGCGACCGGTTCGTGGGGCGGCTGCCCAACCTCTCGCGCGCGCTGTGCGAGTCGGCGCAGTTGGTCGACAGCGGCGCCCGCTCGGTGCAGGGCGCGCCCCTGTACACGCGCGACATCGGCGCCGAGACCGGCAAGCTGCGCGTGCTGGTGATCGGCGCCATGCACGGCGACGAGCTGTCGTCCGCCTCGGTCGCCTTCCACTGGATCCGGCTCGCCGCCGACGAGCGCTTCGACATGCCGCAGCCGGTGCACTGGCGCTTCCTGCCCGTGCTCAACCCGGACGGCCTGCTGGCGCGCCCGCCGAAGCGCATGAACGCGCACGGCGTGGACCTCAACCGCAACTTCTCCACCCCGAACTGGGAGCGCGACGCCGCCATCTACTGGCAGAAGCGCACCCGCAAGGACCCGCGCCGCTGGCCGGGGCCGGCGCCGCTGTCGGAGCCGGAGTCGCGCTTCGTGCACGAGCAGATGGACCGCTTCAAGCCGCACCTGATCGTGTCCATCCACGCGCCCTACGGCGTGCTCGACTTCGACGGGCCCTCGGTGCCGCCTTCGCGCCTGGGGCGCCTGTACCTCGACCAGGTCGGGATCTTCCCGGGCTCGCTGGGCAACTACGGGGGCGTGCACAAGGGCGTGCCGGTCGTGACGATCGAGCTGCCGAACGCGCAGCGGACGCCGCTGGATGCCGAGATGCGGCAGATGTGGCTGGACCTGCTGCGCTGGACCGCCGCCAAGATCCCGGGCGACGGGCCGGCGGCGCGTTGAGGACGGGGCTGACGGGGAATCCCAAAATCGGCGAGACTCCGGCCCCATGAGCACCGACACCCTGGACAGCCCCGCCCGCTTCGGCAGCGGCCGGGCGGTGAAGCGGATCGAGGACGAGGGCCTGCTGAAGGGCCTGGGGCAATACACCGACGACATCGTGCCCGCCGGGCAGTTGCGCGCCGTCTTCGTGCGCTCGCCCTATCCGCACGCGCGCATCGTCTCCATCGACACCTCCGCGGCCGAAGCGCTGCCCGGCGTGCTGAAGGTCGCCACGGGCGCCGAGCTCGTGCAGGCCGGCGTGCAGCCCATCCCCACCAACCCCGCCTTCCGGCGCGCCGACGGCTCGCCCACGGCCACCGCGCCGCGCCGGGCGCTCGCGCACGAGCGCGTGCGCTACGTCGGCGAGCCGGTGGCGCTGGTCGTCGCCGAGACGCTGCAGCAGGCGCGCGACGCGGCCGAAGCCGTGTTCGTCGAGTACGAGGAACTGCCGCACGTCGTCGACCTCGACGCCGCCGTCGCGCCGGGCGCGCCGGTGCTGTGCGACGCCGCACCCGACAACGTCGCCGCCGAAGCGCGCATCGGCGACGCCGCGCAGACCGACGCCGCCTTCGCGCGGGCCGCGCACGTGGTGCCGCTGACGGTGGTGAACCAGCGCGTCGCCGCGCTCACCATCGAGCCGCGCTCGGTGCTCGCGTGGGTGGCCGAGGACGGCCGGCTCACGCTGCGCATGAGCAGCCAGATGCCTTCGGGCGTGCGCAACTCGCTCGCGAACGACGTGCTGGGCATCGGCCCGGACAAGGTGCGGGTGACCGTGGGCGACGTCGGCGGCGGCTTCGGCATGAAGACCGGCATCTATCCCGAGGACGCGGCGACCGCCTGGGCCGCCTGGACGCTCAAGCGCCCGGTGAAGTGGGTCGGCGACCGCAGCGAGGAATTCCTCTCGTCCTTCCACGGCCGCGACCAGAAGGCGCAGGCCGAACTGGCGCTCGACGCCGACGGCCGCATCCTCGGGCTGCGCCTGCGCACGCTGGCCAACGTCGGCGCCTACGCGACGGCCACCGGCATGGTGATCCCGATGGTGGTTGGCCCCTGGGTGCAGACGAGCGTGTACGACGTGCCGGTGGTGGACTTCCACATCCGCTGCGTCATGACCAACACGGCGTCGACCGCGGCCTACCGCGGCGCCGGCCGGCCCGAGGCGATCTTCATCATGGAGCGCCTGATGGACGAGGCCGCGCGCCAGACCGGCATCGACCGCGTCGAGCTGCGCCGGCGCAACTTCGTGCGCCCCGAGCAGATGCCCTACCGCAATGCCGTGGGGCAGGTCTACGACGTCGGCCGCTTCGAGATGATCATGGACGAGGGGCTGGACCTCGCGGACTGGAGCGGCTTCGAGGCGCGCGCGGCGCAGAGCCGCGCGGCCGGCAAGCTGCGCGGCCTGGGCATCTCCACCTTCCTCGAATGGACCAGCGGCAACGCGTTCGAGGAGCGCGTGACGGTCGACGTGAAGGCCGACGGCGTGATCGAGGTCTTCTCCGCCGTCAACCAGATGGGGCAGGGCATCGCCACCACGCTGGCGCAGCTGGTGGTGGACGTGTTCGGCGTGCCCATCGACAAGGTGCGCGTGGTGCTGGGCGACACCGACCGCGGCGACGGCTTCGGCAGCGCCGGCTCGCGCTCGCTCTTCACCGGCGGCTCCGCGCTGCATCTCGGCTCGCAGGAGACGCTCGAGACGGCGCGCGGGCTCGCGGCGCAGGCGCTGGAAGCCTCGGCGGCCGACCTGGAGTACACCGCGGGACGCTTCCGCGTGAAGGGCACCGACGTGGGCATCGGCCTGTTCGAGCTGGCGGGCCGCCAGCCGGGCGGCCACATCTTCACCGACCACACGAGCGCCGTCGCGGGCCCGAGCTGGCCCAACGGCTGCCACGTGAGCGAGGTGGAGATCGATCCGCAGACCGGCGCCGTGCAGGTGGTGCGCTATTCCAGCGTGAACGACGTCGGCCGCGTGGTGAACCCGATGATCGTGCGCGGCCAGCTCGATGGCGGCGCGCTGCAGGGCATCGGGCAGGCGCTGACCGAGCAGATGGTCTACGACCGCGACAGCGGCCAGCCGGTCACCGGCACGCTGATGGACTACGCCGCGCCGCGCGCCGACCTCATCGCCTGCGACCTGGTCAACGAGATGAACGAGACGGTCCCCTGCACCACGAACCCGCTGGGCGTGAAGGGCGTGGGCGAACTGGGCACCATCGGCGCCGCGCCGAGCGTGGTGAACGCGGTGGCGGACGCGCTGGCGCGGGCGGGGAAGAAGGACGCGGCGCGCAACGTGCAGATGCCGCTCACGCCGGCGAAGGTGTGGGCGGCCTTGAACGACCAGTCATTGCGGCCTTGAGCCGCCGCGGTTGTCATTGCGGCCTCGAGCCGCAATCCACGGCGGCGTGGCACCACGCCACCATGGATCCCGGGTCAAGCCCGGGATGACATCCCGAGGCCGGCTTCCTGGTAATCACCGCGCGGCGCCTCGAACCCGTAGAACCGGAAATTCATCCGCGGCGTCCGCCCGCTGATCAGCTCCGCCATCGCCTTGCCCGATCCGGCGCCGTGGGTCCATCCCAGCGTGCCGTGCCCCGCGTTCACCCACAGCCCGCGCACGCGGGTGCGGCCGATGTACGGGATGTTGGTCGGCGTCGCCGGCCGCAGGCCGGTCCAGAACTTCGGGTCGCCGCCTTCTTCCGGCAGCCGCGTGTCGCACACGCCCGGCAGCACCCGCTCGATGCGCTCGGCCAGCATGCGGCAGCGGTCCTGCGCCAGCTGCGACTGCAACGTCGCGTCGTAGCCCGACACCTCGATCGTGCCCGCCACGCGCAGCTCGTCGCCCAGGCGGCTCATCGCCACCTTCACCTCGTCGTCGATGCTGCTCACGAAGGGCGCATCCGCCGGCTTCTTCAGCTTGAAGGTCGCGCTGTAGCCCTTGCCCGGATAGATCGGCAGGTCCACGCCCACCTGGCGCAGCAGCGGCGCGCTCCAGGAGCCGCAGGCGACGACCACGTCGTCGGCCTTCAGGCGCTGCACGATGCCGGTGGCGCGCTCGCGCACGCGGACCGCCTCGATGCCGCCGCCGAAGGTTTCCAGCCGCTCGACGTCGTGGCCGAACAGGAAGCGCACGCCCCGCGCCGCGCACAGCTGCGCCAGCTGCTGCGTGAACACGCGCGCGTCGCCGCTCTCGTCGCTGGCCGTGTAGGTGCCGCCGACGATGCGGTCGAAGTTGCGGAAGGCCGGCTCGATCGCGAACAGCTCCTCTCGGCTCACCACCCGGCGGTCGACGCCGAAGCGGCGCATCAGCGCGGCGGCGTCCCCGGCCTCGTCGAAGGCCTGGGCGTCGGTGTAGAAGTGGGCGATGCCCCGCTCCAGCCGGTGGTAGTCGATGCCGGTGGCGGCGACCACGTCCTTCAGCGCGGCGTGGCTGTACGCGCCCAGCGCGACCAGCTGCTGCACGTTGCGCTCGAAGGCGGCGTCGTTGCACTGGGCCAGGAACTCCAGGCCCCAGCGCCACTGCTGCCAGTCCAGCCGCGGTCGGAACAGCAGGGGCGCGTCGTTGCGGAACATCCATTTGAGCATCTTGGCCGGCGCGTGCCGGTTGGCCCAGGGCTCGCAGTAGCTCACCGAGATCTGCGCGGCGTTCGCGAAGCTCGTCTCCAGCGCGGCGTCGCGCTGCCGGTCGACGACGGTCACTTCATGGCCGCGCTCGGCGAGGTGCCACGCGGTGCTGATGCCGATGATGCCGGCGCCCAGGACAAGAGTCTTCATGTCCACCAGTTTGCGGCGGGCCTCCGCATTTCAAAAGCCAAATTAAACTGTCTGCGGAATCATCAGGATCGCTTATGACCACCTTCGATCCCGCCGCGCTCGAGGCGCTGGCCGCCATCGTGGAGGAAGGGGGCTTCGAGCGCGCAGCCCAGCGGCTGCACGTCACGCAGTCGGCCGTCTCGCAGAGGTTGCGCGCGCTGGAGGCGCAGGCGGGAACGGTGCTCGTGGTGCGCAGCCGGCCGCTGCGGCCGACGGCGGCGGGGCGCCTGCTGCTGAAGCACACGAAGCAGCTGAGGCTGCTGCGCGCCGACCTGGACCGCGACCTGCGCGAGCTCGCGCCCAACGCGGGCGGCGGCGCGCGCGACGAGGAGCGCATCTCGCTCGCGATCAACGCCGACAGCATCGCCACATGGGCGCTGCCGGCGCTGGACGGCCTGGCGCGGCAGGGGCTGCCGCTGGAGATCATCACCGACGACCAGGACTTCACGCACGAGTGGCTGCGCGAAGGCCAGGTGCTCGGGTGCGTGACGACGGTGAAGCAGGCGCTGCGCGGCTGCAAGGTGGTGCCGCTGGGCGCGATGGACTACATGGCCGTGGCCGAGGCGCGGTACGCGCGCGAGCGCCTGCCGCAGGGCCTCACGCAGCACAACTTCCGCGACACGGCTTTCGTCGCGTTCAACCGCAAGGACGACATGCAGTCCGAGTTCGTGGGCCGCGCCTTCCGGCTCAAGCGGGTGTCGCTGCAGCAGCTGTTCGTGCCGAGTTCGGAAGGGCAGGTGCGCGCGGTGCTGGCGGGCTGGGGCGCGAGCGTGGTGCCGGACCTGCTGGTGCGCGGCCTGGTGGCGGAAGGCAGGCTGGTGGACATCGCGCCGGGCACGCGCGTGCCGGTGCAGCTCTACTGGCATTGCTGGAACCTGGAATCCGCCGTGCTCGACCAGCTGAGCTCGGCGCTGACGACGGCCGCGCAGGAGGCGCTGCGCCCCGCGTGAGCCTCAGCGCGGCGCGTCGGCGCCGTGCGGCAGGATGCCGTTGCCGAAGAAGAGGCCCTGGCCGTCGGGGTTGGCCATCGCCAGCAGGACGGCGACGAGGACGGCCGCGATCCAGGCAAGGGTCTGCACCCAGAACGGCTTCATGACGGCCTCCCTGCGCACACCGATGCGCTTGCGGCCAGTGTGCGCCGGCACGCGTGGCGCGGAGCGTCTGCTTTGTAAAGTCCCTGTCCGAAGTGTGCCGGAATGCTGTCGAGGCAGCGCGGGGCGAAAACTAACGCATCAATCGGCGCGGGGCGCCGCGAGGTCCAGCACGAACTGTTCGCGGAATCCCTCCTGCTCGCCCTTGCGCGCATAGCCGAGCGTGTTCGCCACCACGCGGCATCCGCGTTCCACGTAATCGTGCTGGCAGTGCAGGTGGCCGTGCAGCCAGAACTGCGCCTGCGCGAGCAGGTCCTGCAGCGAGTTGCAGAAGCCCGCGGTGGCCGGCGTGATGCCATAGCGCGGGTCGAAGCTCGCGAGGCTGGGCGCGAAGTGCGTGACGACCACCGTGGTGCCGCCGAAGGGGCGCGCGAGCGCTTCGCGCAGCCAGGCCTGGCACACCAGCGCCTGCTCGCGCCATTCCTCCGCCAGCATCATCCGGCCGTGGCGCATCGCCGCCGCCTTCTGCAGGTAGAAGTTGGCCGCGCGGAAGGCCTTGTGCCGCTGCTTCAGCACCTGCTGCAGCGTCGGCTCCGGCTCGCCGGGCCGCAGCACCAGCGCGTCGAAGTCGGCCCACAGCGTCGTGCCGAGGAAGCGCACGTCGCCGAACACGCGCTCCTCGCGCTCCAGCCAGGTGATGCCCAGGCGCTCGCAGGTGGCGCGCAGGCGCGCGTGCGTCGCGTCGAAGTCGAGCGCGTCGTATTCGTGGTTGCCGGGGACGTAGAGCACGGGCACGGGCCAGCCGTGCAGCGGCGCCACGCGGGCGAGGCCGAAGTCGTCGTCCTCGAGCCCCGAGCCCTTCTGGTAGGAGCCGATGTCGCCCGCCAGCACCAGCAAGTCGGCGTCGGGCGCGGGGCGCGGCCGGTAGCCGGGCTGCGACTCCAGGTGCAGGTCGGACATCAGCTGGATCTTCACCGGGCCATCCTACCTACTGCACGCCCTGCTCGAACCCCTTGCGCGCCGCCGTGGCGACGGCGAGGCGCAGCCAGCCGTGGTCGGGCCGCTGGGTCTGGCGCCGGTGCCACAGCGCATCGACGTGCACGGGGGGCACGTTGAAGGGCAGGTCGCGGTAGACGAGCGCCTCGGCGCGGCCCGTCACGCCGATGAAGTGCCGCGGCAGCACGGTCAGCAGGTCCGAGGTCTCCACCACGCGGCCGGCGGTGAAGAACTGGTTGACCGTCAGCACGACGCGCCGCTGGCGGCCCAGCGAGGCGAGCGCCTCGTCGGTGAAGCCGTAGGGGCGGCCTGAGAAGCTCACGAGCATGTGGCGCGCCGCGCAGAACCGATCCAGCGTCAGCGCGCCTTTGGCGAGACGGTGGCCCTTGCGCATCACGCACACGTACACGCTCTCGTAGAGGCGCTGGTAGCCGAAGGCCGCCATGCCGCTGCCTTGCTCCTGGGCGGTCAGGTCGGCGAGCACGGCGGGGAAGAAGCCGACGGCGAGGTCCACCGTGCCTTCGTCCAGCAGCCGGCGCGGGTCGCGCGTGGTGAGCGGCACCACCCGCACCGAGATGCCGGGCGCGTCGCTCTCCAGGATCTCGACGAGGCTGGGCATGACCACGGCCGCCGTCGCGTCGGCCATCGCCAGCGTGAAGCTCTGCGAGGCTTCCGAGGCGACGAAGTTGCCGGGCGTGATGGAGCTTTCCAGCTGCCGCAGGGCGTCGGCCACCGCCGGCCAGAGCGCCAGCGCCCGCGGCGTCGGCTCCACGCCGTAGCCGCTGCGCGTGACCAGCCGGTCGCCCAGGGCGTCGCGCAGGCGGTTGAGCGCGTTGCTCACGGCCGGCTGCGTCATCGAGAGGTTGCGGGCGGCGCGGGTCAGGTTGCGCTCGGCCATCACCTGGTCGAAGACCCGGAGCAGGTTCAGGTCCAGCGTGCGGAAGTTCGGCGCTCTCATACGATTCGTGAATGATATACATCACTACTAAAAAGTAGCCAAATATCAGGGTAACCCCTAGGATACGTACCAACGCAGAAGGCAATCCCGCCTGAAGCGTCGAGAAAGAAAAGGGGAAGCCAAATGGCACGTTTCGTCAACATCGAACCTCGCGCCCAGCACGACGGTCTGAGCCGCGTGATCCGCGGCCTGGATGCGGTCCGCAGCCTCGACCTGAACATCAGCCGCGCCACGCTGCGCGCCCTGGCCGCCGTCGGCGCGCCGGTGACCCGCGCCTCCGCCGGCGCCCGCAAGCTGTACAACCGCTGGGCGGCCGCCCGCCTGCAGCGCATCCAGGACGAGAAGCTCTGGAACCTGGCCCTGCAGGACGCCCGCATCATGGCCGACCTGAGCCGCGCCATGAGCCGCGACGCCGGCGCCGAGGTCCGCCGCTACTACTGAGGAGCGCCGACCATGGCCGCCATCCACACCGACCGGGTGAGCCAGCTCGTGCGGCAGCTGCCCGCGCCGCTGCTGAAGTGGCTGGATGCCTGGTCCCACCGCGTCGCCCGCCGCCGGGCGCAGCAGAGGATGCTGAAGTGGCAACAGCGCCAGGCCGCTGCCAAGGCGCAGCCGGCCTTCGTGCTCGGGGTGGCGTACCACCTGAAGCCCTGGCGGGACTGAGAGGCATGGATCCCGGCTTGCGCCGGGATGACAAGCCATGAAAAAGGCCACCGCGAGGTGGCCCTTTCGTTGGTGTGGGGCGATCAGGCCGCCAGCCGCTTCTCGATCTGCGCCTTGGTCGCCTTCAGCTCCTGCGGCAGGCGCTGTTCCAGCTTCTGGAAGAGCTCCTCGTGCAGCTCCAGCTCCTTCTGCCAGGCTTCCGGGTCGATGCTGATCACCTTGTCGAACTGCTCGGGCGTGAACGACAGGCCTTCCCAGTTCAGCTCCTGGTAGCTGGGGCTGATGCCGAAGACGTGGCGTTCGCCGCGGGCCCGGTTCTCGATCCGGTCGATCATCCACTTCAGCACGCGCATGTTCTCGCCGTAGCCGGGCCACACGAACTTGCCGTCCTCGCCCTTGCGGAACCAGTTGGTCGTGAAGATCTTCGGCAGCTTCGCGCCGCTGGCCTGCAGCTTCTTGCCCAGGTCCAGCCAGTGCTGGAAGTAGTCGCTCATGTTGTAGCCCGTGAAGGGCAGCATGGCGAAGGGGTCGCGGCGCACGACGCCCACCTGGCCGACGATCGCGGCGGTGGTCTCGGAGCCCATGGTCGCGGCCATGTAAACGCCTTCCACCCAGTCGTTGGCCTCGGTCACCAGCGGCACGGTGGTGGAGCGGCGGCCGCCGAAGATGAAGGCGTCGATCGGCACGCCGGCCGGGTCGTCCCATGCGGGGTCGAGGGCCGGGTTGTTGGTGGCGGCGACCGTGAAGCGCGCATTGGGGTGCGCGGCCTTGGCGCCCGTTTCCTTGGCGATCTGCGGCGTCCAGTCGCGGCCCTGCCAGTCGATGGCGTGCGCCGGCGGCTCGCTCATGCCTTCCCACCACACGTCCCCGTCGTCCGTGAGCGCCACGTTCGTGAAGATCACGTTCTTGTCCAGGCTGGCCATGCAGTTCGGGTTGGTCTGCGTGTTGGTGCCGGGCGCGACGCCGAAGTAGCCGGCTTCGGGATTGATCGCGTACAGGCGGCCGTCCTGGCCGGGCTTGATCCAGGCGATGTCGTCGCCGATGGTGGTGACGCGCCAGCCCTCGAAGCCCTTGGGCGGGATCAGCATGGCGAAGTTGGTCTTGCCGCAGGCCGAGGGGAAGGCGGCGGCCACGTGGTACTTCTTCCCCTCGGGCGAGGTCACGCCCAGGATCAGCATGTGCTCGGCCAGCCAGCCCTGGTCGCGGCCCATGGTGGAGGCGATGCGCAGCGCGAAGCACTTCTTGCCCAGCAGCGCGTTGCCGCCGTAGCCGGAGCCATAGGACCAGATCTCGCGCGTCTCGGGGTAGTGGACGATGTACTTGGTCTTGTTGCAGGGCCAGGCGACGTCCTTCTGGCCCTTCTCCAGCGGCGCGCCGACGGTGTGAAGGCAGGGCACGAAGTCGCCGTCGACGCCCAGCACGTCGTACACGGCCTTGCCCATGCGGGTCATCAGCCGCATGTTGACGGCCACGTAGGGGCTGTCGGAGAGCTCGATGCCGATGTGGGCGATGGGCGAGCCCAGCGGGCCCATCGAGAAGGGCACGACGTACATCGTGCGGCCGCGCATGCAGCCGTCGAACAGCGGCTGCAGCGTCTTGCGCATCTCGGCCGGGGCGACCCAGTTGTTGGTCGGGCCGGCGTCTTCCTTCTTCTCGGAGCAGATGAAGGTGCGGTCTTCCACGCGGGCGACGTCGCTCGGGTCGGACCAGGCAAGGTAGGAGCCCGGGCGCTTGACCGGGTCCAGCTTCTTGAAGGTGCCGTTGTCGACGAGCAATTGGCACAGGCGGTCGTATTCCTCCTGGCTGCCGTCGCACCAGTAGACCTGGTCCGGCTTGCACAGGGCGACCATGTCGGCGACCCAGGCGATCAGGCGTGCGTTCTTGACGTAGGCGGGGGCCTGCAGGTTCAGGCCGCGCATGGCGGGAGAGTTCATCCTCGAAGCTCCTATTTGAAAAGCGTGTTTTCAAAGGAGCGAGTCGGTCGTTCAGCCCGGCGCGCCCTTTTCAAAACAGGCTTCGTTCCCAAGTCGGCTGCGGCGTCCACCGCCGGGTCGGCTGGACCGGCCATTTTAGGGAGCAGGGGGGTGGATCCACCGCTGTGCCACCCCGATTCCATGCAAACCGTGCATGGGTTCATGCGGCCAGCCACGCGGCCGTGGCCAAGAGAAAAGCCCCCGGGCATCGCTGCCAGGGGGCTTTCAGGAATCGGGCTGCCGGGCGCTCAGGCCATGTACACGGCGATCCAGGCCAGCAGGAAGATCAGCGCGGCGCCGACCATGGGCAGCACGATCGGGATCATGGGCACCACCGACTCCACCGCGTCCTGCGGCTCGTAGTCATGACCGTCGTGGTGCTTGGGTTCGTTGGGGCTCGACATGGGGACCTCTGGATCTTCTGATGCCCCCATTCTAGCCCGCCCGCCAAGCCTCTCCTCAGAGCAGGGCGTAGGTGGTGCTGGCCCGGCAGGCGCTGCGGCCGTCCTCGGCGCCGCGGATGTCGATCTCGCCGAACGCGAGCGTCTTGCCGGCACGCAGCACGCGGGCCTGCACCAGCGCGTCCTGGCCCGACAGGGGCTTCAGGAAGCTGGTGTTCATCTGCACCGTGGTGCAGGGCCGGAAGGCGCCCGCCTGGCTCATCAGCGCGAGCACCATGGCGGTGTCCGCCGCCGCCATCATGGCCTGGCCGCAGAGCATGCCGCCGACCCGCGACAGGTCGGCGTTCTGCGGCAGCCGCAGCGTGACGCCCTCGCCGTCGAAGGCCTCCACGCGCAGGCCCAGCGCCTGCACCCAGGGTGCGAAGTAGTCCGGCAGCGCCGACTGCAGTGTTTCCTTGTCCATCATTGTTCCTCCGCCTCGAAGCCCGCCCCGCGCAGGGCCTGCAGCAGCGCCTCCACGTGGGCGCGGCCGCGGGTCTGCACGACCAGTTCGATCTCCACGTTCTGCGCCGCCAGCATGGTGAAGGCGCGCTGGTGATGCACCTCGTCGATGTTCGCGCCGGCGTCGCTCACGATGGCCGTGATGCGTGCCAGCGAGCCCGGCACGTCGCGCGCGCACACGCGCAGGCGCGCCAGCCGGCCGGCGCGGACCATGCCGCGCTGGATGATGGCGGCCAGCAGCATCGGGTCGATGTTGCCGCCGCCCAGCACCAGGCCGACCTTGCGGCCGGCATGGCGCGCCGGATCCTTCAGCAGCGCGGCGAGCGGCGCGGCGCCGGCGCCCTCGACCAGCGTCTTCTCGATGTCCAGCAGCATCACGATCGCCTGCTCGACGTCGCCCTCGTCCACCAGCACCACGTCGTCCACGTAGCGCTCCACGAGCGCCCGCGTCAGCTTGCCCGGCGTGCCGACGGCGATGCCCTCGGCGATGGTGGAACCGCCCTGGGGCAGCGCCGCGTGCTTGACGGCGTTGTACATGTTGGGAAAGCGCAGGGTCTGCACGCCCAGCACGCGGATGCCCGGCTTGAGCGCCTTGGCGGCCGCCGCGATCCCGCCGACCAGGCCGCCGCCGCCGATGGCGACCACCAGCGTGTCCAGCTGCGGCACCGCCTCCAGCATCTCCAGCGCCACCGTGCCCTGGCCGGCGATGATGGCCGGGTCGTCGTAGGGGTGGACGAACACCAGCTGCCGGCTCGCCGCCAGCTCCTGGGCGTGGGCGTAGGCCTCGTCGAGCGTGTCGCCGTGCAGCACGACCTCGGCGCCGAAGCCGCGGGTGCGTTCCACCTTCACCATGGGCGTGAAGCGCGGCATGACGATCACCGCATGGATGCCCAGGCGCTGCGCGTGGTAGGCCACGCCCTGGGCGTGGTTGCCGGCGCTCATGGCCACGACGCCGCGCTCCCGCTCGGCCTGGCTCAGCTGTCCCAGCTTGTTGCAGGCGCCGCGCTCCTTGAAGGAGGCGGTGAACTGCAGGTTCTCGAACTTCAGGAACACCTGGCAGCCCGCCACCTGCGACAGCATGCGCGACTCGACGCAGGGGGTGACCAGCACCTGCCCGTGCAGGCGGGCCGCGGCTTGGCGGATCTCGGGCAGGCCGATCATCCCGCCCATTGTGAACGGTTCGCGCGACGCACGGGCCGGGGCCACCGCCGCGCGGCTTCCCTGTAGCATGATCTGGCGTTATCGTAAGCCGCACCACGCCTCCGGAGGTCGATTGGCCAAGCGTTCGCTCGATCTGCAATTGCTGCCCTCGCCGGGTCTGAAGGACGCGCCGGTGCTGGACCTGATGTGTTCGCACTTCGTGCTGACGCTGGCGGCGAAGCAGGGCGCCAAGTTCAACGTCCGCCGCGACCTCAACGGCCTGCTGTCGCTGGCCGGCCGGCACCTGGTGTGGCCGGCGCCCTCGCTGGAGCGCCTGCGCGAGTTCCTGGGCCGGCGCTGCAAGGACAACGAGTTCTGGCGCGGCCACGAGGAACTGCCCACGCGCGAGTTCCTGGACCGCCACGGCGTGTGGCGCGGGCCCTACGAGGAAGGGACGCTCTTCTTCTACCTGGACGAATACGCGAAGGACCAGCCCAAGGACCTGCTGTCGGTGCTGACGGTCACCGGCGAATGGCTCACCCACGCGCTGAAGAAGCACTCCACGCTGGTGGAGAAGAACATCGACGCCTTGGCCAACCTGCTGCAGTTGAACAAGGCGGAGCGCGCCCTGCTGCTGTACGGAACGCTGGCGCGCTACCAGCGCGACCTGCGCAGCCTCTTGGTGGAGTTCAAGGTGAACAACGCGCCGGAGGCCTACGCGGCGATCGCGGAGGTCGCCGGCGTCAATGCCGCCGACGTGGGCGAGGCGCTGCGCGCCGGCTCGCGGCTGGAGCGCATCGGGCTGGTGGAGAACCTGATCTCCGAGCACAACATCACCGACCTAGCGGACCTGATGAAGGTCAGCGAGAAGCTGCCGCCCGTGCTGATGCGCGAATACCGCGACCAGAACGAGCTGATGGCGGTCTTCACGCGGCCCTCGGCCAAGAGCACGCTGACGCTGGACGACTTCGGCTTCGTCGCCGAGGATGCCCGCGTGCTGCGGGCGCTGCTGCGCAACGCCACGGACCGCAAGGAGCCCGGCGTGAACGTGCTGTTGTACGGGCCGCCCGGCACGGGCAAGACCGAGCTGGCCAAGGTCGTCGCGCAGGCGGCGGGGCTGGAGCTGTTCGAGGTGGAGTACGCCGACCGCGACGGCAATTCGCTGTCGGGCCGCGACCGCTACCGTTCGCTGCAGATCGCGCAGGTGTTCCTCAAGGGCAGCGCCCAGGCGGCGCTGCTGTTCGACGAGGTGGAGGACGTGTTCCCGCCGATCTCCAGCGAGGCGGCGCAGATGATGGCGCGCGCCGAGCACGTGGTGGCGCCGCCTTCGGGCAGCGTCAGCGGCAAGGCCTGGGTGAACCAGATCCTGGAGACCAACCCGGTGCCCACGATCTGGGTCACCAACCGCATCGAGCAGATCGATCCGGCCTTCCGCCGGCGCTTCGCCTACCACCTGGAGCTGAAGTCGCCGCCGCCAGGCGCCCGCGAAGGGCTGGTGCGCAAGACGCTGGAAGGGGTGGACGTCTCGCCGGGCTTCGTCGCCAAGCTGACCGAGCGCAAGGGCCTCACGCCGGCGCAGATCCGCACGGCGGCGCGCTTCGCCGGGCTGGCGGCGGCCGAGGGCGTCGCGGCCGAGGAACTGATCGAGCGTCAACTGCGCAACGCCGACCGCGCGCTCGGCACGCGCAGCTCCGACGGCGCGCTCCGGCCCAGCGTCACGACCTACGACCTGGACATGCTCAACGTGGAATCGCGCTTCGAGGTGCCGCGCATCGTCGAGGCGCTGAAGGCCCGCGGCCACGGCACGCTGTGCTTCTACGGCGCGCCCGGCACGGGCAAGACGGCGCTGGCCGAGCACATCGCCCGCAGCCTCGACCGGCCGCTATTGGTCAAGCAGGCGAGCGACCTCATGAGCAAGTTCGTAGGCGAGACCGAACAGAACATGGCGGCGATGTTCCGCGAGGCCGAGGCCGAGAAGGCGGTGCTGCTGCTGGACGAGGCCGACAGCTTCCTGCAGGACCGCCGCGGCGCCCAGCGCACCTACGAGGTGACGGAAGTCAACGAGATGCTGCAGGGCATGGAGCGCTTCGCCGGCATCTTCATCTGCACCACCAACCTGATGGACCGCATCGACCAGGCGGCGCTGCGGCGCTTCGCCTTCAAGATCCGCTTCAAGCCGCTGACGGCGGCGCAGCGGGAGAAGATGTTCGTGACCGAGGCGCTGGGCGGGGATGCGGCGGCGCTGAGTGCGGAAGCCGTCGCGCGGCTGGCGAAGCTGGACCAGCTGTGCCCGGGGGACTTCGCCGCGGTGAAGCGGCAGGTGGACATCCTGGCGGCGCAGATCACGCCGGAGGAATTCCTGGAGCAGCTGGAGGCGGAGCACCGGATCAAGCCGGAGGTGCGGGAGGCGCGGAGTATCGGCTTCACGTAGGGTGGCGGCGGCGCGCCGCCGGCAGGTGAGCGAACGCGAACCCCACCGTCTTCACGCCATCGCCTGCAACACGTCGACGACCCCCGCCCCGTACTTCTCCAGCTTCGCCGCCCCGATCCCGCTCACCCCCTCCAGCTCCCGCACCGACCGCGGATCCAGGGCCGCGATCGCCGCCAGCGTACTGTCGTGGAAGATCACGTAGGCCGGCAGGTTGTGCGCCTTCGCCACCTCCGCCCGCCAGGCCTTCAGCACCGCGAAGCGCTGCTGCGCCTGCGAGTCCAGCGCCGCGGCCACCGCGGGCGTCGCCTTCTCGCCGCGCTCGCGCTTGCGCGAGCGCCCCGGCGGCAGGCCGACCGATTCGCGCAGCAGCACCTGGCGCTCGCCGCGCAGCACCGCGCGCGAATCCGCGGTGAGGTGCAGCGTGTTGAACGCCGACGCGTCCACCGCCAGCGCGCCGGTGGCGATCAGCTGGCGCAGCACCCCGCGCAGCTGCTGCTCCGAGAACGCCGCGCCGATGCCGAAGGTGGAGAGACGCTGGTGCCCGAACTGGTTCACCTTGTCGGTCACCTTTCCGCGCAGGACGTCCATGATGTGCCCGGCGCCGAAGTGCAGGCCGTTGGCCTGCTGCACGCGGTAGATCGTGGACAGCAGCATGCGCGCGGCTTCCGTGCCGTCCCACATGGCCGGCGGGTGCAGGCAGTTGTCGCAGTTGCCGCAGGGTTCGGACGCCTCGCCGAAATAGGCCAGCAGCCGCACGCGCCGGCAGTCCGTCGCCTCGGCCAGCGCCAGCAGGGCGTCGAGCTTGCCGCGCAGCACCTGCTTGAACTCGTCGGGCGCGGGGCTCTCGTCGATCATGCGGCGCTGGTTCACGACGTCCTGCAGGCCGTAGGCCATCCAGGCGTCGGAAGGCAGGCCGTCGCGGCCGGCGCGTCCGGTCTCCTGGTAGTAGCCCTCGATGTTCTTGGGCAGGTCGAGGTGGGCGACGAAGCGCACGTCCGGCTTGTCGATGCCCATGCCGAAGGCGATGGTGGCCGTCATCACGATGCCGTCCTCGCGCAGGAACCGGTCCTGGTGGCGCTGGCGCACGTCGGCGTCCAGCCCCGCGTGGTAGGGCAGGGCGTCCATGCCTTCCTTGCAAAGGACCTCGGCGATCTCCTCCACGCGCTTGCGCGACTGGCAGTAGACGATGCCCGACTCGCCCGCGTGCTCGCGCTCGATGAAGCGCAGCAGCTGCAGCGTGGCGTCCTTCTTCTCGGCGATCGTGTAGCGGATGTTGGGCCGGTCGAAGCTGCTGATGAAGGTGCGCGCCCGCTCCAGCTGCAGGTGCTGCACGATGTCGGCGCGGGTGGTCGCGTCCGCCGTGGCCGTGAGCGCGATGCGCGGCACGCCGGCGTAGCGCGCGTGCAGGATCGCGAGCGCGCGGTACTCGGGCCGGAAGTCGTGGCCCCACTGGCTGACGCAATGCGCCTCGTCGATGGCGAAGAGCGACAGCTTGCCGGCCTCGTGCAGCGCGTCGAGCTGCGCCAGGAAGCGCGGCGTGGTCACGCGTTCCGGCGCGGCGTAGAGCAGCGTCAGCTCGCCGCGGGCGAGGCGCCGCTCGACGGCGTTGGCCTCCTCGCCCGTGAGCGTGGAGTTGAGGAAGGCGGCCTGCACGCCGAGCTCGTGCAGGGCGCCCACCTGGTCGTGCATCAGCGCGATCAGGGGCGACACGACGATGGTGGTGCCCTGGCCGGCCTGCTGGCGCGCGAGCGCCGGCACCTGGTAGCACAGCGACTTGCCGCCGCCGGTGGGCATGAGCACCAGCGCATCGCCGCCGGCGATGACGTGGTCGACGATCTCGGCCTGGGCGCCGCGGAAGGCGGCATAGCCGAAGACGTCCTTGAGGATGGAAAGTGCGGGTGACAAGGGGCCGATTGTCCCGGATGGCCCGTGCTCAACGCCTTGTCCCTAAAATCAGCCGACCATGAAACCTGTGATCTATACCCGTGGACAGGCCCTGCCGGGCCTGCTGGAGCAGCGCATCCTGGTGCTGGACGGCGCCATGGGCACCATGATCCAGCGTTTCAAGCTGTCGGAGGCGGATTTTCGCGGCGAACGGCTCCGCGAGCACCCCAAGGACCTGAAGAACAACAGCGACCTGCTGGTGCTGACCCGGCCCGACGTGGTGCGCGACATCCACGAGGGCTACCTCGCGGCCGGCGCCGACATCATCGAGACCAACACCTTCGGCGCCAATGCGATCGCCCAGGACGACTACGGCCTGGCGCCGCTGGCGCGCGAGATGAACCTGGCCGCGGCGAAGCTGGCGCGGGTGGCCGCCGACAAGTTCGCGACGCCCGAGAAGCCGCGCTTCGTCGCCGGCGCCCTGGGCCCGACGCCGCGCACGGCCAGCATCAGCCCGGACGTGAACGACCCGGGCGCCCGCAACGTGGACTTCGAGACGCTGCGCGCGGCCTACCACGAGCAGGTCGAAGGGCTGCTGGAAGGCGGCGTGGACCTGCTGCTGGTCGAGACCATCTTCGACACGCTCAACGCCAAGGCGGCGCTGTTCGCGATCGAGGAAGTGTTCGCCGCCACGGGCGAGCGCCTGCCGGTGGTCATCAGCGGCACGGTGACCGACGCGTCGGGCCGCATCCTGAGCGGCCAGACCGTCAGCGCCTTCTGGTACAGCGTGCGCCACGCGCGTCCGCTGGCCGTCGGCCTGAACTGCGCGCTGGGCGCGGCGCTGATGCGCCCCTACATCCAGGAGCTGAACCGCATCGCGCCCGACACCTTCATCAGCTGCTACCCGAACGCCGGCCTGCCCAACCCCATGAGCGAAACGGGCTTCGACGAGAAGCCCGAGGACACCTCGCGCCTGCTGCGCGAGTTCGCGGCGGACGGGCTGGTCAACATCGTGGGGGGCTGCTGCGGCACGACGCCGGAGCACATCGCGGCCATCCGCGAGCAGGTGGAGCCGCTGGCGGCGCGCAGCGTGAAGCGCGACTTCTTCTACAAGGAAGCGGCCTGAGAACCAGGGTGGCCGGCGGGCGGTAACCCACCGGCCCCTTGCCGCGGGCTTCGGCTGGTAAGCCTCGCCCTACAGCCTCCACTGTGCCTGCGAGCGCCCGGAAAGTCTTGCTGATCTTTCTGCGGCATCCAGGCGATTCCAGGAAAACCTTCTGTTCTTGGTATCCTGCTCCGATAATCGGACGCCATGGACGCCATCGACCGGAAAATCCTCAAGGTCCTGCAGCAGGACGCCCGCGCCAGCCTGCAGCAGGTCGGCCAGGCCGTGGGCCTGAGCGCCTCGCCCTGCTGGGAGCGCATCAAGAAGATGGAGCTCGCCGGCGTGATCGAGGGCTACACCGTCCGGCTGAACCCGCAGGCGCTGGGGCTCAACGACACGGTGATGGTCCAGGTGACGCTGGACAGCCACTCCGACAACACGCTGGAGAAGTTCGGCGAGACGCTGGCGGCGATCCCCGAGGTGATCGAGGCCTATCTCGTCTCCGGCGAGTACGACTACCTGCTGCGCGTGGCGGTGAAGGACACGCGCGACTACGAGCGGCTGCTGCGCGAACGGCTCTACAAGATCAAGGGCATCCGGCACAGCATGTCGAGCTTCGTGCTGCGCACGCTGAAGAAAGCCGATTTGCCGCTTTAGGTGCGGTGGGGTTCGCCACAGGCTAAAATCACCCCCTGCTCAAGGAGCGCTGCAGCCATGCACAGCCATGGTCAGGCTTGAGATGGACCCCAACCGCGCTCACTTTGGACCAACCCGAGGTGAGTGAATGCCAGAGCAGACCTCCGTTCCCCCCATGAAACTCGCCGGCCTCGAGCCGGTGGACATCGGCGCGGGCAGCTTGTTCGTCAACATCGGCGAACGCACCAATGTCACCGGCTCCAAGGCCTTCGCCCGCATGATCCTCGCGGGCCAGTTCGAGGAGGCGCTGGCCGTGGCGCGGCAGCAGGTCGAGAACGGCGCCCAGGTGATCGACGTGAACATGGACGAGGCCATGCTGGACAGCAAGGCCGCCATGGTGCGCTTCCTCAACCTGATCGCCAGCGAGCCCGACATCGCCCGCGTGCCGATCATGATCGACTCCTCCAAGTGGGAGGTGATCGAGGCCGGCCTGCGCTGCATCCAGGGCAAGGGCATCGTCAACTCGATTTCCATGAAGGAGGGCGAGGCCGAGTTCAAGCGGCAGGCCACGCTGGTCAAGCGCTATGGCGCCGCGGCCGTGGTGATGGCCTTCGACGAGCAGGGCCAGGCGGATACCTACCAACGCAAGATCGACATCTGCGCCCGCGCCTACCGCATCCTGGTGGACGAGGTCGGCTTCCCGCCGGAAGACGTGATCTTCGACCCCAACATCTTCGCGATCGCCACCGGCATCGAGGAGCACAACAACTACGCCGTGGACTTCATCGAGGCCACGAAGTGGATCAAGCAGAACCTGCCGGGCGCCAAGGTGTCCGGCGGCGTCTCCAACGTCAGCTTCTCCTTCCGCGGCAACGACCCGGTGCGCGAGGCGATCCACACGGTGTTCCTGTACCACGCGATCAAGGCGGGCATGGACATGGGCATCGTCAACGCCGGCATGGTCGGCGTGTACGACGAGGTCGAGCCGGTGCTGCGCGAGCGCGTGGAAGACGTCGTGCTGAACCGTCGCCCCGACGCCGGCGAGCGCCTGGTGGAGATCGCCGAGCAGGCCAAGGGCGCCGCGAAGGACGAGGGCAAGAAGAACGAGTGGCGCCAGCAGCCGGTGGAGCAGCGCCTCGCGCACGCGCTGGTGCACGGCATCACCGACCACATCGTCCCCGACACGGAGGAGATGTACCAGAAGGTGCTCGCCTCGGGCGGGCGGCCGCTGCACGTGATCGAAGGGCCGCTGATGGACGGCATGAACATCGTGGGCGACCTGTTCGGCGCCGGCAAGATGTTCCTGCCGCAGGTGGTGAAGTCCGCCCGCGTGATGAAGCAGGCCGTGGCGCACCTCATCCCCTACATCGAGGCGGAGAAGAAGGCGCAGGAAGCGGCGGGCGAGGACGTCCGCGCCAAGGGCAAGATCGTCATCGCCACCGTGAAGGGCGACGTGCACGACATCGGCAAGAACATCGTGACCGTCGTGCTCCAGTGCAACAACTTCGAGGTGGTCAACATGGGCGTGATGGTGCCCTGCCACGAGATCCTGGCGAAGGCCAAGGTCGAGGGCGCGGACATCGTCGGCCTCTCGGGGCTGATCACGCCCTCGCTGGAGGAGATGCAGTACGTCGCCGGCGAGATGCAGAAGGACGACTACTTCCGCGTGAAGAAGATCCCGCTGCTGATCGGCGGCGCGACCTGCAGCCGCGTGCACACGGCCGTGAAGATCGCGCCGAAGTACGAAGGCCCGGTCGTGTACGTGCCGGACGCCTCGCGCAGCGTCAGCGTCGCGCAGAGCCTGCTGTCCGACCAGGCGGCGAAGTACATCGCCGAGGTCAACGCCGACTACGAGAAGGTGCGGCAGCTGCACGCGACCAAGAAGCAGGTGCCCCTGTGGCCGCTGGCCAAGGCGCGCGCCAACAAGACGCCGGTGGACTGGACGAACTACGTGCCGCCCAAGCCCAAGTTCATCGGCCGGCGCGTGTTCAGGAACTACGACCTCTCCGAGCTGGCCCGCTACATCGACTGGGGCCCGTTCTTCCAGACCTGGGACCTCGCGGGCCGCTTCCCCGAGATCCTGAAGGACGAGGTCGTGGGCGGCGAAGCCGTGCGCGTGTTCTCCGATGGCCAGCGCATGCTCAAGCGCCTCATCGAGGGCCGCTGGCTCACCGCCAACGCCGTCATGGGCTTCTGGCCGGCCAACACGGTGAACGACGACGACATCCAGCTCTACGCCGACGAAAGCCGAACGCAGCCTGTGCTGACCTGGTACGGCCTGCGCCAGCAGACCGAGAAGCAGGTGATCGACGGCGTCATGCGTCCGAGCCGCTGCCTCGCCGACTTCGTCGCGCCCAAGGGCGTGGCGCCGGACTACGTCGGCGCCTTCGCCGTCACCGCCGGCATCGGCGTGGACAAGAAGGTGCAGTACTTCCTGGACGACCTCGACGACTATTCGGCCATCACGCTGAAGGCGCTGGCCGACCGGCTGGCCGAGGCGCTGGCCGAGGCGCTGCACGAGCGCGTGCGCAAGGACCTGTGGGGCTACGCGGCCGACGAGGACCTGTCGAACGAGGCGCTGATCGGCGAGAAGTACCGCGGCATCCGGCCCGCGCCGGGCTATCCGGCCTGCCCGGACCACAGCGTGAAGCGCGACATGTTCGCGCTGCTGCAGCCGGAGGAGATCGGCATGGAGCTGACCGACAGCATGGCGATGGCGCCGGCGGCCAGCGTGAGCGGCTTCTACCTGAGCCATCCCGACAGCACGTACTTCAACGTCGGGCGCATCGGCGAGGACCAGCTCGCCGACCAGGCGCAGCGCCGCGGCACGGCCGTCGAGGACCTGCAGCGCCTGCTGGCGCCCAACCTCTGACCATGGCGTGGACCGACCGCGTCCCTGCCGGCCTGCGGCGCTGGGTGCTTCCGCTGGCGCCGCTGGTGCGCGCCTTCCAGCTCTGGAGCCGGGCCGGCGGCATGCGCATGAGCGCGGCCGTCTCCTTCTACGGCATCCTGAGCCTCGCGCCGCTGCTGCTGGCGATCGTGGCGATCCTGGGCTGGTGGATGGACCGCTCCGTGCTGGAGCAGGGGCTGCTGTCGCAGTTCAACACGGTGTTCGGACCGCAGGGGGCCAGCGTAATCCAGCAGGCGCTGGCGAGCGCGCAGGAGCCCAAGGAAGGCATCGCGGCCAGCGTCATCGGCTTCGTCGTGCTGGTGTTCGGCGCCACTGGGGTCTTCGGTGAACTGCAGCATGCCTTCGAGCTCGTGTGGTCGCAGGGCCGGGGCGAGCTGCCCAAGCCCTCGTGGCGCCACCAGGCCTCGCTGCGCCTGCGGGGCCTGGGCTACGTGCTCGTGTTCGGCTTTCTGCTGCTGGTGTCGCTGGTGGTGACCACGCTGCTGGGCCTCTTCTCCGGCTGGGCGGGCAGCCGGCTGGTGCCCATGGAGCTCGTCCTGCGCGTGCTGAACGAAGTCGTCGGCTTCGTGGTGTGCGCGGCGCTGTTCGTCGGCCTGATGCGCCTGTCGGGCGGGCCCAAGCCGGGCATGCGCTTCCTGGTGTTCGGCGCCTGCGTCGGTGCCGTGCTGTTCACGATCGGCCGCCAGCTGATGGCGCTGTACCTCGCGAAGGCGGCCGTGGTCTCCAGCTACGGCGCGGCGGGCTCGCTGATCGCGCTGCTGCTGTGGATCTACTTCTCCTCCGCCGTCCTGCTGCTGGGCGCCGCGAGCGCCCGGGCCCTGGACGACCACGTGTTCTCGCTGCGCCGCGGCTGACTACCGCGGCAACAGCGACTTCCGCTGCGCCGCCGCCAGCGCCAGCGCCGCGCCGACCCCCAGCACGAGCAACACCAGCAGCCCCCAGCGATACCCCGCTTCGCGCGACCACAACACCCCGAGCAGCAGCGGCGCCACGGCTCGCGCGATCGCCTGCGGCGGCCCGAGCGCGCCGTTGAGCGACGCCACGTGCTCTCGGTTCACGTACTGCGCCACGGCCGTCCCCTTGACGATCGTGAGCATGCCGTTGCCCAGCCCATAGAGCAGCACGAACAGCAGGCCCGCGGCGGGCGATGCGGCGCCGGCCACCAGCGCGCCCAGCGCCAGCGGGATCAGGAAGGGAATGATGCGGTTGGCGACGTGCAGGTCGAAGCGGTGCTCGAAGAAGTACAGCAGCAGCCGCCCCAGCACCTGCATCACGCCGATGGTGGCGGGGATGGCGATCACCCAGGCTTCGGGCAACCCGCTTTCGCGCAGCAGGCTGATCAGGTGCGGCGGCACCGCGGCCGTGATGGCCATCATGCCCACCACGAACACGCCGATCAGCAGGAAGGGCGCGCTGCGCAGCAGGGCCGTCGGCGAGTGCGCGCCCTGCGCGCGGTCCGCGGCCACCGGCGGCGGCGCGTCGCGCAGGCACAGCGCGTGCAGCGGCACGCACACCAGCAGGTGCACCGCGGCCAGCACCAGCAGCGCGTGGCGCCAGCCGAACTGCGCGATCAGCCAGGCCGAGGTCGGGATGAACACGCTGCTGGCGAGGCCGCCCAGGAAGGTCATGGTGATGATCGCGCGGCGGAAGTCGTTCGGATAGCGCCGGGTCACGATCGCGAACACCGGGTTGTAGAGCGTCGCGGCGAGCGCCGCGCCCAGCAGCGTCCACACCGCGTAGAAGCCCGCGGCGGAATGGATCTGCGAATGCCAGGCCAGCCCGATCGCGATGGCGAGCGAGCCGAGCGTCATGACCGCGCGCTCGTGGCCGCGGTCGATCCAGCGTCCCACCGGATAGCCGAACAAGCCCTCGGCCAGCAGCGCCAGGCTGAAGGCCACGGAGGACTGCGCGCGGGAGAGCCCCAGTTCGCGCTCCACGGGCGCCAGCAGCAGGGCGAAGGTGTAGAAAACGCTGCCCCAGGTGATCAGCTGCGCCAGGGACAACCAGAGGACGAGGCGGCGGTCGTAGCCGGGGGTCTCCGTCATTCCCCTGAGCGTAACCCAGCTGGGCGCCCCTCCACCGTAGGCTGGCGGTGAGCCGCAGGCGAACCCCAGCTTCGGCGTCAACGCAAGGCCGGCAGCGCCCGCCGATACTGCACCGCCTCCGCCACGTGCACCACGTCCACCGCCGCCGCTCCCGCGAGGTCGGCGATGGTGCGCGCCATCTTCAGCACGCGGTGCGTCGAGCGCGCGCTCCATTCCAGCCGGCCCGCCGCCGCGCGCAGGAAATCCGCCGCGTGCGCCGACACGCCGGCATGGCGGTCGATCTCCTCGCCTTCCAGCGCGTGGTTGGCCTTGCCCTGCCGGGCCATCGCACGCTCGCGCGCCCGCAGGCAGCGCGCCTGCACCACCGCCGTCGGCTCGCCGGGCGGCGCATCGAGCAACTGCGCGGCGCCGAGCGCCGGAACTTCCACGTGCAGGTCGATGCGATCGAGCAGCGGACCGCTCAGCCGCCCCTGGTAGCGCGCGACCTGTTCGGGCGAGCAGCGGCAGGCGCGGCCCGAGCCGAGCCAGCCGCAGGGGCAGGGGTTCATCGCCGCGACCAGCTGGAAGCGGGCCGGGAACTCGTTGCGGCGCGCGGCCCGCGCGACGGTGATGCGACCCGTCTCCAGCGGCTCGCGCAAGGCCTCCAGCGCGGCGCGCGGGAACTCGGGCAGTTCGTCGAGGAACAGCACGCCGTGGTGCGCCAGCGAGATCTCTCCCGGCCGCGGCGGTGAGCCGCCGCCCACCAGCGCCACGGCGCTCGCCGAGTGGTGCGGTGCGCAGGTGGGGCGCCGCGCCCATTCCTGCAGGCTGAAGCGGCCCGACAGGCTGGCCACCGCCGCGCTTTCCAGCGCCTCCGCGATCGTCATCGGCGGCAGCAGGCCGGCGAAGCGCTGCGCGAGCATCGACTTGCCCGCGCCGGGCGGGCCGACGAGGAGAAGGCTGTGGCCGCCCGCCGCGGCGATCTCCAGCGCGCGGCGCGCGCCGGCCTGGCCCTTCACGTCCGCCAGGTCGGGATACGCGGTGGCGGCCTCGGGCGCCTGCGGGGCCAGCGCCGCCCAACCCGCGCATTCTTCCGGCGGCGCGTTCGAGCGCACGAACTGCTGCACGACATCGAGCAGGTGCCGTGCGCGCACGACGTTCGCGCCCGGCACCAGCGCCGCCTCCTCCGCGCTCTGCGGCGGCAGCACGAGGCGCGCCGCGCCCGTGGCCGCATGCAGCGCGAGGCTGGTGGCCAGCGCACCGCGCACGGGCCGCAGCTCGCCCGACAGCGACAGCTCGCCCGCGAACTCGTGGCCGGCGAGCCGCGCGCCGTCGATCTGGCCGCTGGCGGCCAGGATGCCCAGCGCGATCGGCAGGTCGAAGCGCCCGCCGTCCTTGGGCAGGTCCGCCGGCGCCAGGTTCACCGTGATGCGCTTGTTGTGCGGGAATTCCAGCCCCGAATTCAGCAGCGCCGAACGCACCCGCTCGCGCGCCTCCTTCACCTCGGTCTCGGCCAGCCCGACCAGCAGGAAGTTGGGCAGGCCGTTCGCGACGTGCACCTCCACCGTGACGGCGGCCGCTTCCAGGCCCACCAGGGCACGGCTTTGCACCAGGCACAGGCTCATCGCGCGGGCTCCTCCTGGCGCGCTCAACGCCGCAGCGGCCGCGGAGGACGACCGTGCCCGGATCCGTGTGCGCTACCGCACCGGAATCTTCCTTCGCCGCGAGCGCCCCAAGGAAGAGGTGTCGCTTCCTAGAATTCCCCTTGCCCGCTTGAAGAAAGACTCCACCATGAACAAGCTTGCACTCGCGTTCGTCGTTTCCGCCGCCGCGCTGGCGGCCTGCAGCAAGCAGGAAGCCCCGCCTCCTGCGCCCGGCCCGGCACCTGCCGCGGCGCCTGCCCCCGAACCCGCACCCGCCCCCGCGCCTTCGCCTGCGCCCGCCGCCGAAAGCGCGGCCAGCGCCGCATCCGGCATGGCCGTCGCGGCCGCCGGAGCCGGCGATCCGGCGCTCGGCAAGGGTGTGTTCGACAAGACCTGCACCGCCTGCCACACGGCGGGCGTGACCGGCGCACCGAAGCCGGGCGACAAGGCCGACTGGGGCCCGCGCATCGCGCAGGGCACCGAGGTGCTCTACAAGCACGCCATCGAAGGCTTCACCGGCAGCAAGGGGACGATGCCGCCCAAGGGCGGCAACGCCGCGCTGTCGGACGCCGAAGTGAAGGCGGCCGTCGACTACATGGTCTCGCAGTCCCGCTGAGCAGGCACCTGCCCCAGGCAGGTGCAATGCGGGGGTGCACCGCGCACGCCAGCGGTGCGAGACGGCGCGTGCGCGGGCCGGCCGTGCCTGGCACGCCTCCTGCTTGGGAAGGGTCGAGTCCCTTACCTCAAGCACGGAGAACGCATGAAAACCAGCCCCGCCCTGCGGTGGATCCTGCTCGCCTGCGCCAGCGCCGCCCTCGGCCACGCCAGCGCGCAGGACGCCGCTTCCACGCTGTCCGCCAACGTGGGCGTCGTCAGCGACTACCGCTTCCGCGGCATCTCGCAGACGCGCCTGCGTCCCGCGCTGCAGGGCGGCGCCGAGTATGCGCACGCGAGCGGCCTGTACGTGGGCACCTGGGCGTCCTCGATCCGCTGGATCCAGGACGCGGGCGGTGACGCGGACGCCGAACTCGACGTCTACGGCGGCTACCGCTTCAACGCCGGCCCGATCGGGCTCGACGCGGGCCTGCTGCGCTATCTCTACCCGGGCTCGGACCTGGCCGTGAACCCGGACACCACCGAGGCCTACCTCGCCGCGACCTGGGGCCCGGCGACGCTGAAGTACTCGCACTCCACCACCAACCTGTTCGGCACGGCCGACAGCCGCGGCAGCGGCTACCTGGAACTGGCCGCGACCTTCCCGCTGCCCGTGTGGGGCCTGACGCTCACGCCGCACGTGGGCCACCAGCGCGTGCGCAACAACTCAGGGTCCTCGTACACCGACTGGTCGCTCACGCTCGCCAAGGACTTCGGCAACGGCTTCAGCGCCAGCCTGGCCGGCGTGGACACGAATACCGATGCCTACCGTGCCAAGGGCAAGGACCTGGGCAAGCCCGGCTGGGTGCTGGGCGCGAAGTACAGCTTCTGATCCCGTCGCTGCAAGGAGAGCCCATGAAACTCGTCACCGCCATCATCAAACCCTTCAAGCTCGACGAAGTGCGCGAGGCCCTGTCCGCCCTGGGCGTGCAGGGCATCACCGTCACCGAGGTCAAGGGCTTCGGCCGGCAGAAGGGCCACACCGAGCTGTACCGCGGCGCCGAATACGTCGTGGACTTCCTGCCCAAGGTGAAGATCGAAGCCGCCATCTCCGACGAGCTGGTGGACCGCGCCATCGAAGCCGTCGAGGGCGCGGCCCGCACCGGCAAGATCGGCGACGGGAAGATCTTCGTCTACGACCTCGAGCAGGTCGTCCGCATCCGCACCGGCGAAACGGGCCGGGAAGCGCTCTGAAGCATTCCACCCTCCAGGAGAGCAAGACATGAAGAAGTTCCTCGCCTTCGCGGGCCTCGCGCTCGCAGTGGCGCTGCCGGCGGCCGCCGCCACCGCGACGCCCGACAAGGGCGACACCGCCTGGCTCACGGTGGCCACGCTGCTCGTGCTGATGATGACCCTCCCCGGCCTGGCGCTGTTCTACGGCGGCCTCGTGCGCAGCAAGAACATGCTGTCGGTGCTGATGCAGGTGTTCGTCGTCACGGCGCTGATCTACGTGCTGTGGGCGCTGTACGGCTACAGCCTGGCCTTCACCGGCGGCAGCGCCTTCCTGGGCGGCGCCGGCAAGCTGTTCCTCTCGGGCGTGACGCCCGACTCGGTGGCCGCCACCTTCAGCAAGGGCGTGGTGATCCCCGAGCTGAGCTTCATCGCCTTCCAGGCCACCTTCGCCGCCATCACCTGCGCGCTGATCGTCGGCTCCTTCGCCGAGCGCATCAAGTTCTCCGCGGTGCTGCTGTTCTGCGCGCTGTGGTTCACCTTCGGCTACCTGCCGATCGCGCACATGGTGTGGTACTGGGACGGCCCCGACGCGATCACCGACGCGAAGTCGCTGGACGCCGTGACGGCCGCCGCCGGCTGGCTCTGGGCCAAGGGCGCGCTGGACTTCGCGGGCGGGACGGTGGTGCACATCAACGCCGGCGTCGCGGGCCTGGTGGGCGCGTACGTCATCGGCAAGCGCATCGGCTACGGCCGCGAATCGCTCACGCCGCACAGCCTGACGCTCACGATGGTCGGCGCGGCGCTGCTGTGGGTGGGCTGGTTCGGCTTCAACGCCGGCTCCAACCTGGAAGCCACGGGCACGGCGGCGCTCGCCTTCGCCAACACGCTGTTCGCCACCGCCGCCGCCACGCTGTCGTGGATCGCGGGCGAGGCGCTGTCGAAGGGCAAGGCCTCGATGCTGGGCGCGGCCTCGGGCGCGGTCGCCGGGCTGGTGGCGATCACGCCGGCCTGCGGCTTCGTCGGCGTGATGGGCGCCATCGTCATCGGCCTGCTGGCGGGACTGGTCTGCCTGTGGGGCGTCAACGGGCTCAAGCGCCTGCTGGGCGCGGACGACGCGCTCGACGTCTTCGGCGTGCACGGCGTCGGCGGCATCCTGGGCGCGCTGCTCACCGGCGTGTTCGCCTCGCCGTCGCTGGGCGGCGCCGGCCTCTACGACTACGTCGCCAACCAGGCCGCCGCGGACTACTCGATCGGCAGCCAGGTCTGGATCCAGCTGCAGGCCGTGCTGACCACGATCGCCTGGTCCGGCGTGGTGTCCTTCATCGCCTACAAGGTGGTCGACCTGCTGCTGGGCCTGCGGGTCAGCGAGGAAGAGGAGCGCGAGGGCCTGGACATCACCAGCCACGGCGAGACGGCGTACAACCGCTGACCGCGCGGGTTCGGCACAATGGGCCCAAAGGAGACGAGCCCATGGTCGAACTGCGCGCCGGGCGCTTGCGTTGCGAGCTGCAGCCCGGGCTGGGAGGCTGCATCGCCGGCCTGTGGTGCGGCGAGCTGCCGGTGCTGCGCGCCCTGCCGGCGGCCGAACCTTCCGCGCTCGCCTCGGCCTGCCACCCCATGGTGCCCTTCGCGCTGCACGGGGTGGCCTGGCAGCGTCCCTGGACCGTGCTGGACCAGGACGCTTCCTCTGCGATGCTCGCGTACGAGCACCGGCCCGACGCCGCCTGGCCCCATGCCTTCGACTGCTCCCACACGCTGCGCCTCGCCGAAGGCGCCCTGGAGCTCACGCTCGCGCTGACCAACCAGTCGGGCCGGCCCGCGCCGGCGGGGCTGGGCTGGCAGGCCTTCTTCCCCCGGCGGCCGGGCCATCGCCTCGTGGTGCGTGCCGGCGGCCGGGCCGGCGAGCACGGCTACGAAGCCTGGGACGGCGACGCGGAGTTGCACGACGAGCGCTTGGCCGTGCACCTGCAGTCCGGCCTCACGCGCCTGCTGGTGCTGCCCGAGGCCGCGCGCGAGGCGATCGCGCTCGCGCCGGTGAGCCACCTGCCCGCGGCGGCGCAGCCGGCCTCGCCCGAGGCGGCCGCGCTCGGCCTCGCCCTGCTGCCGCCGGGCGAATCGCTGGTCGCCACCCTGCGCATCGCGGTGGAGCCGCAGGCATGAAGTGGGACATCGCCGTCGCCGAGCCGGACCTGCTGGGCGAGTCGCCCTTCTGGCATCCGCGCGAACAGCGCCTGTACTGGGTCGACATCCCCGGCAAGCGGGTGCGCCGCTGGGACCCGGCCACGGGCGCGGGCGACACCTGGGACCTGCCGCAGGAAGCGGGCTGCATCGCGCCGGCCGCCAGCGGCGGCCTCGTGCTGGGCATGCGCGACGGCATCTACCGCGCGCGCGACTGGGGCGGCCTGCTGCAGCCCATCGTGCGCTTCCCGCACGCGGAGACGACGCGCTTCAACGACGGCAAGGCCGACACGCTGGGCCGCTTCTGGGCCGGCACCATCTACGAGCCGAAGGACGCGCGCAAGGCGGACCTCTATGCGCTCGATTGCCGGCCCGGCAACGGCAACGGCGGCAGGCCGATCGTGCAGCTGAAGGCCGGCAACGCGACCAATGCCAACGGCCTCGCCTGGTCGCCGGACAACCACACCCTGTACTGGGCGGACACGGCGCAGCACACCGTCTTCGCCTGGGACTGGGAGGCCGACGCCAACGTGATGCGCCACCACCGCGTGTTCCACCGCTTCGCGGAGAAGCCGCCCGGCTGGCAGCCCGGGCAACCGGGCTACGGCGGCCGTCCCGACGGCGCGGCCATGGACGTGGAAGGCCATTACTGGGTGGCGCTGTTCGAAGGCCAGCGCCTGGTGCGCCTGTCCCCGGCCGGGGACATCGCGGCGGAATTCCCCCTGCCGGTGCGCTGCCCCACGATGCCCTGCTTCGGCGGCCCGGACCGGCGCACGCTCTACCTGACCACCGCGCGGCACCAGCGGCCGGCGGAGGAACTGCAGGCGTTTCCGGCTTCGGGCCACGTGCTCACCGCGCGGGCGGACGTCGCGGGGCTGCCGGCCAACTTCTTCATCGACTAGGCCCAGGCAAGGGGCAGGCGCGGGCACGTAACATCGGAGCCCATGCAAGCCGCCCTGGACGAACTCACCGAACGCATCCGCGCCGCCGCGGCGCAGGGGATGCCCCTGCGCATCCGCGGCGGCGGCAGCAAGGATTTCTACGGCGAGCGGCTGGAGGGCGAGCTGCTGGAAACACGCGGCCTGCAGGGGATTGTGAGCTACGAGCCGAGCGAGCTGGTGGTCACCGTGCGCGCCGGCACGCCGCTGGCGGAACTGGAGCAGGTTCTGGCCGCGCAAGGCCAGTGCCTGCCTTTCGAGCCGCCGCATTTCGGCGAGCACGCCACCGTGGGCGGCATGGTGGCCGCGGGCCTGTCCGGGCCGGCGCGCGCCAGTGTCGGCGCGGTGCGCGACTACGTGCTGGGCCTGGAGCTGGTCAACGGCCGCGGCGAGGCGCTGGTGTTCGGCGGCCAGGTGATGAAGAACGTGGCCGGCTACGACGTCTCGCGCCTGATGGCGGGAGCGATGGGCACGCTGGGGCTCATCACGCAGGTGAGCCTCAAGGTGCTGCCCGTCGCGCCGGCCGAGGCGACGCTGCGCTTCGAGCTCTCGCAGGCCGACGCGCTGCAGCGCCTGAACGCCTGGGGCGGCCAGCCGCTGCCGCTGTCGGCGAGCCGCTGGCGCGAGGTCGGCGGCGTCGGCACGCTGGACCTGCGGCTGCGCGGCGCCGTCGCGGCCGTCGAGGCCGCCTGCCGCGCGCTCGGCGGCGAGCGGGTCGATCCCGCGTCCGCGCAGGCGGACTGGGCCGGCCTGCGCGAGCAGCGCCTTCCCTGGTTCGAGCAGCGCGCCGGCCGCGATCTCTGGCGCGTGTCCGTGCCGCAGACGGCGCCCCTGCTGGGCCTGCCCGAGCCGCCGCTGGTCGAATGGCACGGCGCGCAGCGCTGGGTGCGCGTCGCGCCCGGCGACGGGCAGCGCGTGCGCGACGCCGCGGTGCGCGCCGGCGGCCATGCCACCCTGTTCCGCAGCGAACGGCCCGACGCGCAGCAGCGCCTGACGCCGCTCGCGCCCGCGCTCGCCGCCATCCACGAACGACTGAAGCAGCAGTTCGACCCCGCGGGCATCTTCAACCGCGGCCGCCTCTACGCGCATTCCTGATGCAGACCCATCTCTCCCCGGAATTCCAGGGCACGCCCGAGGGCGCCGAAGCCGAAGCCATCCTGCGCAAGTGCGTGCACTGCGGCTTCTGCACCGCGACCTGCCCCACCTACCAGGTGCTCGGCGACGAGCTCGACGGCCCGCGCGGGCGCATCTACCTGATGAAGCAGGTGCTGGAAGGCGAGCAGCCGACGCGCAAGACGCAGCTGCACCTCGATCGCTGCCTCACCTGCCGCAACTGCGAAAGCACCTGCCCGAGCGGCGTGGACTACGGGCGGCTGGTGGACATCGGCCGCGGCATCGTGGAGCGCAAGGTGCCGCGCGGCGCGCCCTCGAAGGCGCTGCGCCAGGCGCTCGGCAACGGCCTCACCTCGCCGCTGTTCGGGCCGGCGATGAAGCTGGGGCAGTCCGTGCGCGGCCTGCTGCCGCAGCGGTTGCGCGAGAAGGTGCCGCCCAGGCAGGACGCCGGCGCCTGGCCGACGGCCACGCACGCGCGCAAGGTGCTCATGCTCGCGGGCTGCGTGCAGCCGGCGATGATGCCCAACATCAACACGGCGACGGCGCGCGTGCTCGATGCCGCGGGCATCCAGGCGATCGTCGCGCCCGAGGCGGGCTGCTGCGGCGCGCTGAAGTTCCACCTGGACGACCAGGACGGCGGCCGCGCGCACATGCGGCGCAACGTCGACGCCTGGTGGCCGTACGTCGAGGGCGGCATGGTGGAAGCGATCGTGATGAACGCGTCGGGCTGCGGCGTGACGGTGCGCGAGTACGGCCACTACCTGCGGCACGATCCCGCCTATGCCGAAAAGGCGAAGCGCATAGCCGCGCTGACGCGCGACCTGAGCGAGCTGCTGCCGGATCTCGTGCCGGCGCTGAAGGAGAAGGTGCGGCCGCAGCCGGGCGTGTTCGCCTACCACCCGCCCTGCACGCTGCAGCACGGCCAGAAGCTGCGCGGCGGCGTCGAGCAGGGCATGGCGGCGCTCGGCTTCACCGTGCGCGTGGCACTGAACGAGTCGCACCTGTGCTGCGGCTCCGCCGGCGCCTACTCGGTGCTGCACCCGGACATCGCGCACACGCTGCGCGACCGCAAGCTGGGGCACCTGGGCGCGCTGCAGCCGCAGGCCATCGTCTCGGCCAACATCGGCTGCATCCAGCACTTGCAGTCCGGTACGGAGCTGCCGGTGCGGCACTGGGTGGAAGTGCTCGACGCCGCCCTGCGCGACCCGGCGTAGTCGCCGATCCGTCCACGGCCGAGCTGCGCGGCCCCGCAGCTCGGCCAGAGTGATGTAAAAAGCAGAACGGATATCCGGAAAGCCTTTCGACATGACCTCAGGACAGGATTTCCTCGCGGGCGGCGGCGAGATGGGAGAGCGGATCCGCGCCTTCGACTGGGCCGCGACCGCGCTGGGTCCCATCGAGGGCTGGCCCCAGAGCCTGCGCAGCGCCGTGAGCATCCTGCTGCCCTCGAAGGCGCAGATCGCGCTGTTCTGGGGCCCCGAGCTGGTCACCGTCTACAACGATGCCTACCGGCCGGTGTTCGGCGCGAAGCACCCCGGCGCGCTGGGCCGCCCCATCCGCGAGGCCTGGGACGAACTGTGGCGCGCCGGGCTGAAGGAGCTGTTCGACGGCGTGCTGGGCACCGGCGAAGCCTTCTGGGCGCGCGACCGGCCCTTCTTCATGGAGCGGCACGGCTACCTGGAGGAAACCTACTTCGACGTGTCCTACGACCCGGTGCGCGACGAGTCGGGGCGGGTCGGCGGCGTGTTCTGCATCGTCAGCGAAACCACGGGCCGCGTCTTCGGCGAGCGGCGCCTGCGCACGCTGCGCGACCTGGGCCGCATCGCGGCGCAGGCGCAGACGGTGGGCGACGTGCGCCGCCAGGTGATGCAGGTGCTGGCCAGCAATCCCGAGGACCTGCCCTTCGCATTGCTGTACGCGCCCGACGCCGGGGAGGGCGCCCGGCTGGTGGGGCAGGCGGGCCTCGAGGGCTCGCCGGCCGCGCCGCCCACGCTGCCCGCCGCGGGTCCCTCCTGGCCGCTGCCCGGGGCGAGCGTCGTGCTCGGGCCCGCCGATCTCGCGGGCTGGGGGCCGCTGCACGCCGGTCCCTGGCCCGAGGCGATCCGCCAGGTGCTGGTGCTGCCCTTGTCCGGCACGGGCGACGCGGGCCACGGCTGGCTGGTGTGCGGCGCGAGTCCCCGCCAGCAGGTGGACGACGGGCTGCGCGACTTCCTGGCGATGGTCGCCGCCAACATCGCCGCCGCCCTCGACAGCGCGCGCCGCTCCGAGCACGAGCGCCGGCGCGCCGAGATGCTCGCCGAGGTGGACCGCGCCAAGACCGCCTTCTTCAGCAACGTCAGCCACGAGTTCCGCACGCCGCTCACGCTGATGATGGGTCCGCTGGAGGACGTGCTCGCCGACCCCACGCGCCCGCTGGCGCCGGTGCAGCGCGACCGGCTGGAGCTCGCGCGCCGCAGCGCGATGCGCCTGCACAAGCTGGTGAACTCGCTGCTGGACTTCGCCCGCATCGAAGCCGGGCGCGCGCAGGCGACCTTCGTCGCCACCGACCTGGCGGCGCTGACCAGCGAGCTGGCCAGCTCCTTCCGCTCGGCGATGGAGAAGGCAGGGCTGCGGCTGGTGGTCGACTGCCCGCCGCTCGCGGCGCCCGCCTACGTGGACCGCGAGCTGTGGGAAAAGATCGTCCTGAACCTGCTGTCCAACGCCTTCAAGTTCACCTTCGAGGGCGAAGTGGTCGTGACCCTGTCCCAGGAGGGCAGCCAGTTCGCGCTGCGCGTGCGCGACACGGGGGTCGGCATCCCGGCGGCGGAACTGCCGCGCGTGCTCGAACGCTTCCATCGGGTGGAGGGCACGCGGAGCCGCACGCACGAGGGCTCCGGCATCGGCCTGGCGCTGGTGCAGGAACTGGTGCGCCTGCACGGCGGCAGCGTCTCCGTGGACAGCCGCGAAGGCGAGGGCAGCTGCTTCACGGTGACCATTCCGTCCGGCATGGCGCACCTCGACCCGGCGCGCGTGGGCGCCGCGCCCGCGCTGGCGAGCACCGCCGTGCGCTCCGAGGCCTATGTCGAGGAGGCGCTGCGCTGGCTGCCCGGAAACGACGAGCCCACCCCCGCGCAGGCCGCGGCAGGGGCCCGCCGCCGCATCGTCCTCGCGGACGACAACGCCGACATGCGCGACTACATCCGCCACCTGCTGGCCGACAGCTACGAAGTGGAAGCGGTCGCCGACGGCGAAGCCGCGCTGGCAGCGGTGCAGCGCCGGGGCGCCGACCTGGTGCTGGCCGACGTGATGATGCCGCGCCTGGACGGCCTGGGGCTGGTGCGGCGCATCCGCCAGCAGCCCGCGATCGCGGAGCTGCCCGTCGTGCTGCTCTCCGCGCGCGCCGGCGAGGCCGCGCGCATCGAAGGGCTGGACGCCGGGGCCGACGACTACCTGGAAAAGCCCTTCACGGCGCGCGAACTGCTCGCCCGCATCGCCGCCCGGCTGGAGATCTCGCAACTGCGCCGCGAATCCGCCGTGCAGGTGCGCGACCGCGAGCAGCAGCTGCGGCTGGTGACGGACAACGCGCCCGTGCTGCTGCTGTACTGCGACGCGCGGATGCGCTACCGCTTCGTCAACGCACCCTATGCCGCCCGCTTCCGGCGACAGATCCGCGATGTGGTCGGGCGCGCGATGCCCGAGGTCCTGGGCGACGCCTGGCCGGCGCTGCGCCAGCACGCGGAGGATGCGCTGGCCGGCCGAACCGTGGAGTTCGAGGAGCTGCTGCCCTACCCGGAATGCGGCGAGCGCTGGATGCACGGCACCTACATCCCCGAACGCGACGCCGCCGGCGCGGTCGGCGGCTTCATCGGCGTGCTGCAGGACGTGACCGAACGCAAGCTGGCGGAGCTGGCGGCGCAGGACGAGGCGCGGCGCTTCGAGAAGCTGAACCAGGTGGGGCTGACCCTCGCCGGCGAATCGGACCTGCAGCGCATCGTGCAGGCGGTCACCGACGTCGCCACCGACCTGACGGCGGCGCACTTCGGCGCCTTCTTCTACAACGTGGTGAACGCGCAGGGCGAGTCGTACATGCTCTACACGCTGTCGGGCGTCCCGCGCGAGCACTTCGCGGGTTTCGCCATGCCGCGCAACACGGCCGTCTTCGGGCCGACCTTCGCGGGCGAGGCGATCGTGCGCGCCGACGACATCACGCGCGATCCGCGCTACGGCCACAGCCCGCCGCACTACGGCATGCCCAAGGGGCACCTGCCGGTGCGCAGCTACCTGGCCGTGCCGGTGACCTCGCGCACGGGCGAGGTGCTGGGCGGCCTGTTCTTCGGGCATCCGGAGCCGGGCGTCTTCACCGAGAAGGCCGAGCGCATCGTGGCGGGCATCGCGGCGCAGGCGGCCGTCGCCATCGACAACGCGAGGCTGCACGAGCAGCGCGTGCGCCTGATCGAGCAGCTGCAGGAAGCGGATCGCCGGAAGGACGAATTCATCGCGACGCTGTCGCACGAGCTGCGCAACCCGCTCGCGCCGCTGCGCAACGGGCTGCACGTGCTGCGGCTCGCCGAGGGGCGGGCCGATCCCGGCATGCTGGGCATGATGGGCCGGCAGGTGGACCAGCTGGTGCGCCTCGTGGACGACCTGCTGGAGATCTCGCGCATCAACCGCGGCACGCTCGCCCTGCGCCGCGAGCCGGTCGACCTGAAGGACGTGGTGCGGCACGCGCTGGAAACGAGCGAGCCGCTGGTCCGCGAGGCGGGCCATGCGCTGGAGGTCGAGCTGCCCGAGCGCGAGCTCCGGCTCGATGGGGATGCGGCGCGGCTGGCGCAGGTGCTCTCCAACCTGCTGAACAACGCGGCGCGCTACACCGACCGCGGTGGCCGCATCGCCCTGAAGGTGGCCGTGGAGGCGGGCCGCGTGCTCCTGACGCTGCGCGACAGCGGCGTCGGCTTTCCGCCGGGCGAGGCGCAGCGCCTGTTCGAGATGTTCAGCCGGGGCGAGCGTTCGCAGGGCCTGGGCATCGGCCTGGCCCTGTCGCGCCGCCTCGTGGAAATGCACGGCGGAACGCTCGAGGCCCACAGCGACGGGCCGGGGCAGGGCGCCACCTTCACGCTGGCGCTGCCGCTGGGCGAGTCGCTGGCGGCGCCGGCGCCGCAGCCCGAACCCGCCCCCATGCCGGCGCTGCGCGTGCTGGTGGTGGACGACAACCGCGATGCCGCCGACACCTTGCGCACGCTGCTGCAGTTGCTGGGCGCGCGGGCGGAGATGGTGCACGACGGCGAGGCGGCGCTGGCGCGCTTCGCCGCCTCCCGGCCGCAGGCCGTGCTGCTGGACATCGGCATGCCGGGCATGGACGGCTACCAGGTCGCGCGGGCGCTGCGCGAGCGCCACCCGGACTGGAACGGCGCGCTCATCGCGCTGACCGGCTGGGGCCAGGAAGCGGATCGCCGCAAGGGGCAGGAAGCCGGCTTCGACCACCACCTGGTGAAGCCGGTGGACGTCGCGGTGCTGCAGCAGTTGCTGGCGTCGGTCGCGGCGGGCGAAGGCCGCGCCTCGCTGCCGCTGTAAGGCCTCAGGCGGCCAGCGCCGCCTCGATGTCCTTCGCCAGCTTCGCCGGCGCCTCCTGGGGCGCATAGCGCTTCAGCACGCGCCCGTCCCGGCCCACGAGGAACTTGGTGAAGTTCCACTTGATCGCCCTGGAGCCGAGCAGCCCCGGCGCTTCCGCCGTGAGCCAGCGCCAGAGCGGGTGCGCCTGCGGGCCGTTGACGTCGATCTTCTGCATCATGGGGAAGCTCACGCCGTAGTTCGCCTGGCAGAAGCCGGCGATCTCCTCGTTGCTGCCCGGGTCCTGCGCGCCGAACTGGTTGCAGGGAAAGCCCAGCACCACCAGGCCCCGCTCGCCGTAGCGGCGATGCAGTTCCTCCAGCCCGGCGAACTGCGGCGTGAAGCCGCAGGCGCTGGCCGTGTTGACGATCAGCATCGGCTGCCCGCGGAAGCGCGCCAGCGGCACGGTGCCCCCGCCGATCTGCTGCGCCTCGAAGTCGTAGATGTCCGCCACGCGGCTATTGTGCTCCCGCGCGCCGCGGCCACGCCGACCACGCCGCCGCCGCGACGATCAGCAGTCCGCCCACCAGCGTCCGCGCGCTCAGCTCCGCCGCCCCCAGCGCCACCGACGACAGGCTCGCGAACACCACCTCCGACAGCATCACCAGCGCCGTCGTGTGCGCCGGCAGGCGCGAGGCGCCGTACTGCAGGGCGAGGTTCGCGGCGAGGAAGCCGGCGGCCAGCAGCACGGCCAGCATCCAGCCCTCGGTCGCCAGCGCCGGCAGCGGCGCGATCGTGCCGTGCAGGCCGCCCAGCAGGGCGACGCTGCCCGCCAGCACCATGCCGCCGCCGAACATCGCCAGCACGCGCGAGCCGGCCGTGACGAAATCCAGCCGTCGCAGCAGCACGTTGGTGAGCGCGAAGCTGAAGCCGCCGCCCAGCGCCAGCCACTCCGCCAGCGAGCGCGGCCAGGGCAGGCCCACGCCGCCGGTGTCGAGCACGGTGGCCACGCCCGCCAGCGCCAGCAGCAGCCGTCCCACGCCCGCGGGCGAGGGCTTCTCGCCCAGCACGGGCCAGGCGAGCAGCACCGCCCACGCCGGCATCAGGTAGAACAGCAGCACGACGCGCACGACGTCGCCGATGGTCACAGCCCAGTTGAAGCCGACGTTGGTCATGCCCGCGGACAGCGCCAGCAGCCACAGCGCCGGGTTGCGCAGCAGCTCGGGCAGGGCCGAGCGGCGCAGCACGACGAAGCCGGCGAAGGCCACGAGGTAGATCAGCGCCGTCGACCAGAGGGGGTGGACGCCGACGCCCTGCAGCTGCCGGAAGGGCCACCAGGACAGGCCCCAGACGAAGGCATTGACGACCAGCGCCAGCACCGGCGCCAGCGTCCGCGCGCGCTCAGTCATGCACGTTGTCGTGCCGGGCCAGCGCCAGCAGGTGCTCCACTTCGTCCTTGTGCTCGACGCAGTTGCGCGCGTGCCAGCGCTGGATCAGCCACATCGCGCCGGCGACCACCAGGCCGAAGGCCGTGATGGCGCCGAAGGCCGTCAGGCCCAGGCCGGCGGACAGGCTGTAGAACGCGCCCAGGCCCAGGATGCAGGCCTGCTCGTTGAAGTTCTGCACGGCGATCGAACGCCCGGCGCCCATCAGGTTGTGGCCGCGGTGCTGGAGCAGCGCGTTCATCGGCACCACGAGGTAGCCGCCCAGCGCCCCCATCAGGATCAGGAAGGGCGCCGCCACCCACACGTTGTGGATGAAGTTCATGCAGATGACCAGCACGCCCATGGCGATGCCCAGCGGCATCACGGTGGTGGCGCGGTCGAGCCGCATGCGCATGGAGGCGAGCACGGCGCCCACGGCCGTGCCCAGCGCGACCACGCCGCTCAGCGACGAGGCCTGCGTGGTCGTGTAGCCCAGGGCCGCGGCGCTCCAGGCCAGGATGATGTAGCGCAGGTTGCCGCTCACGCCCCAGAACAGCGTGGTGGTCGCCAGCGAGATCTGGCCCAGGCGGTCGTGCCAGAGCCGGCCGTTGCAGCTCCAGAAGTCCGGCACCAGCTCCAGCGGGTTGCGCGGGATGGGGCGCATCTCCACGCCGGTGTGCGGGATGCGCAGGTTGAACCAGGCCGCCACCGCGTACACGAAGATCAGCACGAAGATGGCCGCTTCCGGCGGCGTGTCGATGCCGGTGTCCAGGATGGGGAAGTCCAGCGCCAGCATGCGCGCCGACAGCGCATGGCCCACGAGCTGGCCGCCCAGCAGGATGCCCAGGATGATGGACGCGATGGTCAGCCCCTCGATCCAGCCGTTGGCCTTGACCAGCTGCGAAGGCGGCAGCAGCTCGGTGAGGATGCCGTACTTGGCGGGCGAGTAGGCGGCGGCCCCGAGGCCCACGATGGCGTACGACAGCAGCGGGTGCGTGCCGAACAGCATCATCAGGCAGCCGACCACCTTGATCGCATTGCTGTAGAACATCACGTACCCCTTGGGCCGCGAGTCCGCGAACGCGCCCACGAAGGGCGCCAGCACCACGTAGAACAGCGCGAACATCGGCACCAGCGCGGCGGCCTGCCAGGTCTGCGCACGCTCGGACTTCAGGAGTTCGACGGCGGCGATGAACAGCGCGTTGTCGGCGAGCGACGAGAAAAACTGCGCCGCCATGATGGTGTAGAAACCGCGCTTCATCCGTGCGTGTAGGGCCGGGGGCCAGTCAGGCTGGCCCTTCAATCTCTGCTGTCTCAGGGAGACTCGGGGTTATATCACGGTGGGTAATGACAAAATACGAAGGAGAGCCCGCCATGCCCCGTCCCATCCAGGCCCTGATCCATCCCGACGCGCTGCGCGCGAACCTCGCCCGCATGCGCGAGGCGGCCCCGGACGCGCGGGTCTGGGCCGTGGTCAAGGCCAATGCCTACGGGCACGGGATCGAGCGCGTGTACGATGCGCTGCGCGGCGCCGACGGCTTCGCCCTGCTGGACCTGCAGGAGGCCGAGCGGGTGCGCGCCCTCGGCTGGCGCGGTCCCATCCTGCTGCTCGAAGGCGTGTTCGAGCCGCGCGACCTGGAGCTGTGCTCGCGCCTGGGGCTGTGGCACACGGTGCACTGCGACGAGCAGATCGATTGGCTGGCCGCGCACAAGACCCAGGTGCCGCACCGCGTCTTCCTGAAGATGAACTCGGGCATGAACCGCCTGGGCTTCACCCCGCCGCGCTACCGGGCCGCCTGGGCGCGGCTGGAGGCGCTGCCGCAGGTGGAGGAGATCTCGCTGATGACGCACTTCAGCGATGCGGACGGCGCCCGCGGCATCGCCCACCAGATGCGCGTGTTCGCCGACACCACGCGCGACCTGCCCGGCGAACGCACCCTGGCCAACAGCGCGGCCTCGCTGCGCCACGCGGCCGAGGCGCAGGTGCGCGCCGACTGGATCCGCCCCGGCATCGCGGTGTACGGCAGCGCGCCGGACTTCCCCGAGCACGACGCCGCCCACTGGCAACTGCAGCCGACCATGACGCTGGCCGCGCGCGTGCTGGGCGTGCAGCAGCTGCAGCCCGGCGACACGGTCGGCTACGGCTCCAGCTTCACCGCCGACGCGCCGCTGCGCATCGGCATCGCCGCCTGCGGCTACGCCGACGGCTACCCGCGCCACTGCGGCACCGGCACGCCCGTGCTGGTGGACGGCGTGCGCACGCGCCTGGTCGGGCGCGTGAGCATGGACATGCTGGCGGTGGACCTCACGCCGGTGCCGCAGGCGGGGTTCGGGAGCGAGGTGACGCTGTGGGGCAAGGCAGCGAACGGGAGCGTCCTGCCGATCGACGAGGTCGCGGCGAGCGCGGGGACCTTGAGCTACGAGTTGATGTGCGCGCTGGCGCAGCGGGTGCCGGTGGTAGTGAGTTGAGGTGGACGGTGGGGTTCGCTCCGCTCACCTGCCGCGGCTGGCGCCGCGCCACCCTACGAAGCCGGACCCGTAGGGTGGCGGCGGCCGCAGGCCGCCGGAAGGTGAGCGCAGCGAACCCCACCGATCCACCATCACCTTTTGCGCAACCCCAGCGCCATCACCGCCCCCACCACCAGCAACGCCCCCGCCACCTGCACCGGCGCGATCGCCTGCCCCAGCAGCAGCCACGCGAGCACCAGCGCGAACACCGGCTCCACGTTCATGATCGCGGAGTTGCCGACGACGCCCAGCCGGGGCAGCACGGTGAACATGATGGTGAAGGCCGTGCCATAGAGAAAGGTCAGCGTCGCCAGCCCGCCCCAGCCGGCCGGCGCCGTCGGCAGGTGGAAGCCGCCCTGCGCCACGACGGCGGTGAGCGCCACCACGCCGGCGAGGCTCATGGTCGTGGCCGTGCGCACGCGCCCGTCCACATCGCCCGCCTCGTGCTGCGTCAGCACCAGCGCCAGCCCGAAGGTCGCGGCCGCCGCCAGCGCGAAGCCGACGCCCGCGCCGATGCGGGCCCACTGGCCGGAGGCGCCGAGGCCCGAGGCGGCGCCGAAGACGTCCAGCGCCATCGCCAGGCCCACCAGGATCACCGGCATGGCGACCAGCATCGCCTTCTCCGGATGCTTGCGGTACACGACCAGCGACCACACGGCCGTCCAGATCGGATACGTGTTGAACGCCAGCAGGGCGAGGGCCACCGGCAGCCGCGCCACGGCCGAATAGAGGCACAGGCTCTGCACGCCCACCAGCAGCCCGATCACGGGCAGCATGCGCTTGTGCCGCGCGGTGAAGCGCACGCGCACGCCCTGCGAGGCGAGGATGGCGACGATCACCAGCGCGGTGATCGTGCTGCGGAACACGACGGCCGTGGCGACGTCGACGCCGTTGTTGAAGGCGATGCGGGCCGCCACGTGGTTGGCGCCCATCATCAGCGCGATCAGCAGCAGCGTGGCGAAGGCGGCGCCGCTGATCGCCTTGGAAGGTGTCGTCATCGGTCAGGAAAGGCTGGAGAGGTGCTGGCGCGCCGCGGCACCGAGCCGGGCGTCGAAGGTGGCCAGCGGACACTTCAATCGTGCCGCCAGCCAGAGGTACGCCGCGTCGTACGCGGACAAGCCATAGCGGTTCGCCAGTTCGACGACCGCGACGGGTTCGGTGGGGTGCAGGGAAATCTCCATGGCGGCCGCCGCCGCGAGGCCGTCCGCCGCGTGTGATTCGCCGCGCCGCAGCTTCTTCAGCGCGACGCTCGCGATTTCGCTGGTCAGCAGGTGCGGCGCATGCAGTGCCCGCCCGCGGATCTGCTCCCTGGCCGCGCCCTCCCAGGCCTCGCGAAAGACGAGGCCGGCGATCGCGCTGCAGTCGACCACCAGCGGCGTCCTCGCAAGGTAGTGGGCCGGCGGCTCCACGACGTGCAGCACCGGCTGCTTCGCGCTCAACGGCTGTCCCTGTCCTGGCGGATGATGTCGATGCTGGAGAGCTGGTCCGGGATGGGATCGGGATACTTCTGCTGCAGCTCCTCGATCACCTGCTCGGGCGTTTTCCAGCCTCGGCGGACCACCGGGTGGCCGTCCGGGTCGTAGCCGGCGATGCGCGGCCGGCCAGGCTCGTCGCTGCGCGCCGGCAGTCCTTCCTCGACGGCGCGCTCCAGGATGGCCATCAGCTCGCCCTGGAGGGAGCGATGGTTGCGGGCCGCGCGCTGGCGAAGCATCTCGGCCCAGGGCTCGGGCACGTCCTTGATGGAGAGGTTGGGCATGGGAGATCCGGAACGGAACCTCGGTTCCATTCTGGATCGCGGCCGCCACGGCGTCAATACAGCCCGCGCACCCGCGCCTGCAGGCGGCTGAGGCCCAGCAGCGCATCCGTGAAGGGCGTGGGCACGCCGGTCAGGCGGCCCATCTCCTGCACCACCGTCACCAGCGCATCGAGCTCCACCGGCTTGCCGGCTTCCACGTCCTGCAGCATGGAGGTCTTGAAGGCGCCCAGCTTGCGCGTGACCTGGTGGCGGTCTTCCGGCATCTGCGCGATCGGGATGCCGACGCGGGCGCCGATCTCGCGCGCCTCCAGCATCACGGCGGAGATGAAGCCGCGCACCAGCTCGTCGTCCAGGATGCGGTCGGTGGTGGCGCCGGTGAGGGCGCTGACCGGGTTGACCGTCATGTTGCCCCACAGCTTGTACCAGGCGTCCTTCTGGATCTGTTCGGACAAGGCGGTCTCGAAGCCGGCCTTCTCGAGCAGCGCGACCAGTTCCTGCACCCGGGCCGTCTTCTCGCCCGAGGGCTCGCCCACGATCAGCTTGTTGCCGAAGTGGTGCTGCACCCAGCCGGGCGCGCGCAGCGAGCAGCTCGCGTGCACCACGCAGCCGATGATGTGCCTGGCCGGCACGGCCTCGGCGATGGCGCCGTCCGGGTCCACGGCCTTCAGCCGCGTGCCGGCGTAGGCGCCGCCGAAGCCCTGGAAGAACCACCAGGGCACGCCGTTCATGGCGGTCAGCACCATCGTCCTGGGCCCGAGCAGCGGCGCGACCTGCCTCGCCACGTCCGGCATGGACGGCGCCTTGACGGCGACGACCACCAGGTCCTGCACGCCCAGCTCGGCCGGCGCGGCGCTCGCCCGCACCTCGGCGCTGAGCGTCTCCTCGCCCTGTTGCAGCCGCAGCCCGTGGGCGCGCAGCGCCTCCAGCGTCGCGCCGCGCGCGACCACGCCCACGTCGCAGCCGGCGCGCGCCAGCTTCACGCCGATCCAGCCGCCGATGGCGCCGGCGCCGTAGATGCAGGCTTTCATTGCTTGTAGCCGTCCCCGGATTTCTGCTCCACCAGGCGCGTCATCGCGTCGAACACGTCCTGCCCGGCGCCGAAGCGCTGGTCGAACTGGAAGGAATCGTGCGTGGTCTTCTTCGCCACGTCCGGCGGGATCGGGATCGCGCGGCCCAGGCCGGCCTGCGTGACCTGCACGTCGCAGGCGCGCTGCAGCGTCCACAGCCGCACGAAGGCGAGCGGCAGCGTCGGCCCGACGGCGAGCAGGCCGTGGTTGCGCAGGATCATCAGCGGCTTGCGGCCCAGGCTCGCCAGCAGGCGCGGCGCCTCGTCGGCGTGGATGGTGATGCCCTCGAAGTCATGGTAGGCCACCATGTCGTCGAGCTGCGCCGAGTAGAAGTTGTTCTGCGCGAGGCCGCCTTCCGTGCAGGCGACGGCGAGCCCCGTCGTCGTGTGCGTGTGCATCACGCAGTGCGCGTCGGGCACGGTGTCGTGGATCGCCGCGTGGATGGTGAAGCCCGCCGGGTTCACCGGCCAGGGATTGCCGGTGTCCAGCTTGTGGCCCTCGATGTCGATCTTCAGCAGGTTGCTGGCCGTCACCTCGGAGTAGTGCAGCCCGAAGGGATTGATCAGGAAGTGCTTCTCGCCACCCGTCACGCTGTCCGGCAGGCGCACCGTGATGTGGTTGTAGATCATCTCGGTCCAGCCGAGCATGTCGAAGATGCGGTAGGCCGCGGCGAGCTGCACGCGGGCCTTCCACTCGTCGGGGTGCATGCCCGGCGCGCGGGGCTGCAGGACGGCGTTCATCCGGGGCTCCTCAGTAGGTCTGGCTCTTGGCCACCTGCGGCGCGGACTTGAAGGTCGCCGCCAGCGCCGTGGTGCCGCGCACCAGGATGTTGCTGTCCAGGCCCACGGCGATGAAGGTGTAGCCCATCTCCTGGTACTTGCGCGCCTGCGCCTCTTCGGGCGTCAGGATGCCGGCGGCCTTGCCCGCCTTGCGGATGCGCTTGCACGCGTCCTCGATCAGCGCCTGCACTTCGGGGTGGCCGGGATTGCCGACGTGCCCGTAGGCGGCGGAGAGGTCGGCCGGGCCGATGAAGACGCCATCCACGCCTTCGGTGGCGGCGATCTCGTCGAGGTTGGCGATCGCCTCGCGCGTCTCGGCCTGCACCAGCAGACAGACCTGGCTGTTCGCTTCCTTCGCGTAGTTGGCGATGCGGCCCCAGCGCGAGGCGCGGGCGCCCGCCATGCCGCGCAGGCCGTCGGGCGGGTAGCGCATGCAGCGCACCAGCTCGCGCGCCTGCTGCGGCGTGTCCACCATCGGCACCAGGATGGTCTGCACGCCGGTGTCGAGGTACTGCTTCAGCAGGCCCTGGCCGACGAACCCGTGCCCCATGGGCACGCGCGCGATCGCATGCGTGCCGGGGTAGGCGGCGATCACCTGCGCCTGCTGCAGCACGTTGTAGGGGTCGTTGGGCGTGTGCTCGGCGTCCAGCAGCAGCCAGTCGAAGCCGGCGCCGGCGCAGATCTCGGTGACCAGCGGGTTCATCAGGCTGACCCACAGGCCGTACTGCGGCCGCTGTTCGGCCAGGGCCTTCTTGAACGGATTGACAGGCATCTCCATGGCGTCCCCTCAGGTGAACTGGAATTCGAAGCGGCCCAGCGGGCCGTAGTCGGCGTCGAAGCGGTCGCCGCGTTTCGCGATGGCCGGACGGGTGAAGGAGCCGGCCAGCACGACCTCGCCGGCTTCCAGCGCCTCGCCCCAGGGCGCCAGCTTGCGCGCCAGCCAGGCGACGCCGATGGCCGGGTGCCCCTGCACGCCGGCGGCCAGGCCGGTCTCCTCGACGGCGCCATTCTGGCGCAGGATCGCGCCGACCCAGGGCAGGTCGACCTCGGCGGGCTTCACCTTGCGCCCGCCCAGGATGATGCCGGCGTTGGCCGCGTTGTCGCTGATGGTGTCGTAGACCTTGCGCATCGCCTTCGTGTGGCGGTCGAACTGCTCGATGCGCGCGTCGATGATCTCGATGGCGGGCTGCACGTAGTCGGTGGCCGCCAGCACGTCCTCCATGCCGACCTGTTCGCCTTCCAGCTTGCGCTTGAGGATGAAGGCCAGCTCCACTTCCACGCGCGGCGCGATGAAACGCTCGGTGGGCAGGGCGCCCGGTTCGAAGAACATGTCGTCCAGCAGCGTGCCGTAGTCCGGCTCGTCGATCTGGCTGGACAGCTGCATCGCTCGCGAGGTCAGGCCGATCTTGTGGCCGCGCACCTGGCGGCCTTCGGCGATCTTCATGGCGACCCAGGCGCGCGAGACGGCGTAGCCGTCCTCGATGGTCATGCCGGGGAAGCGCTTGGAGAAATGCTCGACCTGCACGCGCTTGCGTTCGCTCTCGTGCAGTTCGGCGGCGAGTTCCTGGATGGTGGTCTGGTCAAACATTCTTGTTCGCGAACAGGGGATGCAGGGTGCTGTGCTTGGCGTCGTACACCTGGCCGGGGCTCTCGTCGATCTGCAGCGTGATGCCGATCAGCTCCTGATCGAAGATCGGCGCGAAGTGCTCCTTCAGCACGGCAAGCAGCGTGTCGCCGGCCTGCTTCTGCACCGCGGCGCTGCGCCCGGCGCCCATGCGCACATTGACGTACATGAAGGCGTAGTCCGCCTTCCCGTCCGCCACCGCGTAGTGCGCCGCCGGATACGCCAGCACGCGCGCACCGGCCGTGGGAAACACCTGCTTCCCCGCCTCGTCGCGCACGGTGAGCATGGTGTCCGCCAGCTTGCGGCACAGCGCCCCGACGTCGGTCTTGGCTTCGATGTTGGGCGTGTAGAGGATGACGCAGTGGGGCATGAGGGTCTCTAAATTGGGGTCAGATTCCAATTAAAGGCGCTGGTTGATGTTCGTGTAGCCCTCGGCCGAAGACGCCTGTGCCCGCGGGATCGCATCTCCCTTCACCGGCGTCACCGGAAACACCGCGTTGATCTGCCCCGTGCCGGACGCGCCGAAGTAGGGCGTGATCACTTCGGCCTTGCCGGTGTACTCCGACCAGCCGAGCGCCCCCACCAGCATCGCCGTGTCGTGCATGAAGCCCTCGCCGTGGCCCTTGGACGCGTACTCCGGCAGCATGCCGCAGAAGGTCTTCCAGTCGCCCCGTTCCCAGATGCGGATCACCTCGCGATCGAGCTGTTCCAGGAAGGGGCTCCAGATCTTGAACCCGAACTCCGGGGCCAGGCCGTTCTGCGCGAAGCGGTGCGACAGCGAGCCGCTCGCGAAGAAGGCGACGGTGCCGTCGTAGTGGTCCTCCACCGCGCGGCGCATCGCCCAGCCCAGGCGCGCGCTGTCATTCAGGTAGTGCGCCTGGCACAGCGCCGACACCGACACCACCTTGAAGTGCTGGTCGGTGTTCATGTAGCGCATGGGCACCAGCGTGCCGTACTCGGGCGCCAGCGTCGTGCGGTCGTGCGCCAGCGTCTCCACGCCGAAGTCGTTGCAGACCTCCGCCAGCAGCTTGCCCAGCTCCGGGTTGCCCGGGAACTCGTATTCCATGTTGCTGATGAAGTGCGGCAGCTCGTTGCTGGTGTACAGGCCCTTGAAGTGCGCGCCGCAGTTCACGTGGTAGTTGGCGTTGACCAGCCAGTGCGTGTCGAACACCACGATGGTGTCCACGCCCAGCTCGCGGCAGCGCCGGCCGATCTCGATGTGCCCGTCGATGGCGTCCTGGCGCGTGCCCTGCCGCGGGCCGGGCAGCTCGCTCAGGTACATGGACGGGACGTGCGTGATCTTGGCGGCGAGTGCGAGCTTGCCCATGGTCAGACCCCCCAGTGCGGGATGTGGTGCGAGCCGAGCGACACCGCGATGTTCTTCGGCTCCAGGAACACTTCGTAGCTCCAGGTGCCGCCTTCGCGGCCCGTGCCCGAGGCCTTGGTGCCGCCGAAGGGCTGGCGCAGGTCGCGCACGTTCTGGCTGTTGACGAAGCACATGCCGGCCTCGATGGACGCCGCCACGCGGTGCGCGCGGCCCACGTTCTCCGTGAACACGTAGCTGGACAGGCCGTAGGAGATGTCGTTGGCGATGCGGATCGCGTCCGCCTCGTCGTCGAAGGGGATCAGGCAGGCGACCGGCCCGAAGATCTCGTCCTGCGCGATCTTCATGCGGTTGTCCACGTCGGCGAAGACGGTGGGCACGACGTAGTTGCCCTTCTTCACGCGGTCGGGCAGCACCGGCACGTCCAGGCCGCCGCACAGCATGGTCGCGCCTTCCTTCTGTCCCAGCTCGATGTAGCCGCGCACCTTGGCGAGGTGGCCTTGCGAGATCATCGGGCCGATGATGGTCTTCTCGTCCAGCGGGTCGCCGACCGTGATGCGTTTCGCGCGCGCCACGAACTTGTCGACGAAGCTCGCGTAGATGGACTTCTGCACCAGGATGCGGCTGCCCGCCGTGCAGCGCTCGCCGTTGTTGGAGAAGATCATGAACACGGCGGCGTCGAGCGCGCGGTCCAGGTTCGCGTCGTCGAAGATCACGAAAGGCGACTTGCCGCCCAGCTCCATGCTGAACTTCTTCAGGCCCGCTTCCTTGACGATGCGGTTGCCGGTGGCGGTGGATCCCGTGAACGAGATCGCGCGCACGTCCGGATGGCGCACCAGCGGCTCGCCGGCTTCCTTGCCGTAGCCGTGGACGATGTTCAGCACGCCGGCGGGGATGCCCGCCTCCAGCGCCAGCTCGCCCAGGCGCGCGGCCGTCAGCGGCGACAGCTCGCTCATCTTCAGCACGGCGGTGTTGCCGAAGGCGAGGCAGGGCGCCACCTTCCAGGTCGCCGTCATGAAGGGGACGTTCCACGGCGAGATCAAGGCGCAGACGCCGACCGGGTGGAACAGCGTGTAGTTCAGGTGCGTCGGCGTCGGGTAGGTGTGGCCGTCCACGCGCACGCACATCTCGGCGAAGTAGGAAAAGTTGTCGGCGGCGCGCGGCACCAGCTGCTTGCCGGTCTGCGCGATCACCTGGCCGGTGTCGTCGGTCTCGGTCCGGGAGATCTCCGGCACGTTCCTGGCGATCAGCTCGCCCAGCTTGCGGATCAGCCTGGCGCGCTCGGGCGCGGCGAGCGAGGACCACTTGGGGAAGGCTTCCTTGGCCGCCGCCACGGCGGCGTTCACCTCGGCCTCGCCGCCCGAGGCGACCTCGGCCAGCACTTCCTGCGTGGCGGGGTTGACGGTGGGGAAGTAGTCGCGGCCGGCGACGGGCTTGCCGGCGATCAGGTGTTCGATGCGTTGCATGTTCAGGGACTGCCGATGGTGTTCATGAGGGCGCCGATGCCCTCGATCTCGGTGACGACCACGTCGCCCGGCTGGCAGTCGACGACGCCGTCGGGCGTGCCGGTCAGGATCAGGTCGCCGGGGTTCAGGGTCATGAAGCTGGAGAAGTACTCGATCAGGAAGGGCACGTCGAAGATCATGTCCTTCGTGCTGCCTTCCTGCGTGACCTTCCCGTTGACGGTGGTCTTGAGGGCCAGCGCCATCGGGTCCGGGATGTCCGCCGTGTCGACGCGCCAGGGCCCGAGCGGCGTCGCGCCGTCGCGGTTCTTCACGCGCAGGTTGGGCCGGTACCAGTTCTCCAGGTAGTCGCGGATCGCGTAGTCGTTCGCGACCGTGTAGCCGGCGATGAAGTCGTAGGCGTCGTCGCGCCTGACCTTCTTCGCCTTGCGGCCGACGACGATGGTCAGCTCGCATTCGTAGTGCATGAACTGCACGCCGGCCGGCCGCCGCGTCGTCTGGCGGTGGCCGTTGAGCGCCCGCTCGCCCTTGAGGAACACCAGCGGCTCCTCGGGCGCCTTGAACGCCAGCTCCCTGGCGTGGTCGGCGTAGTTCAGCCCCAGCGCCAGGATCGTGCGTGGGCGGTCCACCGGCGCCAGGGGCGGCAGCCAGGTGACCTGGTCCTGCCAGAGGCGGCGGCCATCCTCCAGCACCACCTGCCCGTCGCGCTCGGTGGCGTTGTGCACCATGCCGTCGACCTTCACGCGTGCGTGCTTCATGCGGCCTCCGCGACCAGGGTGTTGGTGAGGGTGCCGAGCGCCGGCATGCTGATCTCGATGCGGTCGCCGACGCGCGCGCGCGGCCGGCCCACGTCGCAGCCCAGCATCAGCATGTCGCCCGGGCCCAGCGTCATGAACTCGCTGACGTCCGCCAGCAGCTTGTCGGCGGGCCGCACCAGCTGCGAGAAGCGCACGGTCTGCTTCAGTTCGCCGTTGATGCGCACTTCGAGCTTGAACACGGCGGGGTCGCCGGCCTCGTTGCGGGCGCGCACGCGGTCGCCGATGCCCAGGAAGCCGTCCAGGCACTTGAACTTCACCGGCGGGCGGAAGAAGCTCTCGTGCGGGATGGACACGTCGTTCATCAGCACGAAGCCGCCGATCTCGGTGGTGGACTTCATCACCATGGCGACGGTCGCGCCGATCTCCACTTCCGGCACGCGCGCCGGCACCGGGATCGCGCCGCCGTTTTCCGTCCAGGTGTTGGCCGGCTTCACGTAGAGAACGGGCGCCTTCGGCGGCGCCTTGTACGGCGCCTCGTTCATCTTGTCGCCCAGCGCTTCCAGCTCGCCGCGGAAATTCATCAGCGTGCCGTAGACCGTGCCTCTCTTCACCTCGCTCATGGGTGCTCCAGTGCGATCAGTTCGTCCAGCAGCCCGTAGAGCTGCGCCAGTTTCTGCTTGCCCAGCGACCGTTCCAGCCACTGGTAGTGGCCTTCCACGGTGGAGGACAGGCGCTCGACCATCTTGCGTCCGCGCGCCGTGGCCTCCACCACCGTCCGTCGCTGGTCGGCCGGGTCGCGCTCGCGCCGGATCAGGCCGTCGCGCTCCATGCGCGCCAGCACGCCGGTGAGGCTGGGCCCGAGGATGTAGGCCTCGCGCGCGACCCGCCCCGTCTCGACCGTTCCGTGCTCGCCCAGCACGCGCAGCACGCGCCACTGCTGGTCCGACAGGCCGTGCTCGCGCAGGCGGGGGCGGGTGTGCGCCATGACGGACTCGCGCGCCTGCAGGAGCAGGCGCGCGAGGTTGCGATGGCTGAACGTGGTCGGCGGCATGCGGAATATTTAAGATGTTAAATGATTCGCCGCGCCCGTCAAGCGCCGGGCTCGCCTGGGGTCTTTCAGTCCACGGTCGCGCTGGCGCGCCGGCTGGGCTCGCGGACCGGAACCAGGGCGCCCCGCACCCGGTCCACCAGCTCGAACGGGTCCACCGGCAGGCGGTTGCCGCGCCAGGCGACGTGCTGGTCCGGCCGCGAGAGCACGAGCGCGTGGCCGTACAGGCCGGCGGCTTCGCGCGACTGCACGTCCAGCACCTGCAGAGGCACGCGGCGGCGGGCGGCGGCCTGCTCCAGCGCGGCCGTGGGCACCTGCGGATCGAAGCGCAGCAGCGTGTAGCCGGGGCCCATCGCGTCGTAGAGCGAGCGGCCGTCGTCCAGCCAGACGTGCGGCGTGCGGCAGCCCGGCACGGTGGAGGGCGTGAACTGGTCCATCGTGTAGGCCGGCGGGTCCTCGCCGTCGTACGCGATCAGCGGCGAGCGGTCGTAGAAGGAGCCGAAGTTCAGGCCGCCGCAGCAGTACTGCTTGACGTTCAGGTCGTAGAGCGCCTTGCCGGCGGCGGCGCGCGCCGCGGCGCCGGCCTCGCCCGGCGCCTCGATGCCGGCCGGAACGCCCTCGCGCTCCTTCTGCAGCGCGATCGCGTGGTTCATCGCGAACTTCGACACCTGCTCCGTGATGGGCAGGCGCTCCGCTTCGTACGCGTCCAGGGCGCCTTCGCCCGCCCAGCCCGCCAGCCGCGCGGCCAGCAGCCAGGACAGGTTCATTGCGTCGGCGATGCCGGCGTTCATGCCGTAGCCCGCCATGGGGATCCACAGGTGCGAGGCGTCGCCGCAGAGGAACACGCGGCCTTCGCGGAACCGGTCGGCCACGAGCCGGCGGCCGACCCAGTCCTCCTTGGTGATGATCTCGTAGCGGAAGTCGGCGCCCACGCCCAGGATGGTGCGGATCGCCCAGTCGCGGTCCACCGCGTCGAAGTCGGTCTCGTCGGCCTTCAGGTAGTTGTGCAGCAGGAAAGTCTCGCGCCCGTCGATGGCGTAGACGTTGCCGCAGCGACGCGGGTTGAGCGAGAAGGTCGCCCAGGCCGGGCCGTTCTTCGCGCGCTGCAGCAGGTCGGGCGCGCGGAAGTAGGTGGACTGCACGCGGCCGACGACGTCGGTGCCCGAGAGCTTGGCGCCGATCTTCTTGCGCACGCCGGACTTCCCGCCGTCGCAGCCGATGAGGTAGTCGGCGCGCACCTGCAGCGTCTCGCCCGTGTCCAGGTCGACGCCGGTCGCGCGCACGCCCTCGGCGTCCTGCGTGAAGTCGTCGATGCGCGTGCGGTTGAGGATGCGCAGGCCGGGCATCGCCTCGGCGTGGGCGAACAGCACCGGCTCCAGGTAGATCTGGTTGATGCGGTGCGGGGGCTCGGGCGTGGGCCACCACGTGTCCGGGCCGCCGCGGGCCGTGTAGCGGTCCTGCCGCGACGGGATGGGGATGCGCGAGAGCTCCTCGCCGGTGAAGGTCGTGCGGTAGGCGACGTCGTTCGGGTAGTCCGCGGGCAGCCCGGCCTCGCGCAGCGCCCTCGCGACGCCCAGGCGGCGGAAGATCTCCATCGAGCGCGCGGAGACGTGGTTGCACTTGACGTTGGGCGGTTCGCCGCGCTGGCGGATCTCGGCCACCAGCACGTCCACGCCGCGCTGCGCCAGGTCCATGGCGAGCGTGAGGCCGACGGGGCCGGCCCCGACGACGAGGACCTGCGCTTGCAGGGTGCGGGTCATGCCAACTCCAGGGAACAGAGGAAAACCTTGATTAGAGACAAGGTCCGCGCGCTGCGACAATGAATCTTCGATGCCGATTCATAAAAAGCCTTTATCCATGCGCGGCCTGCCTTCGGTGCGGCAGCTGCGCGCCTTCGTCGCCGTCTACCACGCGGGCCAGGTGTCGGCGGCGGCGGAGCAGCTGGCGCTGACGCAGCCGGCGGTGACGGTGCTGCTGCGCGAGCTCGAGGCCCGGCTGGGCGTGAAGCTGTTCGACCGCAGCACGCGGACGCTGCGGCGCACCGAGGCGGCGGCCGAAGCGATCGCTTACGCGGAGCGGGCGCTCGGCGAGCTGGAGGCGCTGGTGGCCGGCATGGCCGAGCGCGCCGGCGCGCGCCGCGGGCGCGTGCGCATCGCGGCCACGGCGACGGTGGCGCAGACGCTGCTGCCGCCGGTGATGCGGCGCTACCTCGACGCGCACCCCGACGTGCGGGTCGAGATCGAGGACGTCGCGCCCACGGGCTTCGTCGAGACGCTGCTGGCCGAGCGGGTGGATTTCGGCATCGGCAGCCTCGAGTCGCCCGTGCCGGGCTTGCGCGAACAGGTCTTCCTGCGCGACAGCCTGGCGGCCGTGGCGCTGGCCGCGCCCGGCTTCGTCGGCGGCAATCCGATCACCTGGAAGCAGCTGGCCGGGCTGCCGATCGTGACGGTGAAGCCCGGCTACGGCGTGCGCCGGCGCATCGACGCGGCGGCGGAGGCGGCCGGCGTGCAGCTGCGGGTGGTGCACGAGGTCTCGCTGCTCACGACGGCGCTGGCGATGGCGGCAAGCGGGCTGGGCGTGGCCGTGGTCCCGGCCTCGCTGCTGCAGTACGGCGGCGACGCGCGCCTGGTCGGCCGCCGCCTCGTGCGCCCGGCGGTGGAGCGCAATACGGCGGTGGTGTACCGGCAGGAGCGCTCGCTGTCGCCGGCGGCGCAGGCGTTCGTCGATTTGCTGACCGGCGCCGTCATTCCCGCGAAGGCGGGAACCCAGGGCATTGGAACTGCGCGCGCAGCGCGCAGCTGAAGGCGGAAGCCCTGGGTCCCCGCCTGCGCGGGGATGACGAACACATACACTCCCCCCATGGCGAAGGACAAGACCGTCTACACCTGCACCGAATGCGGCGGCAGCACGCCCAAGTGGCAGGGCAAGTGCCCGAACTGCAACGCGTGGAACACGCTGATCGAGGGCGTGGCCGAAGCCACCGGCGGCGGGCGCAACCGCTTCGCCTCGCTGGCGCCGGCCTCGGAAGTGGCGGTGCTGTCGGACATCGAGGCGGCGGAGGTCGCGCGCACGCCCACCGGCATCGATGAGCTCGATCGCGTGCTGGGCGGCGGCATCGTCGAAGGCGGCGTCGTGCTGATCGGCGGCGACCCGGGCATCGGCAAGTCGACGCTGCTGCTGCAGGCGCTCGACGGCCTGCAGCGCGGCGGCGTGCCCACGCTGTACGTCACCGGCGAGGAAAGCGGCGCCCAGGTGGCGCTGCGCTCGCGCCGCCTGGGGCTGGACCGGTCGCAGGTGAAGGTGCTGGCCGAGATCCAGCTGGAGAAGATCCAGGCGACCATCGCCGCGCAGCAGCCGGCCGTGGCGGTGATCGACTCGATCCAGACCGTGTACTCCGACCAGCTCACCTCCGCGCCGGGCTCGGTGGCGCAGGTGCGCGAATGCGCGGCCCACCTCACGCGCGCCGCCAAGGCCGGCGGCACGACCATCGTGCTGGTGGGCCACGTCACCAAGGAAGGCGCGCTGGCCGGCCCGCGCGTGCTGGAGCACATGGTGGACACGGTGCTCTACTTCGAGGGCGACACGCACTCCAGCTTCCGCCTGGTGCGGGCGATCAAGAACCGCTTCGGCGCCGTCAACGAGATCGGCGTCTTCGCGATGACGGAGAAGGGCCTCAAGGGCGTCGCCAATCCCAGCGCCATCTTCCTGTCGCAGCACAGCGAGCCCGTGCCGGGCAGCTGCGTGCTGGTGACGCTGGAGGGCACGCGGCCGATGCTGGTGGAGATCCAGGCCCTGGTGGACAGCGGCGGGCCCAGCCCGCGCCGGCTCTCCGTCGGCCTGGAGCGCGACCGGCTCGCCATGCTGCTGGCCGTGCTGCACCGGCACGCCGGCGTCGCCTGCATGGACCAGGACGTGTTCGTCAACGCGGTCGGCGGCGTGCGCATCAGCGAGCCGGCGGCCGACCTGGCCGTGATGCTGGCCATCGCGTCGTCGCTGCGCGGCCGGGCGCTGCCCAAGGGTTTCATCGCCTTCGGCGAGGTGGGCCTGGCCGGCGAAGTGCGGCCGGCGCCGCGTGGGCAGGAGCGGCTGCGCGAGGCGGCCAAGCTCGGCTTTTCCATCGCGATCGTGCCCAAGGCCAACGCACCCAAGGGCGGGCGCGCGTCCGGCCGCGAGTTCGAGGGACTGGCCATCCATCCGGTCGAGCGGATCGAGGAAGCGCTGGAAGTCGTCCGCGGCCTGGCCTGAGCCCCGCGCCGCCGCGGGTTCGCGGATACTGCGCCGCGAAAGGACCCGCATGCAACTGATCCTCTCGGCCGGCGCCATCGGCCTCATCGTGCTGTGGGGGCTGCTGGCGCCCGCCAGCCTGGAAGCGGCCGTCAACGGCGCGCTGGCCGTCATCACGCGCAACTTCGGCTGGCTGTACCTGTGGGTGGTGCTGGGGCTGGTGCTGCTGGCCATCGTGCTCGCCGCCAGCCGCTACGGCGACCTGAAGCTGGGCGACGAGGACGACGAGCCCCAGTTCTCCACCGGCGCCTGGTTCTCCATGCTGTTCGCCGCCGGGATGGGCATCGGCCTGGTGTTCTGGGGCGTCGCCGAGCCCCTGTCGCACTACGCCACGACGCCGCCGGGCCTGGTGACGGGCACGCCGGAGGCCGCCAACGCCGCCATGCGCTACGCTTTCTTCCACTGGGGGCTGCATCCCTGGGCGATCTACGGCGTCGTGGGGCTGGCCATGGCCTTCTTCCAGTTCCGCCGCGGCGGCACGGCACTCGTGAGCACCGCGACCGAGGCGCTGCCTTGGCGCGTCGTGCGCCGCCTCTCGCCGCTGTTCAACGTGCTGGCGGTGGTCGCCACCGCCTTCGGCGTCGCCGCATCGCTGGGCATGGGCGCCAGCCAGATCAACAGCGGGCTGAACGCCGTGTTCGGCGTGCCCATCGGGAACCTGCCCAAGGTGCTCATCATCGTGGTGACGACGGTGCTGTTCATCACCTCGGCGCTCAGCGGCGTGGAGCGCGGCATCAAGTGGCTGTCCTCCGGCAACCTGGTGCTGGCCGGGCTGCTGGCGCTGGCCGTGCTGCTGCTGGGGCCCACGATCTCCGTCGTCGACACCTTCACCACGACGCTCGGGAGCTACCTGAGCGACCTGATCCGGATGAGCCTGCGCATGACGCCCTTCCGCGAGAGCTCGTGGGTCGGCGACTGGACGATCTTCTACTGGGCCTGGTGGCTGTCCTGGTCGCCCTTCGTGGGCCTGTTCATCGCGCGCGTCTCGCGCGGCCGCACGATCCGCGAGTTCCTGCTCGGCACCGTGCTCGCCCCCACCCTGGTGGGCTTCGCCTGGTTCTCGGTCTTCGGCGGCACCGCGCTGCACATGGAGATCTTCGACCGCGTGCCGCTGGCGGCGGCCGTGCAGTCGGACGTGTCCACGGCCATCTTCGCGATGTTCTCCGCCATGCCCTTCGGCGCCGTCATGTCCGTGGTCGCCACCGTGCTGGTGGTGGTGTTCTTCGTCACCTCGGGCGACTCGGCCACGCTGGTTCTGGGCATGATGAGCACCGGCGGCAATCCCAACCCGCCGGCCCGCGTGAAGCTGGCCTGGGGCGTGCTCGTGGCGGCGATCGCCACCAGCCTGATGCTGGCCGGCGGCATCCAGGCCCTGCAGACCGCCACCATCGTGTTCGCGCTGCCCTTCACCGTGGTGGTGGTGCTGATGGCCGTCTCGGTCACGCGCGCCATCGCCCACGACTGGGAGGAGGAGCGCCGGCGCGAGCGGGCGCTGCGCCGCCGGATGCGCGAGCTGCTGAAGGACGAGGCGCCCCGGGCAGAATCCGGGCCATGAACCTGCAGAAGATCCTCGTTCCCCTCCTGGGCATCGCCTTCGTCGCCCTCGCCTGGCGCACCTGGGGCTGGCCCGGCGTCGCCCTGGCCGTCGGCGGCATCGTCATGTGGATGCTGCTGCACTTCACCCGCATGATGAAGGTGCTGCAGCGCGCCGCCAACCGGCCCGTCGGGTACTGCGACAGCGCGGTGATGCTCAATGCGAAGCTGCGCCCCAAGGTGAACCTGCTGCACGTGCTGGCCATGACCCGCGCCATCGGCGAGCAGCTGAGCCCGAACGACCAGCAGCCCGAGGTGTTCCGCTGGACCGACGGCAGCGGCTCCAGCGTCACCTGCGAATTCGCCGACGGCAAGCTGGTGAAATGGGAGCTGTTCCGCCCGCAGGGCGCGCCGGAGCAGGGCGAATCGCCCGCGCCGTAAAATCGGCGTTTCCGCGAATTCCACCCACAAGGACAACCTCATGAGCCCGGCACCCTCCATGGCCGACCGCGACGGCAAGATCTGGATCGACGGCGAACTGGTCGACTGGCGCGAAGCGAAGATCCACGTCCTCACGCACACGCTGCACTACGGCTGCGGCGCGTTCGAGGGCGTGCGGGCCTACAACACCGTCAACGGCACCGCGATCTTCCGCCTGCAGGAGCACACCGACCGCCTGTTCAACAGCGCCAAGATCCTGCGCATGCAGATCCCCTTCTCCAAGGAGCAGGTGAACGAGGCGCAGAAGCAGGTCGTCAAGGCCAACAAGCTGGAGTCCTGCTACATCCGCCCGCTGGTCTGGATCGGCTCGGAGAAGCTGGGCGTCAGCCCGCGCGGCAACACCATCCACCTGATGGTCGCGGCCTGGCCCTGGGGCGCGTACCTGGGCGAGGAAGGCCTGCAGCGCGGCATCCGCGTCAAGACCTCCAGCTACGCCCGCCACCACGTGAACATCACGATGACGCAGGCCAAGGCGGTCAGCAACTACAGCAACTCGATCCTGGCCAACATGGAGGCCCTGGACGACGGCTACGACGAGGCCCTGCTGCTGGACGCCTCGGGCTTCGTGGCCGAAGGCGCCGGCGAGAACGTGTTCATCGTCAAGGACGGCGTGGTCTACACGCCCGACCTGTCGGCCGGCGCGCTGAACGGCATCACCCGCAACACCACGCTGCACATCTGCAAGGACCTCGGCATCGAGGTCGTGCAGAAGCGCATCACCCGCGACGAGGTCTACATCGCCGACGAGTGCTTCTTCACCGGCACCGCCGCCGAAGTGACGCCGATCCGCGAGCTCGATCGCGTGCAGATCGGCATCGGCCGCCGCGGCCCGGTGACCGAGCGCATCCAGAACGCCTTCTTCGACATCGTCAACGGGCGCAATCCCAAGTACGCCCACTGGCTGACGCGCGTCTGAACCGAACGATGAGCACTCCCGCGAGAAAAGAAGTCGTCGTCGAACTGGGCGCCAGGGACCTCAACGCCAATGGCGGCATCTTCTGCCCGAGCCCGGCGGCCGGCATGAAGCTGTGGAACAACCACCCGCGCGTGTACCTGGACCTGGCCGCCAGCGGCGCGGCGAAGTGCCCGTATTGCGGCACCGTCTACAAGCTGCGCGCAGGCGAGCACTTCGCCGGCCACTAATTGGGGTCAGATTCCAATTTCTGCCTCGCTGATCATCGCGCCGCAATGGATCGGTGACGCGGTCATGACCGAGCCGCTGCTGCGCCGGCTGCATGCGCGCGGCGAGCGGCTCACGGTGGGCGCGCTGCCCTGGGTGGCGCCGGTCTACCGGGCGATGCCGCAGGTGGACGCGGTGATCGAGTTCCCCTTCCGCCACGGCGGCCTGCAACTGAAGGCGCGCCGCGCGCTCGCGAGGGAACTCCACGGCCGCTTCGAGACCGCCTACGTCCTGCCCAATTCGCTCAAGAGCGCGCTGCTTCCGCTGCTGGCCGGCATCCCGCGGCGGGTCGGCTACCTGGGCGAGGCGCGGGTGGGCCTGCTCACCCATCGGCTGAAGAATCCCAAGGACAAGCCGCCGATGGTGGCCTTCTACTCGGCCCTGAGCGGCGAGGAGGGGCTGGCGGGCGACCGTCCGCAGCTGGCGCTGCCCGACGCCGAGGTCGAAGCGGCCTTGCGGAAGCACGGCCTGCAGCGCCGCGCCTACGTGGTGATGGCGCCCGGCGCCGAATACGGGCCCGCCAAGCGCTGGCCGCACTTCGGCGCGCTGGCCGCGCAGCTGGCGCAGCCGGTGCTGCTGCTCGGGTCGGGCAAGGAGTCGGAACTGTGCGAGGCGATCCGGACCCTGGCGCCGCAGCACGCGCGCAACCTCGCCGGCCAGACCTCGCTGATGGAGGCTTTCGCGCTGATCGCGGGCGCCGGCCACGTGGTCAGCAACGACTCGGGCCTGATGCACGTGGCCGCCGCCTTCGGCGTGCCGCAGGTGGCGCTGTACGGATCGTCGAGCCCGCTGCACACGCCGCCGCTGAACGCGAAGGCGCAGGTGGTCTGGCTGAAGCAGGACCCGGACTACCTGCCGCCGCTGGATTGCGCGCCGTGCTTCCAGCGGGAGTGCCCGCTGGGGCATTTCCGGTGTCTCAATGACGTGAAGCCGGAGCGGGTAAGGACCTTGATGGGCGCGTGAATCCGGTGGCGTCAGCCGCCAAGCAGCTCCCGCGCCTCGCGCGTCATGCGCCCGATGACCTCCTCCGCCCCCGGCACGTCATGCACCAGCCCGGTTGCCTCGCCGACCGTCGCGTGCGCCTTCGTGTAGTCGCCCGCCTTCACCGCCGCCTCGTACTCCGCCCGCGCCGCCTCGGGATCCGCCCGCAACGCCTCGACGCGGTCTTCCCACTCGCGGTGCAGCGCATTGCGCACGCACCGGAAGTCGTAGGGCGCCGGCCAGTTCTTGCGCCGCAGGATGTCGAAGATCGCGCTGCGCGCCGTGCCGTCGCCGTCGGTCTCCACGGCCTGCTGCTTGGCGCCGGTGGCCGCCAGGCTCTCGCGCGTGGCCCAGAGGCGCGAGCCGACGACGACGCCGTCGGCGCCCAGCACCAGCGAAGCCGCCAGGCCCCGGCCATCGGCGATGCCGCCGGCCGCGAGCAGCAGCACGTTCGGCGCGCGCTTCGCCAGCCAGTCGGCCAGTTCCGGAACGAAGCTCATGGTCGCGCGGCCGTTCAGCGCGTTCATGCCGTGCCCGCCCGCCTCGCCGCCCTGCGCGACGATCACGGCCGCGCCCGCCTCGAGGGCCACCGGCACCTGCGCGAGCTGCTGCACCTGGCAGACCAGCACGGCGCCGCTGCGCGCGATGCGCTGCGCGTAAGGCCGGGGGTCGCCGAACGAGAGCATCAGGGCGCGCGGCTTCTGCTCCAGTGCCCAGTCCAGCGCCGACGCATCCTCGGCCAGCTTCCAGGTGATGAAGCCGCAGCCGATGCGCTCGCGCGGCCCGCGTTCCAGCGCGAGCCGGACCTCGCGCTGGGTCCACGCCAGGTCGCCGTAACCGCCGCCGACCAGGCCCAGCGCGCCGGCGCGGGCGCAGGCCCCCGCGAGTTCGCCGCCGGCGGCGAGCGCCATGGGCGCGAGCGCGACGGGGGTGGAGAGTCCGAACAGTTCCGAGAAGCGGGAGCGGGCGAGCGTCTTCATGGCCGCATTCTGCGCCGGGTCATCGAGGCCCTGGCGCGGGCCGGGGCATGATGCCGCCATGACCGACATCACGATCTACCACAACCCCTCCTGCAGCACCTCGCGCAACGTCCTCGCCACGATCCGGGAAAGCGGCCGCGAGCCGCGGGTGATCGAGTACCTGAAGACGCCGCCGACGAAGGAGCAGCTGCGCGCGCTGGTGGCCGCCATGGGTGTGCCCGTGCGTTCCATCCTGCGCGAGAAGGAAGCGGCGTACGCGGAGCTGGGGCTCGCCGACCCGAAGTGGAGCGACGACCAGCTGCTGGACTTCATCGTGCAGCACCCGATCCTGCTGCAGCGGCCGGTGGTGGTGACGCCGCTCGGCACGAAGATGTGCCGGCCCGCGGAGGAAGTGCGGACGATCCTGCCCCCGGCCTGAACGCGCTTCACGCCGGCAGCAGTTCCTGCAGGCGCAGCAGGCTGGTCGAGGGCACGCCGTTCCAGACCAGGTGCGTGTGGTTGCGCCGCACGCGCGCCGGCAGCTCGTGCTGGCGCACGTCCTGGGCTGAGCGCAGCGTGGCCAGCAGCGAGCGGGGCACGATCGCGAAGCCGGTGCCCGCCGCCACGCAGGCGATCATCGCCTGGTAGGACGCGAACTCGAGCGTGCGCGCCGGCATCAGCGCCGAGGCGCCCAGCCATTCCTCCACGCGCTTGCGGTACGAGCAGCCGTCGGCGAAGGCGATCAGCGTGAGGCCCGCGAGGTCCGCGGCGCGCCGCACCGCGCCCAGCTCGCGCGGCGTGATGAGCACGAGTTCCTCCTCGAACACCTTGCGCGAGGCGAGCGCGCCCGGCGCGAAGGGCTCCGACACGAACGCTGCCTCGATCTCGAAGTTCGCGACGCGCTGCAGCAGCGCGCCGGTGGTGCCCGTCACCAGCTCCACCACCACGCCGGGATGCAGGCGGTGGAAGCGCGCCAGGATGGCCGGCAGGCGGCTGCCCGCCGTGCTCTCCAGCGCGCCCAGGCGCAGCACGCCGACCGCGCGTCCGCTCTTCAGCTCGCTCTCCGCCTCGTCGGCCAGCCGGAACAGCCGCTGCGCATACGACAGCAGCAGCTCGCCCTCGGGCGAGAGCACGAGCCCGCGGCCCTGCCGCCGGAACAGCGGCCGGCCGAGGCGCTGCTCCAGCTGCTTGATGCGCGTCGTCACGTTCGACTGCACGCGGTTCAGCTTGCAGGCCGCGCGGATCACGCCGCCTTCCTGCGCCACGGTGCGGAAGATCTCCAGGCTGTCGAGGTCGATGCTTCTCATGGCGAGAACAAAGCTCCAGATTTATTCATTTGTGCGGCAGGCCCATTCTGGCTCCAATCGGGGCCATGCGGAACACCCGCCCGCCCCATCCACGCACCCTGGCCCTGGCCGGCCTGCTGTCGCTGGCCGCCGCCATGGGCATCGGCCGCTTCGCCTTCACGCCGCTGCTGCCGCTGATGCTGCGCGAGGGCAGCCTGCCCATCGCCTGGGCCGGCTGGCTGGCCGCGGCCAACTACCTGGGCTACTTCCTCGGCGCGCTCAGCGCCGCGCGCCTGCCGCTCGGCCCGCGCGGGCTGGCCGCGGTGGCGCTCGCGCTGACGGCGGGGTCGACCGCCGCGATGGCGTGGCCGGCAGCGGGGACGTGGCTGGGGCTGCGCTTCCTCGCGGGCGCCGCGTCCGCGTGGGTGTTCGTCGCGACCAGCGTCTGGGCACTGGGCGCGCTGGCCCGCGGCGGCCACGTCGACCTGGGCGGCCGCGTGTATGCCGGCGTCGGCGCCGGTATCGCGCTCACCGGGCTCTATTGCCTGGCCGCCGCGGCGTGGGGCGTGGGTGCGGCCGCCCTGTGGGTGCACCTGGGCGTGCTCGCCGGCGCGCTCGCGCTGCCGGTCGCGTGGGTGCTGGCCCGCGTGCCCACTGACACGACCATGCCGCCTGCCGCCCAGCCCCCAGCGGGCGATGCGCGCGGCGCCGCGGGCCTGGTCGCCTGCTACGGGCTCATGGGCTTCGGCTACATCCTGCCGGCCACCTTCCTGCCGGAGCAGGCGCGCCAGGTCGTCGACGATCCGCGCTGGTTCGGCCTCGCCTGGCCGGTGTTCGGCACGGTGGCGGCGCTCTCCACGCTGGCAGCCCCCCGGTGGTTCCGCCGCACGGGCCGGCTGCCGGCCTGGGCCGCGAGCCAGCTGCTCATGGGCGTCGGCGTGCTGCTGCCGGCGCTGTGGCTGAACGCGTTCACCATCGCGGCCTGCGCGCTGCTCGTGGGCGGCACCTTCATGGTGATCACGCTGGCCGGCGTGCAGGAGGTGCGCGCCCGTGCGCCAGCGGACGCGGCGCGCCAGGTGGGCCGCATCACCGCGGCCTTCGCCTTGGGACAGATCGCGGGCCCGCTGCTGCCGGCGCTCCTCCACCGCGTCGGCCTCGGCCCGCGCGCGCTGCCGCTGTCGCTCGAACTGGCCGCGGCCGGCCTGCTCGCGAGCGGCGCTTGGCTGTGGCGGCTTTCCTCCCGCTTCCCGGAGACGATCCATGCCTGAATCCGCGCTTCCCCAGGGCCACGCGCAAGGCGCGGCCGAACGCCTTCCCATGCCGCCGGCCGATGCGTTGACGCCGGCGCAGCGCGAAGCCGCACAAGCCCTCATCGCAGGGCCCCGCAAGGGCGTGTACGGTCCCTTCCTGCCCCTGCTGCGCAGCCCGGTGCTGATGGAGCGCGTCGCCACGCTGGGCGAATACCTGCGCTTCGGCAGCGTCCTCGATGCCCGCGTGCGCGAACTGGCGACTTGCGCGGTCGCGCGGCACGTCGGCAACCAGTTCGAATGGACCATGCACGCGCCGCTCGCGCGGCAGGCCGGCGTGTCGGCGGCGGCGCTGGAGGCCGTGCGCGCCGGGGCGCGGCCGAAAGCACTGGCGGGCGACGAGGAGGCGGCGCTGGATTTCATCCGCGAGCTGCTGCAAACGAACGGCGTCAGCGACCCGACCTACACCAGCGTGCTGGAGGCCTTCGGCGAGCAGGGCGTGGTGGAACTGGCCACGCTGGTGGGCTACTTCGCGATGGTGAGCTGGGTGATGAACGTCGCCCGCACGCCGGCGAAGGCCGGCGCCGAACCGGGGCTGGATGCCTTCCCCGCGTGAGCGACCGGGCAAAAAAACAGCCACCTTGCGGTGGCTGTATCAAGTCCTTGGAAGGACGTCGTTGGGAGACTTGAATCTCGTGTGTCCGACGATGCGTGACAGTGATTGCAACTCTAGTGGGCCTGGCCGCCGCGTCCATCCCCCTTTCGGGGGATGCCTGGGACGCTCCGTGGCGCCGGTCAGGAATTCATCTTCGTGAATTTCGGCGCGCTTGGCGAGCGCCCGCGCAAGTCTTTTACCACGCGTTACGTTTGCTCACAGGGGAGCGCGAGCACGAAGCAGGCGCCGCCGCCCGGGTTGGCCTCGCAGTGGACGGTCCCGTGGTGCCTCTGGGCGATCGAGCGCACCAGCGCCAGGCCCAGCCCCACGCCGCCCTCGCGCTCGCTCGCGCCCTTCAGGCGGTAGAAGGGCTCGAAGATGCGCTCGCGTTCGCTTTCCGGCACGCCGGGGCCGCGGTCGCAGACCCGAACGACGGCGCTGCGGCCGCGGCGGGTGACGCTCACCGTGACCGGCCCGCCGCTGTAGCGCCGCGCGTTCTCCAGCAGGTTGCGGATCGCCCGGCGCAGCAGCTTGGCCACTCCCTGCACCACCATCGCCTGCTCGGATTCCGCCTCGTCCAGCTCCGCGCCGGAACGGGCCGTTTCCTCGGCCACCAGGCCGGTCAGGTCCACCGCCTCGATGGTGCCCATGTCGTCCGCGCGGGCGTCGAGGCGGCTCGCGAGCAGGATCTCGTCGATCAGCTGGTCCAGTTCCGCGATGTTGCGGGTGATCTCGTCGCGGGTGCGCGCCGAAGGCTCCGGGTCCATCAGCTCCAGCCCCATGCGGATGCGCGCCAGCGGCGAGCGCAGCTCGTGCGAGGCGTTCGCCAGCAGCGACTTGTTCGCCTTCAGCAGGGACTCGACCCGCTCGGCCGCGTGGTTGAAGCGGTTGGCCAGGAAGCCGACCTCGTCGCGGCCGCGCACCGGCACCCGCGCGCTCAGGTCGCCTTCGCCCCAGCGCTCGACGCCGCGGCGCAGTTCCTCCAGCCGCAGCGTGAGCCGCCGCACGATCGGGTAGCTGCCCACGGCGACGGCCAGCGCGACGATCCCGAGCATCCACAGGAAGCCGGTGGAGCCGCGCGGCAGCCAGCGCCGGCCGCTGTCGCCGCGCGGGCGGTGGCGGGGCGGCAGCTGCACGGTGAGCGTGCTGCCGTCCTTCATGGCCACGTCGAACTCCAGCCCCTGGCCGGGCACGCGCGAGGGCCGCACCATGCTCTGGCCGAGGATCTCGTCGGCCTCGTTGCGGATGATCACCTCGCGCATCGGCACCTGCTCGGAATTCAGGCGCCACAGCCAGCCGAAGGCGACCGTGAGCAGGCCGACCGCGACGATCACGGCCAGCCAGATGCGCAGGTAGAGGGGGAAGCGCCAGTGCGCGTTCCAGGCGGTCATCGGGCCCGGGTCAGTCCTGCTGCTTGGCGAACACGTAGCCCACGCCGCGCACCGTCACGATGCGCTTGGGGTTCTTGGGGTCGGCCTCGATGGCGGCCCGGATGCGCCCCATGTGCACGTCGATCGAGCGGTCGAAGGCCTCCAGCTCGCGGCCGCGCACGGCCTCCATGATCTGGTCGCGCGTCAGCACCCGGCCGGCGCGCTCGGCGAGCACGACCAGCAGGTCGAACTGGTAGGAGGTCAGCTCGGCCGGCTTGCCGCCGACCGTGACGGTGCGGGCGTCCCGGTCGATCTCCAGCGAGCCGAAGCGCATGGTCTTGGCCGGGGCCGCGGCGCCGTCGCTGCGGCGGCGCAGGATGGCGCGGATGCGCGCCAGCAGCTCGCGCGGCTCGAAGGGCTTGGGCAGGTAGTCGTCGGCGCCCAGCTCCAGGCCCACGATGCGGTCCATCGGGTCGCCCTTGGCCGTGAGCATGAGCACCGGCACCTTGCCGGTCTCGCCGGGCAGCGCCCGCACGCGCCGGCAGACTTCCAGGCCGTCCAGGTCGGGCAGCATCAGGTCGAGCACCACCAGGTCGGGGGCCGCGCCGGAGGGCGGCGCCTCCAGCAGCTCCAGCCCCGCGCGGGCGTCGGCGGCGTGGGTCACGCCGAAGCCGGACCGTTCGAGGTACTCGCCGACCATCTGCGCCAGGCGGGTGTCGTCTTCGATCATCAGGAGTTGCTGCATGGGAAAGAGATGGTAAGTCCTTGGCCCGCCACCTCGGCCGGCCTTGCGGCCCATGGTCGGGCGGACCCATCGCCCCCGCTTGAACCCGCCGTAAAGTTTGGTAAACGGCCGTCTCGCCCGGTGTGGCTCAGCGGGAGGCCGGGTCGGCCCCGGTTCCCTGCCGGCCCTGCATCTTCCAGAGCACGAGGATCAGCAGCAGCGGCGGGATGGCCGTGAGCGCCGTGCCGATGAAGGCCGTCGCATAGGCCCCCAGCAGGCCGTAGGTGGGCGTCATCGACTCCACGGCCACGCCGGAGAAGCCTTTCAGGAACTTGCCGAGCAGGGCATAGGTGGACGACAGCATCGCGTACTGCGTCGCCGTGTAGCCCAGGCTGGTGAGGCTGGACATGTAGGTGACCAGGGCCACGCCGGCGAAGGCCTGCGCGAAGGCGTCGAGCGACATGATGGCCGCGAAGAGCACGTCGTTCACGTGCAGCGCGAGCAGGGCGAAGGCGCCCGTGCCCAGCGCCTCCAGCACCAGGCCGACGATCAGCGTCGGCAGCATGCCGATGCGGATGGCCGTGATCCCGGCGGCCGCCAGGCCGAGGAAGGTCGCCACCAGCCCGAAGGACCCGCGCACCACCGCGACCGTGTCCTTGCTGACGCCGAGGTCGTGGTAGTAGGGGTTGTACATGGGGCCCATGACGAAGTCGGGCAGCCGGTACAGCGCCACCATCAGCAGGATCACCAGGCCGGCGGTCTTGTGCTTGCGGAAGAAGTCGACGAAGGGGCCGATCACCGCGTCGAGCAGGCCGCGCGCGGACCACAGCGGCGGCTTGCTGTGCAGCACCACTTCGGCCCGCGCCGGCTCGAAGGCCAGGAAGGTCGCGACGATGCCGATGGCCATCAGCACGGCCATGGCCACGTACGACATCGCCCAGCCGATGCGGGCGGCGGCGGCGATGATCGCCGCGTCGGTCACGAGCAGCGCGATGCGGTAGCCGAGCTGCGCGGCCGACGTGAGCAGCCCGACCTCCTCGGAATCCGAAGCCGCCTCGATGCGCCAGGCGTCGATCGCGATGTCCTGCGTGGCGGAAGCGAAGGCGGTGAGCAGCGCGAACGCGCCGATCGCGCCCAGCCCGGCCGACACGCCCACGAAGGACATGCCGAGCAGGCCGATCGCCACCAGGATCTGGCAAAGCAGCATCCAGCCGCGCCGCCGTCCCAGTCGCCCGAGCAGCGGCACGTCGATGCGGTCCACCAGCGGCGACCAGTACACCTTGAAGGCGTAGGCGAAGCCGACCCACGAGATGAAGCCGATGGCGACCAGGCTGGTGCCCTCGTCGCGCAGCCAGTAGCCGAAGGTGTTGGCCGTCAGCAGGAAGGGCAGGCCGGAGGAGAAGCCCAGGGCCAGCATCACGGCCACCTTGGGCTGGCGCAGTTCGCGCAGGACCTGCAGGGCCGAGCGCTTGCGGCGTGGCGGCGGAGGGGCTGCAGGCGGGCTCTGGTCGGAACTGGCGGCTGGGTCTGACATGGGGTCCTTGGTTCCTCCGTATTATTCGCCCATGTGCCGACTCTGTGCTGCCAGCTCCTCGCCCTGGATGGCCAGGCGGGCCTTCCTGCTGGCCGCGGGAGCGGCGGTCGCGGGCCCGGCGCTGGCGCAGGTGGACGTGGGCGAGAGCTCGCGCCTGCGCACCCTCGTGCCGGCCGACGAGCTGGAAGTCGCGGCCACGCAGCAGTACAACGAGCTGCTGCAGGAAGCGCGCAGCAAGGGCGCGCTGGCGCCCGAAGGCAATGCGCAGCTGCGGCGCCTGCGTTCGATCTCCGCGCGCCTGATCGAAGACGCGCCGCGCTGGAACGCGCGGGCGCGCGAGTGGCGATGGGAAGTGAACCTGATCGGCAGCAAGTCCGTCAACGCCTTCTGCATGCCGGGCGGGAAGATCGCGGTGTTCACGGGCCTGCTCGACAAGCTGCAGCTGACGGACGATGAAGTCGCCATGGTCCTGGGCCACGAGATGGCCCACGCGCTGCGCGAGCACGCGCGCGAACGCATCGCCAAGAGCCAGGGCACGAGTGCGCTGCTGTCGCTGGGCGCGCAGCTGTTCGGGCTGGGCCAGCTGGGCGACGTCGCCGCCAGCATCGGCACGCAGCTGCTCACGCTGAAATTCAGCCGCGACGACGAGATCGAGGCCGACCTGGTCGGCCTGGAATTGGGCGCCCGGGCCGGCTTCGCGCCGCAGGCCGCGGTGTCGCTGTGGCAGAAGATGGGCCGCGAATCCGGCGACGGCAGCGGCCTTGCCTTCCTCTCCACGCACCCGACCGGCCCGGACCGGCTGCGCCGGCTGCAGGACAACATCCCGCGCGTCGAAGCGCTGTACCGGCAGGCGCTCGCGCGCCGCTGATCCCTCACCCGCCGTTCCCGCGGAGGCGGGAACCCAGGGCTCCCGAAAGCCCTGGGTCCTCGCCTTCGCGAGGATGACGAAACCAGCCTCCCGGAGCTCGACCGTAAAGGTTTTGTCAGAATGTATTGTTTCTGACTCTACCGGGACCTCCCCTGTTGAAGACCTTCCGACTGCAACTCCGCTTCCTCGTGCCCCTGGTCATCATCCTCGCGGGCACGGCCTACCTGGCCGTTCCGCTGATGGACAAGCTCACATTGCGCTGGTTCGCGCGCGACCTCGACATGCGGGGCAACCTGGTGGCGAACGCGCTGTCCGACTCGCTGACGGACTCCGAGACGCGCGGGCGCAAGCTGCAGGCGATCTTCGACCGCGCGCTCCAGGACGAGCGCCTGGTCGCGATCGGCTGGTGCTCGCCCAGCGGCCAGGTGCTGCGGCGCACCTCGCGCTTCCCCAAGGACCTCACCTGCGAGCAGGCCAAGGAGATCGCCGGCGCGCGCACCGCCGACATCGACATCGAGGGCGGGCCGGTGCACGTCAGCTACCACCCCATCGTGGGCGAGAACGGCCCGGCCGGCGAGCTCGTGCTGATGCACGACCTGAGCTTCATCGAGCGGCGCAGCCAGGACACGCGCAAGTACCTGATCATCCTGATCGCGGCGCTGGGCGGCGCCATCGCGCTGGTCACCGTGATCGTGGCGCAGCTGAGCTGGCGCGGCTGGGTGTCGGGCGCGCAGGCGCTGCTGCGCGGCGAGGGCCTGCTGCGGCCCATCGTGCCGCCGGCGCCGGAACTGGCGCCGCTGGCGGCCGACCTGCGCGAGCGGCTGCGCGACCTGGAAGACGAATACCGGCGCGTGGCGCGGCCCGAGCAGGGCTGGACGGCCGAGCGCCTGCAGACGCTGCTGAAGACGCAGCTGCGCGGCGACCAGGTGATCGTGGTGTCCAACCGCGAGCCCTACATCCACGAGGTCGGCGACGACGGGCAGATGAAGGTGCGGCGTCCCGCCAGCGGCCTGGTGACCGCCGTGGAGCCGGTGATGCGCGCCTGCTCCGGCACCTGGATCGCGCACGGCAGCGGCAGCGGCGACCGCCAGGCGGTGGACCGCCACGATCGCGTCGCGCTGCCGCCGGGCGAGGACGACTACCAGCTGCGCCGCGTCTGGCTCACCGACGAGCAGGAGCAGGGCTACTACTACGGCTTCGCCAACGAGGGGCTCTGGCCCCTGTGCCACGTGGCGCACGTGCGGCCGGTGTTCCGCGAGCAGGACTGGGAGTACTACCGCGACGTGAACCAGAAGTTCGCCGACGCGGTGGTGGCCGAGGCGCGCAGCGAGGACCCGATCGTGCTGGTGCAGGACTACCACTTCGCGCTGCTGCCGGCCATGGTGCGGCGCAAGCTGCCGCGCGCGACCATCCTGACCTTCTGGCACATCCCGTGGCCCAACCCGGAATCCTTCGGCATCTGCCCGTGGCGCAGCGAGATCCTGGAAGGCATGCTGGGCAGCACCATCCTGGGCTTCCACACGCGCTTCCACTGCAAGAACTTCATCGAGACGGTCGACCGCTACCTCGAGGCGCGGATCGAGCACGAGCACTCCACGATCACCTTCGGTGGCGAGCAGACGCTGGTGGAGAGCTACCCCATCTCGATCGAGTGGCCCTCGCCCGAGGAAGCGCGCGAGTGGCCGTCGCCCGGCCAGTGCCGCGCCGAGCTGTTCGAGCGGCTGGGCATCCCCAGCCACCACCGGGTCGGCGTCGGCGTCGACCGCTTCGACTACACCAAGGGCATCCTGGAGCGCCTGAACGCCGTCGAGCGCATGCTGGAGAAGCACCCCGACTGGCAGGACCGCTTCACCTTCGTGCAGGTGGCGGCGCCTTCGCGCGGCGCGCTGGAGGAATACCGCGCCTTCCAGGAGCGCATCCAGCGCACCACCGAGCGCATCAACGCGCGCTTCGGGCGGCCCGAGGCGCCCGTGGTGCGGCTGCTGGCGCAGCACCACGACCACGACCAGGTGACGCGCCTGTACCGCGCCGCCGACGTCTGCATGGTGACCAGCCTGCACGACGGCATGAACCTGGTGTGCAAGGAGTTCGTGGCGGCGCGCGACGACGAGCGCGGCGTGCTGATCCTGAGCCGCTTCGCCGGCGCCGCGCGCGAGATGCCGGAAGCGCTGGTGGTGAACCCCTACCACGTGGAGGAGACCGCCGACGCGCTGCACCAGGCGCTCACCATGCCGGCGGCGGAGCAGCGCGAGCGCATGGGCAGCCTGCGCAGCACGGTGTACGAGTTCAACGTGTACCGCTGGGCGGGCCGCATGCTGGCCGACGCCGCGCGGCTGCGCCTGCGCCAGCGCGTCTCCGAGCGCGTGCAGCGCCACCGCGTGGACTGAGGTCGCGACCATGCTGAGCCGCCGCCGCTTCGTCCATGCGGTCTCGCTCGCCGGGCTGGCCGGCGGCGCGCGCGCGCAGGAGGACCGCCCGGCGCTCCCGGTGCCGCCCCTGCTCGACGCGGCGGCGGGGCCGCTGCGGCTGGATGCGCAGCCGGGGCTCACGCGCTTCGGCGCCGGCGCGCCCAGTTCGACGGCGGGCTACAACGGCAGCTTCCTGGGCCCCACGCTGCGGATGCATTCCGGCAGCGAAGCGCGCGTGATCGTGCGCAACCGGCTGCCCGAAGCGACGACGGTGCACTGGCACGGCCTGCTCGTGCCCGCCGACGTGGACGGCGGGCCCCACAACGAGATCGCGCCCGACGGCGGCACGTGGCAACCCGTGCTGCCGGTGCGCCAGCCGGCCGCCACCGGCTGGTACCACGCGCATCCCCACATGCGCACCGCGCAGCAGGTCTATGCCGGGCTGGCCGGCATGCTGATCGTCACCGACGCCGAGGAGCAGGCGCTGGGCCTGCCTTCGCGCTACGGCGTGGACGACCTGCCCCTGATCCTGCAGGACCGCTTCCTGGACCGCAGCGGACGCATGCTCTATCCGCGCGGGATGATGACGCAGATGCACGGCGCCTTCGGCAACACGCTGCTGGTCAATGGCGCGCCCGGGCCGCTCGCCCGGGTGCCGGCGGCGCTGGTGCGGCTGCGGCTGCTCAACGCGGCCAACGCGCGCATCTTCGACCTGGCCTTCGCCGACGGCCGCAGTTTCCAGTGGATCGCCACCGAAGGCGGCCTGCTGCGCGCGCCGGTGACGCGCAAGCGCCTGCTGCTCGCGCCGGGCCAGCGGGCCGAACTGCTGGTGGACTTCTCCGACGGCCAGGCCGCGATGCTGGGCACGCATGCGGCCGGCATGCTGCCGGCGCGCGGCGTCGATGCCATCGCGCTGCAGCCGCTGCTGCATTTCGCGCCGCAGAAGGGCGAGGCGGGCGTGCGGCGCGCGCCGCCCCGGCTGGCGCGGTGGGACAGCATCCCGGAGAGCCGCGTGCGCCGGCGCCGCCGCCTGACGATGACCATGGGCATGCCCGGGATGGGCATGGGCGGCATGGACATGGGCATGGGCTTCGACGGCCAGCCCTTCGCCATGGACCGCGTCGACCAGCAGGTGAAGCTCGGCGACGTCGAGATCTGGGAGGTCTCCAGCCAGCCCGGGATGATGATGGACATGCAGCATCCCTTCCACATGCACGGCGTCCACTTCGAGGTGCTCCGGCGCGACGGCGGCCCGCCCTCGGCCCAGGACGCCGGCCGGCGCGACACGGTGCTGGTCGATGCGCCCGTGCAGCTGCTCGTGCACTTCACGCAGCCGGCCGCCGCGGCCAGCCCCTTCATGTACCACTGCCACATCCTCGAACACGAGGACGCGGGCATGATGGGCCAGTTCAGCGTGACCTGAACATCAGGCGCGCGGCTCCAGCTGCACGCGCCGCAGCAGGTCCTCCAGCACCGTCAGGTCCACGGGCTTCGTGAGGTGGTGGTCGAAGCCGGCCGCGAGCGCGCGGCGGCGGTCGTCCTCGGCGCCCCAGCCGGTCAGCGCGATCAGGTGCACCCGGCCCACCTGCGGGTCGGCGCGCATGGCGCGCGCGACCTCGTAGCCGTCCATGCCCGGCAGGCCGATGTCCAGCAGCACGACGTCGGGATCGAAGGCCTGCGCGGCCGGCAGCGCCTCGGCGCCGTCGTGCACGCTGCGCACCTGCAGCCCCAGCATTTCCAGGAAGGTGGTGAGGGTGTCGGCCGCATCGAGGTTGTCGTCGACCACCAGCACGCGCGCGGGCGCGCCCGGCTGCGCGCCGGCGCCTTCCTCGTCGCCCTGCGCGCCGGTCTCCGGCAGCGCGGGCGGCAGGCAGGGCAGGGTGACGGTGAAGATGCTGCCCTGGCCCGTGCCGGGGCTCGCGGCCGTCACCGTGCCGCCGTGCATCTGGATCAGGCTGCGCACCAGGAACAGGCCGATGCCGAGCCCGGCGCTCGCCTGCGCGCCGGCGGGCGCCACCTGGGTGAACAGGCTGAACACCTTCTCCAGCATGTCGGGGGGAATGCCGATGCCGTTGTCGCGGATTTCCACGCGCGCCTCGCTGCCTTCCTGCCAGGCCCGCAGGCGGATCTCGCCGCCCGGCGGCGTGTACTTGGCCGCGTTGTTCAGCAGGTTGCCGAAGGCCTGCGCGAGGCGCGTCTCGTCGCCCTGCAGCTCGATGTCGGGGTCCGGCAGCTCCACGTGCAGCGCGTGGCCCGCGGCGTCGATCGAGGGCCGGGCCAGTTCCAGCGCGGTCTGCAGCGCGGCGCGCAGCGAGCTGCGCGCGAGCTCCAGCCGGATCTTGCCGCTGTTGATGCGCGAGATGTCCAGCAGGTCGTCGATCAGCCGCACCATGTGCGCGAGCTGCCGGTCCATGGTCTGCAGCGTGCGCTGCTGCACCGGGGCGGGCACGTTGGGCTTCCTCAGGATCTGCAGCCCGGTGCGCAGCGGCGCCAGCGGGTTGCGCAGCTCGTGCGCGAGCGTGGCCAGGAATTCGTCCTTGGCCTGGTTGGACTGCTGCAGCAGCAGCTCGCCCTGCTTGCGTTCGGAGATGTCGATCAGCGAGCCGGCCGCGCGGTAGGCGCGCCCCTGCGCGTCGCGCAGCGCCATGCCCGTGACCAGGAACCAGCGCCAGCGCCCGCTCTTCTCCCGCAGCCGGCACTCGGCCTGGTAGGGCACGTCGTGCGACAGGTGCGCGCGCAGCGAGGCGCGCACGCCGGGCAGGTCGTCGGGATGCATGATGGCGGCGAGCGCGTCGGGCTCGTCGGGGAACTCCTGCTCCGTGTAGCCGAGCAGCGCCTTCAGCCGCGGCGAGTGGAACATGGTGCCGCCGGTGATGTCCCAGTCCCACAGGCCGGCGCTGGAGCCGCGCGCCGCCAGCTGGTAGCGCGCTTCGCTCGCCGACAGGGCGGCGTTCGCCTCCTGCAGCACGCGGGCCCGCTGCCCCAGCTCGTCGAGCATGGCGTTGAAGGCGTCGACCAACTGGCCCACCTCGTCCTCGCTGCGCCGCGTCGCGCGCACGTCGAAGGAGCCGCGGTCCAGCACCGTGCGGGCGACGCGGCTCACGTCCTCGATGGGCCCGGTGATCGACTTCTGCAGCCGGTGCGCCAGCAGCAGCGCGCCGAACAGGCTCGCCACCGTCACGGCCACCAGCCAGCCGATGTATTCCGAGATCTCCGCCACCAGCCCGTGCCGCGACTGCACGTAGACGGTGCCGATCGCCTCGCGGTTGGAGACCACCGGCCGCACGATGGTGGCCATGGTCCAGCCGAAGCGCAGGCCCGGCGGCGGCACGGCGGCGGGCACGTCGGCCGAGCCGCCGTCGCCGGCCAGGAACCAGGCGAACAGCTGCCCCTGCTTGTCGTAGAGCGCCGCCGCGGCCACGCCCGGCTGCGCCTGCAGCACGCGCAGCGTCTGCTCGCCCACCTTGCGGTCGCCGAAGGCCAGGGCCGCCTCGCTCGCGAGGCCCACCAGTTCGGCCTGCCCGGCCAGGTCGGCCTCGGCGTCACGCCAGGCCTTGCGCGCTTCCACCAGCAGCAGCGATGCCGCCGACAGCAGCAGCGCGAGGCCGACCGTCGCGAGCAGGATCAGGTTGAGCTTGTGGCGGATGCTCCGGGCGCTCGCTATGCGCATCAGCGGCCCTCCACGTCCTGCGCGACGGCCAGCAGCTTGGAGCTGAGCTTCAGCCCGCGCGCGGCCGCGGCCCTCAGCGAGGCGACGAAGCGCACGCGGCCTTCGTCCTGCGTGAAGTACAGCACGGGGTCGGTCCCGGCGAGCGGGCCGTCCGCCACCGTGAGCACGGGCCCGCGGACGCTGGCCAGGATCTCGCGCGCGCGGCTGGCCCGCGGGCCGCCGGCGTAGAGCACGTGCACGCCCCGCGCGTCCTCGGCGCCACGCACGCGCAGCACGTTCACCGGGTGGCCCTCCAGGTCGCGGCCGGACGTGATCTGCTCCAGCTCCCCCGCCACGGCGTCGTCGCCGTACACGCCGATGACGAAGGGCGCGACGCGCGAGCGGAACACGCCGGGCGGCCAGTCGACGAAGCTGCCGAACTTGTAGAGGAAGGCCGCCTTCACCGCGCTTTCGCGCACCAGCCCGAGGCCCTGCTGGGCGCGCGCCAGGCGCCCGCGCACGGCGCACAGGCCCGCCGCGAGGGCGAGCCAGGTGCGGCGCGGGAGGTGGCGCGTCGTCACAGCTGCAGCACCGCCCTCAGGAAGATGCCGCGCCCGAATTCGCTTGCGTCGTTGAACTCCACGTGCTCGCGATCGAACACGTTGCGGACGATCAGCGACAGCTCCAGCTGCGGCGTGGCCTGCCAGCCCAGGCGCAGGTCGGTCACCGTGTACGAGGGCACGCGCGGCGCGGGCAGGGTGCCGACGTGGCGCACGAAGAGATCAAGCTCGGTCTGGCGCGGCAGGTCGAACTGCGCGCGCAGCTTCCACTGCTGCTGCGGGTCGTTGCCCAGGTTGGGGATGCTGACGGGATCGGGCGGTCCCTCGCTGAAGTGCAGCTTCTTGCGCTGCCCCAGGTAGCCCAGGCTGAAGCGCGCGTTTTCCAGGGGCTGCCACTGCGCCCAGGCCTCCACGCCTTGGCTGAAGCCGGCGATGCGGTTCGCCACCACGGCGGGCATGCCGCGGCCGGCACGCAGGCCCTGGTAGTTCTGCCGGAACGCGGTCAGCGAGTAGGTCAGGTTGGGCCGGAGCTGGCCGCGGTGGCCGATCTCGAGCACGTTGGCGGTCTCGGATTCGAAGCCGTCGCCGCCGGCGATGATGAAGGGCGGATTGCCGGGAAAGAAGAAGTCGCGGTCGACGCGCGCCGGCGCCCGCACCGCCCGGGAAGCGGCCACCCAGGTGCTGCCCTCGTTCGCGTGCTGGTAGGCGAGTCGCAGGCTGGGCAGCCACTCGAGGCCCGTGTAGCTGTTGCGCTCCGCCTTCACGCCCGACGTGAGCTGCCAGCGGCGTCCCAGGTCGAGCTGGTGCTGCACGAACAGGTTGGCCCAGGAGAGCGATCGATCCTCGGGATCGAAGCGGACGAAGAGGGTGGTGTCGTTCTCGTCGCGCCCGTGCCGGTAGCCGCCGCCCCACAGCAGCTGCTGGCCCGCGGGCATCAGGGGCTCGTGCGTGAACTGCAGGTCGACCGCCGCGGCGCGGTTGTGGAAGCCCAGCGTCTCGTCGCGCGCCTGCAGGTCGTAGTACGCCTGCACCCGGTAGGGGCTGCCGTCGCCGAAGCGGCTTTCCCAGCGCGCCAGCAGGTTGCCGCCGAACATCTCCGGCGCCATGCCGCTGCCCGGTGCGTCGCCGCCCTCGAACGCGTCGCCCTGCACCGTCAGCTGGTCGCTGCCCGCGTGGTGGTCGAGGCGGAAGCCGACCTGCCGCTTGCTGAAGTCGTCGGCACGCTCGGCCCCCGCCTGCGTGCGCGTGTTGTCGCGGTCGAGCGCCAGGCCGTACAGGCGCAGGTAGGTGGAAGGCGCGATGCGGCCGCCCCAGCGCGCCGCTTCCTGCCCGCCGTGGTTCGAGCGGGTGGCGGTCACCAGCGTGCCCTGCGTGGACGCGGCGGTCTTCGTGATCACGTTGATGATGCCGTTGACCGCGTTCGCGCCCCACAGCGTGCCGCCCGGGCCGCTGATCACCTCGATGCGCTCGATGTCCTCCAGCACCAGGTCGTGGTAGTCCCAGAACACGCCGGAGAACAGCGTCGAGTAGATCGTGCGCCCGTCGATCAGCACCAGCAGCTTGTTGGCGATGCCGTTGCTGAAGCCGCGGGCGGAGATGGCGTACTGGCTGGCGTTCAGCCGCGCGACCTGCAGGTTCGGCGCGAGCCGCAGCGCCTCGGGCAGGCTGATCGCCCCGGAGCGGCGGATGTCCTCGCCCGTGATCACGAAGACGGAGGCCGGCGCGCTGCGCAGGCTCTGCGGCCGCCCCGAGACCGAGGTGACCGGCAGTTCGCTCAGCTCCTCGAGGCTGAGCTCCGCCAGCCCGCTGCCGGCGGCGGCCAGGAGCTGCGCGCCTGCCAGGGCCGGCGCCAGCCCGGCCAGCAGCAGCGCTGCCTTGCCGCAGATGGAAAGTGGCATGAGAGGCCCCCCGACGAAAGCGTCGATGGTAGTCAAGCGGACTCGCCGACCGGGGTGGCCCTGCTGATCTGTCGCCCTTGTCCTACACGGCGCGGGCAGCGGCTTCGTTGCCGTCCACCGACAGCCCGGCGCGGCGGCGCGCCTCGTTCAGCAGGCCCACCAGCGCGTCGAGTTCCACGGGCTTGGTGAGGTGGCCGTCGAAGCCGGCATCCTGCGTGCGCCGCCGGTCTTCCTCGTTGCCGAAGCCGGTCATGGCCACCAGGAACGGGGTCAGCACGCCGCTCTGCTCGCGCAGGCGCCGGCGCGCCTCGAAGCCGTCCATGCCCGGCATGGCGAGATCAAGCAGCACCATGTGGGGCTTCAGGCGGCGGGCGGCGACGATGCCCGCCTGGCCGTCGTAGGCCGACTCGACCTCGTTGCCGAGCAGCCGCAGCACGTCCGTGGCGCTGTCGGCCGAGTCGCGGTTGTCGTCGATCACCAGCACGCGCAGGCCGCCGGAGGGGCCTTCGCGCCTTTCCTCTTCCTGCTGCACGTCGTCGGCCGGTGCGAGCGGCAGGCGGACCGTGAAGGTGCTGCCCTGGCCCGGCCCCGGGCTGGCGGCCTCGATCATGCCGCCGTGCATCTCGGCCAGCGTGCGTGCCAGCGTCAGGCCGATGCCCAATCCGCTTTCCGAGGCGGAGGAGTTGGCCGCCTCGGCCTGGCTGAACAGCTGGAAGATGGATTCCAGGTGCTCCGGCGCCAGGCCCCGGCCGTTGTCGCGCACGACCAGGTAGCCGACCCCGTCGCGGGCCGAGACGGTCAGCGAGATGCGGCCGCCCTCGGGCGTGTACTTCGCCGCGTTCACCAGCAGGTTCTGCAGCACCTGCGACAGCCGCGTCGGGTCGCCGTGCACGTAGACCGGCTGGTCCGGCTGCTCCATCGTGAACTGGTGGCGCCGCGCCGAGATCAGCGGCCGCGCCGTCTCGACGCTGCGGGCCACGACGTCGGACAGGCGCACCAGCTCCTTGCGCAGCTTGATCTTGCCGGTGGTCAGCCGCCCGACGTCCAGCAGGTCGTCCACCAGCCGCGTGACGTGCGTCAGCTGCCGGTCGATCACGTCGCGGCAGTTGCGCAGCACCGGGCTGGTGAGGGTCTCCAGCTGCATGATGGTGACCGCGTTGCGGATCGGCGCCAGCGGGTTGCGCAGCTCGTGGGCCAGCATGGCCAGGAACTCGCTCATGCGCCGGCTCGACTGCTCCAGCTCCTCGAGGCGCCGACGCTCGCTCATGTCGCGCACGATCTTGGCGAAGCCGCGCAGGTCGCCGTCGGCACCGTACACGGTGGTGACCACCACGTCGGCCCAGAACACGGAGCCGTCCTTGCGCACGCGCCAGCCCTCGTCCTCCACCCGGCCGGCCGCGAGGGCCTCGCGCAGTTCCGCTTCGGGCTTGCCCGCCTCCTGGGCCTCGGGCGGGAAGAAGGCACCGAAGTGGCGTCCCACGATGTCCCCGGCCGGGTAGCCGAGGATCGCTTCGGCCCCCGCATTCCAGCTCTGGACGCGTCCCTGCGGGTCCAGCATGAAGATCGCGTAGTCGCGCACGCTCTCCACCAGCAGCCGGAAGCGCTCCTCGCTGGCGCGCAGCGCCTCCTCGTGGCGCCGGCGCTCGGTCAGGTCGCGCGTGATCTTGGCGAAGCCGCTCAGCGTTCCATCCGGCTCGTACAGCGCCGTGATGACGACGTTGGCCCAGAAGCGCGAGCCGTCCTTGCGCAGGCGCCAGCCTTCGTCCTCGAAGCGGCCCTGGGCCCGGGCGCGGCGCAATTCCTCGTCCGGCCAGCCGGTGGCGATGGCTTCCGGCGGGTAGAACACCGAGAAGTGCCGGCCCACGATCTCGTCCCGCTCCCAGCCCTTGAGCTTCTGGGCACCGCTGTTCCAGGACGCGATGCGGCCCTCCGGGTCCAGGATGAAGATGCCGTAGTCGGTCACGGCGTCGACCAGCAGCTGGAAGCGCTGTTCGAGGTCCTTCTCCGGAATCGGCGGGGCGGATGTGGTCATGGGGGAGCCGCCCATTATCCCGACCGCCGACGGCCCGGCAGAAGAAACGGTCGCGCAAATGCGGCGCTGTCCTACAACGCCGGCCGCGCCGCGCGGGCGGGCCAGAGGACCGAGGCGATCGCTACAACCATCAGTACGACTGCCGCCCAGTCCTGCCAGTGCAGCGCCTCCTTCAGCCAGAGGGCCCCGCTGAACACGCCCAGCACCGGAATGAGCATCACGCTCAGCGTGGAGGCGATCGGCGGCAGGTTGCGGGCGAGATAGATCCAGGCCGCCTGGGCGAAGCCGAAGACCAGCACCGCGTTGAACAGGATGGCGCCGGTGACGGGCGCGTCGGGCCAGCGCCAGCGGCCGGCTTCGAACAGGGCCAGCACCGCCATCAGCACGGCCGTGAGCGCCGTCATCCAGAAGGCGATGGTCAGTGCCGGCACCGGGATGCGGGTGCGGCGCAGGGTCTGCGTGCCGAAGGCCCAGAAGGCGGCCGCCACCAGCGCCAGCAGCACGCCGACCGGCCGGCCCGCCAGGTGCGTGAGCTCGTGCCACAGCAGCAGCAGCACGCCCAGGGCGGCGGCGCTCACGCCCAGCCAGGCCCGCCGGCCGAGCGGCGAGGCGAAGAACAGCGCGCCGATCACCGCCGAGAAGATGGGCATGGTGTAGCCCAGGATGGCCGCGCGCCCGCTGGAGAGCGTGCGCACCGCCAGGATGATGCACACGTGCCAGATGAACATGTTGGTGGTGGTGAGCCACAGCAGCTCGCGCCAGTGCCGCCGCGGGATCGTGAACGGCACCTTCAGCAGCACGAGGCCCAGGGCCAGCACCGGCAGTCCCAGCCAGATGGAGATCGCGCGGAAGGTGAGCGGCGGGTAGCCGGTCACGCCCAGCTTCATGACCGGCCAGTTGATCCCCCAGATCAGGGTGAGGAAGGCGAGGACGACGAGTTGCTGGCGGGACAGGGCGGGCATGGGGCGCCATTGTGGCGTGCCCCGCCCTCCTAGAATCAGGCCATGACCTTCCTCGAGATGCTGCGCGCCGCGCAGCAGCGCAGCGGCTCCATGCTGTGCGTCGGGCTCGACCCGGAGCCGGCGCGCTTCCCGGCCGGCCTGAAGGGCGACGCGGGGCGCATCTACGACTTCTGCGCCCGCATCGCCGACGCCACCGGCGACCTGGTGATCGCCTTCAAGCCGCAGATCGCCTACTTCGCCGCGCACCGCGCCGAGGCGCAGCTGGAGCGCTTGGTGCAGCACCTGCGCGCGAGCTTCCCGCAGGTGCCGGTGATCCTGGACGCCAAGCGCGGCGACATCGGCTCGACCGCGGAGCAGTACGCGAAGGAAGCCTTCGAGCGCTACGGCGCCGACGCCGTGACGCTGTCGCCCTTCATGGGCTTCGACTCGGTGCAGCCCTATCTGAAATACGGGGACAAGGGCGCGTTCCTGCTGTGCCGCACCTCCAACCCCGGCGGCGACGACCTGCAGAACCAGCGGCTCGCTTCGGTGGACGGGCAGCCGCGCGTCTACGAGCACATCGCGGCCCTGGCGCAGGGTCCCTGGAACCTGAACGGGCAGCTGGGGCTGGTGGTCGGCGCCACCTATCCGGCGGAAATCGAGCGCGTGCGCGCGCTCGCGCCGACGGTGCCGCTGCTGATCCCCGGCGTGGGCGCGCAGGGCGGCGACGCCGCGGCGACGGTGAAGGCGGGCTGGCGCGCCGACGGGCCCATCGTGGTGAACTCCTCGCGCGCCATCCTCTATGCGTCGGCGGGCGAGGACTACGCGCAGGCGGCGCGGCGCGAGGCGCAGCGCACGCGCGACCTGCTGGCCGCCGCGCGTCCCTGAGGCCTCAGCGCACGCGGTCGTGCGAGCGGCCGCGGACCATGCCCACCACGAACAGCAGGATGATCGCCCCGATGATCGAGGCGATCCAGCCGGCCGCCTCGTTCGGGCCGTAGAGCCCCAACGCCTGGCCCAGGAAGCGGGCGACGAAGGCACCCGCGATGCCCAGCAGGGTGGTCATGATGATGCCCATGCTGTCGTTGCCCGGCTTCAGCGCGCGGGCGATCAGGCCCACGATGAAGCCGACGATGATGGTGCCGATGATCGACATGCATTTCTCCCGACGAGTTGGTACCGGGGAATGCTAGGAAGGCTGGCGGCCCGCATTTGTAGGCCGCCAGCCTGCAAACACCGCCTTACAGGAGACGCTTGAGGTAATGCCCCGTGTGGCTGCGCGGATCCGCCGCCACCTCCTCCGGCGTCCCGGCCACCACCACCGTGCCGCCGCCGTCGCCGCCTTCCGGCCCCATGTCGATCACCCAGTCGGCCGTCTTGATCACGTCCAGGTTGTGCTCGATGACGACGATGGTGTTGCCCGCGTCGCGCAGCTGGTGCAGCACCTTCAGCAGCAGGGCTATGTCGGCGAAGTGCAGCCCGGTCGTCGGCTCGTCCAGGATGTAGAGCGTGCGCCCCGTGTCGCGCTTGGACAGCTCCAGCGCCAGCTTCACGCGCTGCGCCTCGCCGCCCGACAGCGTGGTCGCGGCCTGCCCCAGCTTGATGTACGACAGGCCCACGTCCAGCAGCGTCTGCAGCTTGCGGGCGATGGCCGGGACCGGCTTGAGGAATTCGTACGCGTCCTCCACCGTCATGTCGAGGATCTGCGCGATGTTGCGGCCCTTCCACTGCACTTCGAGCGTCTCGCGGTTGTAGCGCTGGCCGCGGCAGACGTCGCAGGGCACGTAGACGTCGGGCAGGAAGTGCATCTCCACCTTCACCACGCCGTCGCCCTGGCAGGCCTCGCAGCGGCCGCCCGCGACGTTGAAGGAGAAGCGCCCCGGGCCGTAGCCGCGTTCCTTGGCGACGTTGGTCTCGGCCATCAGCTCGCGGATCGGCGTGAACAGGCCGGTGTAGGTGGCCGGGTTGCTGCGCGGCGTGCGGCCGATCGGCGACTGGTCGACGTTGATCACCTTGTCGAAGTGCTCGATGCCCTCGATCGCCTCGTGCGGCGCCGGCTCCTCGTGCGCGCGATAGAGCTCGCGCGCCACGGCGGCATACAGCGTGTCGTTGACCAGCGTGGACTTGCCGGAGCCGGACACGCCGGTGACGCAGGTGAGCAGCCCCACGGGGATCTCCACCGTCACGTCCTTCAGGTTGTTGCCCGAGGCGCGCACGATGCGGATCACCTGCGGGTCCGGCTGCTCGCCGAGCCGGTTGCGCTTCGCCGGCACCGGGATCTTCAGCGTGCCGGCCATGTAGCGGCCGGTGAGGGATTCGGGGTTGGCCAGCACCTCGTCGGGTGTGCCCTGCGCCACCACCTGCCCGCCGTGGATGCCGGCGCCCGGCCCCATGTCCACCACGTAGTCGGCCGCGCGGATCATGTCCTCGTCGTGCTCCACCACCAGCACGCTGTTGCCCAGGTCGCGCAGGTGCTGCAGGGTGCCGATCAGGCGGTCGTTGTCCCGCTGGTGCAGGCCGATCGAGGGCTCGTCCAGCACGTACATCACGCCGGTGAGGCCGGAGCCGATCTGCGAGGCGAGCCGGATGCGCTGCGCCTCGCCGCCGGAGAGCGTCTCGGCGCTGCGGTCCAGGCTCAGGTAGTTCAGCCCCACGTCGTTGAGGAACTTCAGGCGCGCGGCGATCTCGCGCACGACCTTGGCGGCGATCTCCGCCTTGGCCCCGTGCAGCTGCAGGTGCTCGAACCAGGCCTGGCTGTCGCGCAGCGTCATGTGGCCGATCTGGTAGATCGCCTTGCCGTCGGCGCCTTCGCCCAGGCGCACGTGGCGCGCCTCGCTGCGCAGGCGCGTGCCCTCGCAGGAAGGGCAGGGCTGCAGGCTGCGGTAGCGCGCGAGCTCCTCGCGCACGGCGGCCGAATCGGTCTCGCGGTAGCGCCGCTCCATGTTGGGCAGGATGCCTTCGAAGGGGTGCTTCTTGTTCACGCGCCGGCCGCCGGACTCCAGCGTGTAGGCGAAGCGGATCTCCTCCTCGCCCGAGCCGTGCAGCAGCACCTTGCGCACGTTCGGCGGCAGGTCCTGGAAGGGCGTGTCGACGCTGAACTTGTAGTGCTTCGCGAGGCTGTCGATCAGCGCGAAGTAGTGCGGGTTGCGCCGGTCCCAGCCCTTGATCGCCCCGCTGGCGAGCGAGAGTTCGGGGAAGGCCACGACGCGCGTGGCGTCGAAGAACTCCATCGTGCCGATGCCGTCGCAGCTGGGGCAGGCGCCCACCGGCGAGTTGAAGGAGAACAGGCGCGGCTCCAGCTCGCTGATGGAGTAGTGGCAGACCGGGCAGGCGAACTTCGCGTTGAAGAGGTGTTCCCGGCCGCTGTCCATCTCCACGGCCACGGCGCGGCCGTCGGCCAGGCGCAGCGCCGCCTCGAAACTCTCGGCCAGGCGCTGCTGCATGTCGGGGCGGACCTTCAGGCGGTCCACGACGACGTCGATGTCGTGCTTCTCGGCCTTCTTCAGCTTCGGCAGGCTCTCGACCTCGAACACGTCGCGGCCGATGCGGAAGCGCACGTAGCCCTGGCCCTGCATCTCGGCGAACAGTTCGGTGAACTCGCCCTTGCGTTCGCGCGCCACCGGCGCCAGCACCATGAGGCGCGTGTCCTCGGGCAGGGCCAGCACCGCGTCGACCATCTGGGAGACGGTCTGTGCCTGCAGCGGGACGTCGTGGATCGGGCAGTAGGGCGTGCCGGCGCGCGCGAACAGCAGGCGCAGGTAGTCGTGGATCTCGGTGACCGTGCCGACGGTGGAGCGCGGGTTGTGGCTGGTGGCCTTCTGCTCGATCGAGATCGCGGGCGACAGGCCCTCGATCAGGTCCACGTCGGGCTTGTCCATCAGCTGCAGGAACTGGCGGGCATAGGCCGACAGGCTCTCGACGTAGCGCCGCTGCCCCTCGGCATAGAGCGTGTCGAAGGCGAGCGAGGACTTGCCGGAGCCGGACAGGCCGGTGATCACCACCAGCTGGTAGCGCGGCAGGTCGAGGTCGACGTTCTTGAGGTTGTGCGTGCGCGCGCCGCGGATGCTGATCCGCTGGCCCAGCGCGTCATGCAGGTACTTGCCTTCGGTGCTTGTGTTCAAGGTCGGGGGCGCGCCACGGGAAACCCGACATGATAGGCCGCCCACCTTTCCCGTGCACCCGGGCCCTGTGCGATATGGCAGAGAATGCGGGGTTTGCCGGGCCCGCCGGCGCGCCCCGTTGCCATTCGTGACCGATTCCCCCACCGCCCTGTCCAGCCGGATGACCCCGGCCGAACGCCGTGCCAGCGGCTCGCTGGCGCTGATCTTCGCGGCCCGCATGCTGGGGCTGTTCCTCGTGCTGCCCGTGTTCGCGCTGGAAGCGGCGCGCTATCCCGGCGGCGACGACCCGGCCCTCGTGGGCATGGCCATGGGCATCTACGGCCTCACGCAGGGCATCCTGCAGATCCCCTACGGGCTGGCCTCCGATCGCTTCGGGCGCAAGCGCGTGATCGCGCTGGGCCTGCTGGTGTTCGCGGCGGGGAGCTTCGTCGCCGCGGCGGCGCCCGACCTGCACTGGCTGGTGGCCGGCCGGGCGCTGCAGGGGGCGGGCGCCGTCTCGGCCGCCGTGACCGCGCTGCTGGCGGACCAGACGCGCGACATCGTGCGCACCAAGGCGATGGCGCTGGTGGGCGCCAGCATCGGCCTGATGTTCGCCGTGTCGCTGGTGGCCGCGCCGATGCTGGCCGGGATCATCGGCCTGGGCGGCCTGTTCGCGATCACGGGGCTGCTGGCGCTGGGCTGCATCGCGGTGGTGATGTGGTGGACGCCGCCGGCGCCCGCGGAGAAGGCCAATGTGCCGCGCGGGCGGCTCGTCGACGTGCTGAAGCACGCGCCGCTGCTGCGCCTGGACCTCGGCGTGCTGGTGCTGCACGCGGTGCAGCTGGCCATGTGGGTGGCGATCCCGGTGCTGCTGGTGGAAGCGGGCCTGCCCAAGGACAGGCACTGGACGGTGTACCTGCCCACCGTGGTCGCGTCCTTCGTGGTCATGGGCGGCCTGTTCCCGCTGGAGCGGCGCGGCTACCTGCGCGCCGTGTTCCTGGGCGCCATCGGCCTGGTGCTGCTGGTGCAGGCCGGCCTGTGGGCCGCGTCCATGCATCCCACCGTGCCGGTGCTGGCGGCGCTGCTGTTCCTGTTCTTCTGCGGCTTCAACGTGCTGGAGGCGACCCAGCCGAGCCTCGCCTCGCGGCTGGCGCCGGCGCATTCGCGCGGCGCCGCGCTCGGTGTGTACAACACCCTCCAATCCCTGGGATTTTTTGCCGGCGGCGCGGTCGGCGGCTGGCTGGCCAAGGACGTTGGGTGGGGAGGCCTGTTCGGCGCCGCCGCGGCCCTGATGCTGCTGTGGCTGGTGGTCGCCTGGCCCATGCGCGCGCCGCAGGCCCGCCAGACGGCCGAGGAGGTTCTCGCCGACGAGGCCGAGGCCACATAATCGACCCAATTTCAGAGGGGAACCCCATGGCATCCGTCAACAAAGTCATCCTGGTCGGCAATTGCGGGCGCGACCCCGAAGTGCGCTACCTGCCCTCGGGCCAGGCCGTCGCGAACGTGAGCGTCGCCACCACCAGCCGCCGCAAGGACCGCAACAGCGGCGAGATGGTCGAGGAAACCCAGTGGCACCGCGTCAGCTTCTTCGACCGCCTGGCCGAGATCGTCGGCGAGTACGTGAAGAAGGGCAGCCCCATCTACGTCGAGGGCCGCCTCGTCTACCGCAAATTCACCAACAAGGACGGCGTCGAGCAGAACGCCACCGACATCATCGCCACCGAGATGCAGCTCCTGGGCAGCCGCCAGGGCATGGGCGGCCCGTCCGGTGGCGACGACGACGGCGGTGGCGCCCCGCGCCGCTCGGCGCCCCCCGCCCGCGCGCCCGCGCCGGCGGCGCAGCGGCCCGCGTCGAAGCCGGCCTCCGGCTTCGACGACATGGACGACGACATCCCGTTCTAGGCCGGATCAACCCGCGCGGCGGCTCCTGCAAGGATGTCCGCCAGCCGCGCGATGTCCGCGGGCTTCACCAGGTGGTGGTCGAAGCCCGCATTCTTCGAGATGACGCGGTCGTGCGCCTGCCCATACCCGGTGAGCGCGATGAACGCCGCGTCCCGGCCGGCCGCGTGCTCCTGCAGGCGCTGCGCCAGCTCGTAGCCGGTCATGTCCGGCAGGCCGATGTCCAGAATGACCGCGTCCCATGGCGTCGCGGCGGCGGCCCCCCGGAGGGCGCTCCCCGCGTCGTGTGCGACGGTCACCGAGTGGCCCAGCAGCTCCAGGACGTCGCGCAACGTGAGCGCGGCGTCCTCGTTGTCGTCCACGACGAGGATGTTTCGACCGCAAGCGGGTCGCCCGGGGGCTTCCGCCGCTGCGGGGACCGGCTCCACCCGGGCCAGAGGCAGGTCCACGCGGAAAGTGCTTCCCTTGCCCGGCCCAGGGCTGCTCGCGCGGACTTCGCCATCATGGAGTTGCACCAGCGAGCGCACCAGTGCGAGGCCGATGCCGAGACCCCCCTGGCTGCGGTCGGGCGTCCGTTCGCCCTGCGTGAACAGCTCGAACACCTGGTCGATCATCCCGGGGGCGATTCCCATGCCGGTGTCCGTCACCGTCACGCCCACACGGTCCTCGCGCGGCTCGAGGCGCACTTCGACGGCGCCGCCTTGCGGCGTGTACTTGGCGGCGTTGTTCAGGAGGTTGGCGACGACCTGGACGAGCCGGTGGTAGTCCCCGTCGACGGTGCACGCACCGGCACCGATGCGGGTGCGCAGTTCGTGGCCGCGTGACCGCAGCAGGGGCTTGACCTGCTCGATGGCCGTGGACACGACCGCGCGCATGTCGACGGGCTCCCGTTCCAGCCGTACCAGGCCGCGCGTGACGCGCGATACGTCGAGGAGGTCGTCCACCAGGCGGGTGAGATGGCCCACCTGGCGTGAGATGATTTCGCCGGCTTCCGCGATGCGCCGCGGATCCGCCCCTGCGAGCTTGAGCATGTGCGCGGCAGTGTTGATGGGCGCAAGCGGGTTGCGCAGCTCGTGCGCGAGCATCGCGAGGAATTCGTCCTTCCGCCGGTCCGCGACCTGGAGTGCTTCGAGCATCCGGTCCCGCTCCGCTTCGACGCGGCGACGTTCCTCGATATCGAGCAGCACGCCGGGGAACCGCAAGGGGCTGCCGTTCCCGTCCCGCTCGATCCGTCCGCTCGCTTCCACCCACCGGTAAGCGCCATCCCTGAGCACGCGATACTGCGCGCTGTAGCTGCCGCCGGCCTGCAGCGCGTGGTCGACGGCCGCCTTGACGCGCTCCACGTCTTCGGGGTGGATGGCCGCGACGGCATAGCTGAGCGGCGTGCCCGCCTTCAGCCTGGCGGCGTCCAGCCCGAAACTCAGGGCGAAGCGTTCGTCCGCCACGAACTGGTCTTCGGGGATGTTCCACACCCAGGTTCCGACGATGGCGCCCGCATCCAGCGCGAGTTGCACGCGTTCGAACGACGCCGACAGCTCCTCCTGCAGCCGGCGCCTCTCGGTGACGTCCTGGAAGACCGCGGCGACGCCATCGCCCACGGGAAAGGCGCGAACCTCGAACCACCGTTCGCGACCGTCCGCAAAGCGGTAGAGGTGTTCCAGGGTGCGGGGCCGCCGCAGCGATGCGACCTCGCGGTACATGCGGCCCAGGGGGCCTTCGTAAGTGCCTGGAAACCGCTCCCAGTGACTGCGGCCGACCAGGTCGTGCCGGGCCAGCCTGACCATCCGCATGGACGCTTCGTTCACCTCCAGGATGTTGAACTCGCGATCGAGCAGGATGAAGCCCTCCTCCATGTTCTCCAGGACGCCCCGGTGGCGCGCTTCGCTTTCGCTCAGGCGCCGCTCGGCGAGGATCTGTGCGGTGATCTCGGTGCAGGCGCAGAAGAATCCGCCGACCTCGCCGGTCTCCGCCCGGACCGGGGAGTAGAAGAACGAGAAGTGGGTTTCCTCGCGGAAGCCGCGGCGCTCCATCCAGAGCTCGATGTCGTCCATCTGGACCGGCTCGCCGCGATAGGCGGCCGCCACGATGGGTGTCAGGGAGTCGCGGATCTCGTCCCAGACATCGAGGAAGTCACGCGCCACCGCACCGGGATGCTTGGCGGCAAGGATCTCGGCGTAGCCGTCGTTGTAGACCAGCGTGCGCCCGGGTCCCCAGACGATGAACATGGGCTGGCTGGATGCCAGCATGATCGGGACCAGCGTCTTCAGCGCGGCGTCCCAGTGCTGGGCCGGACCCAGGGGCGTCGAATCCCAGTCGGTCGTGCGAAGCCGCTCGGCCATCGGTGTGCCAGCGCTGAACAGGTAAGGCGTGCGCTTCATCGGATGGAAGGGGTGCGATCCCGGGCGATGTTAGCGGCAGATGCTCCAGCGTTGGTCCCGCTGTCGTGCGGATGGCGCACTGCAACCATAATCCTGCGCAAACCATACCCGCAGGAGGATCGATGCGTGCTGCCTATCTCGCCGCCGGGGTGCTGGCCTTGGCGGGCTGCGCCACCCGGCCGGTCTCCATCGCCGCGCTGCCGTCCCAGGTGCCCGAAGCCATCGAGGCGCAGCTGCGGCAGATCGGCCGCGTGGTGGACCCGCCCAGGACGGCGGCGCTCTATGCGCCCCTGCAGCAGCGCGAACCCTACGAAGGCGTGACCGTCACGCGCGCCGTGCGCTACGGGCCGGATCCCGAGCGCAACCTGCTGGACGTCTTCACGCCGCAGCGTCCCGACGCGGCGCCGCGGCCGGTGCTCATCTTCGTGCACGGCGGCGCCTTCGTGGCGGGCAACCGGCGCACCGGCAACAGCCCCTTCTACGACAACATCGCGCTGTGGGCCGTGAAGAACGGCATGGTGGGCGTCAACACGACCTACCGCCTCGCGCCGCAGCACCCGTGGCCGGCGGCCCAGGAGGACCTGGCCGCGATGCTGGTCTGGGTGCGCGAGAACATCGCCGCGCGCGGCGGCGACCCGGAGCGCATCTACCTCATGGGGCATTCGGCCGGGGCCGCGCACGTGGCGCAGTACATCGGCCACCCGCGCTTCCACGTCGAGCCGGGCGGCGGCATCGCCGGCGCGATCTTCGTGTCGGGCCTGTTCGACCCGTCCAGCGCGCAGCCCGATCCGACGCTGCAGGCCTACTTCGGCAAGGACGCCTCCCTGTACGCCCGCCGCTCGGCGCTGCCGGGCATGGCGGCTTCGCGGCTGCCGATGCTGGTGACCTACGCGGAGCTGGACCCGTCCGACTTCCACGAGCAGGCGGAGCAGGCGCAGGCGGCGCTGTGCAGCGCCGGCCACTGCGGGCCGCTGCTGCAGTTGCGCGGGCACAGCCACATGTCGGAGGTCTACGCGATCAACACGCCGGACACGGCGCTGACGGACGCGATCCGCGCGTTCGTGTTCGCGCGGCACTGAGGTTTGCTGGGGTTCGCTGCGCTCACCGCCCAGCCCACACCACCAAGCATCCTCGCGGGTAGGGGAGGGCCGGCGGAAAAAAGACCACCCCGAACCCA